>JANYDC010000101.1 GCA_025359965.1 Pedosphaera sp.
GCCCCACCTCACAATGGCGCGCGGGGATTAGTTGGTCGCTACGGGCGTGCCGATGGTCATGTTGTTGACCACGCTGATAACTCCGTCGATGTCGGCGACAAGTTTGGTGACCAGAGCTTTCTCCGCTGCGTTCTTGGCCGTGCCGCTGACTGTGACGACGCCGTCCATGGTTTGTACCTTGGTCTTTATGGCGCTGGTGGAGCGATGAGCCAGCAGAGAGGCTTTGACTTGTGCGGTGATGGACGCATCGTCAATTTTATCGCCCATGCTTCGGTCTGGATTGGCCTGAGTGTTCGCAATGGTCATTTGATTAACCACTTCCTTCACGCCTTCAATGTCTTTGGCGTATTCAGTGGTGAGATCCTTCTGGGCCTGGCTGGAGGCGACACCGCTAAGAGTGACAATGCCATTCCTAACGTTGACATCAGTTTTGCTTGCCCGAACGTGGCGGTGAAAAAACAGGGTGGTTTTCACCTTGGTGCTCAGCCATGAGTCGGAATGCTCGTCATTATTTACGTCTTTGACCTTGATCTGGTTGTCCACCCTGGTGACGCCGGGCAGGCTTTCAACGGTGTTTTCAGCCAGGGATTTATGGGATGACTCCATGACAGTGCCGCTAAGGGTGACCACGCCATTATTGGATTCGGTCTTGATCGAATCGTTTTTGAGGTAGGTCTTGAAAACGTAGGATTTCTTGGCTGCCGACTCAATGCGGTCGTCCGAGTCAGAAGCGCGAATGGATGATGCGCTCAACATTAAGACGCCTGCTGCGGTGAGAAGGGCGAGAGAATGATTTGATTTCATAATAATAAGTTCTTAAACGGAATGTACCGATTTGGTTAACTCTGATAGCACTATGCTTTTAATATGAGTTCTTCGCTATGGGGTGTAACCCTACTTTTTATCCGTCACCTAGTGCCTTCCTAAATCTTTTCTCCAGCCTTTTCCACGTCCTTCCCAAATCCGTGGGCCGTGTTGCAGCCGCTTCAGGACATCATGATGCCAAGCGAGATAAACAGAATTGGGATAAGGTGCTTCAAAGGGATGGTTATCAATTTGTGGTTGGGTTGCTGTTGCTGGAAAAATCCGGTGCGTGTGCGCGCCTTGCCCCCAAAGATCTGCTGCTGAAAAGTTCCCCCACCCGAGGACACCTCAAAACTCACTGTGCCGACCGGTGGTTTTGGCCTTGTAATCCCGGTTCGCTATGAGTTTTTGCCGGAGTGCCTGACCCTCGTGGCGAAAGAATCCGTGGGCTGGGAAGCAGAATCGAGTCGGTGTTGTTTCAAAGTTTTTAAGTTTCACGATTGGAGCTTGTGGTTTGTTAAAGGCCAGGGCGAAGAGCTGGCACTCCCGCCCCGGCCTTCAAATGAGACAATCAAAGACTTTGAAACTCTTTCTTAGGAGCAACAATCCGTTTTGCTGGATTCCTTGATGGCCTTCTCAACGACTTCGCGGGTTTCTCCGGTGCGTTTTTGAATGCGCCCGACAAGCTCGTCCTGTTTTCCATCGACGTATTGGAGATCATCATCGGTCAGCTTGGCCCATTTCTGTTTCATTTTGCCTTTGATGATGTTCCAGTCTCCTTTGATTTCAAGTGTTGTCATAATGTTATAATATACGGTGTTTGCAGTTGAATTCTGCCGTTTGAACAATGGCAAAAGTGGCCCAACATGGGTTTGTGTGGAGAATACGCGGAGGGCTTCCAGACTGCCATGGGGTTTTACCCCACCGAGTGTTGCCTCCGAAACCCCCCACCGCTAATCAAGGCTCAGTCTAACTGATGTATCGCCGCGCAATGCTTTGGAGTACGGGCAGGTTTTGTGGGCTTCCTCCATGATATGTTGAGCCTGTGCCCGGTCGACTCCGGGGAGCTTGGCATTAAGTGTCACTCCAAGACGGTAGCCTCCGTCGTCATCTTCGATGAGACTCACCGAAGCCCGGACTGTGGAATCGACGAGTGGAGTGCCTAGCTTCTTGGCTGCGTTCGTCAGCGCGCCGTGATAGCAGGCTGAATACGCGGCGGCGAATAGAAGCTCCGGATTGGGGCCGCGTTTTTCGATTCCGGCCTCCAGTGGATTGCCCAAGGTAATCTCCAGCAATCCATCTTTGGACGAAATGGTGCCCGAGCGCCCGCCCTTGGAAGTTGCCTCGGATGTGAACAAGGTTTTCATTTATCTAGTGGTCTGAAGGGCGTGATTGCTGATGAGCAGTTCAGCGGGCGGAGGGGGTGGATTCAGTCGTGTCAGGCTGCTCCGAAATGGCGTCCAGTTCATCAAACTCGATGAGGTTTTTCACTGCTTCTGAGGCCTCCAAAGGCAGCATTTTGCCTTCTCTCGAACTGAATTTTTGCCCAGGGGTAATGATCGTCACACCGGTTTCGCCCACCAGCTTAAGCGGCACAACCGAGTTCTTTTCCGCCACATGAGTGCCATCCGCGGTAATAATATAGCGTCCTTTGCCTCCGCCGCCTTCGACGACTGAGCGACCGGCTGCGTTTCTTATTTCAAAAGAGCTGCCTGCTATCATTGACCGCACGGCTGTAAATATTCTTCCGGTGCGGAGGTTGATGAGCGTTTGCATCACCGCTTCACCGTCCTTCATGGATCGGTTCATGGTTTCCAGCTGAATCTCTGTCTCCGGCTGCAGCCTTACGGTCGTGCCTATGCGCCGAAAAAATAGATCCGCCCGAGCCCCTTCGCCAGTCCGTACAAAAGCACCCTGTTTTAATATTTGATACGGTTTTAGGGTGGTGAATGTTTGGCCATCCTCCGAGAATTCGCACTTCCCGAAAGTCTTCACGACAACAGCCCGGGGCACCGTGGACGTTTCGTAGGTTTTGACACCAACAGCCTGGCCGTTTAGCCGGGCTGGAGATCTCAAAGCCAAGGCCAGCAGGGCAACGAAAATGTAGATGGGATATTTCATAGGGTTTTGCTGGATTTTTGGTTGGCAGTGTTTCTTTCAGTCGAAGTCATGTATCCGGCCCGCCAGGGGAGTGGTTTTAAACTTCTCTGCAGAGGATGGGGTATTCCTATTATTCGGGCTATGGGGTGTTTCCCCCATAGCCAAGGGGAATGCTTTGCTAAAGGGCACTTCCAGAAACTGAAATAATGTTAAAAATCCGGTGTGGATTTTGAGTAGATGGGTTGTGGATTTCGTCAAAGAATGCATGCCTGAAATCATCCGCCCCGCTGAGCTTTCCTTCTTCTCCCTGACCGAGCGTCTG
>JANYDC010000103.1 GCA_025359965.1 Pedosphaera sp.
GTTGGCTCCGTTCATTTCCGCCCGGAACAATTTTACGGTGTCCGTTGTTTTATCCTGAATTCGCAGGAACATGGCTGAACCCACCAGCGGGATGCTGGCGGTGCGATCCGCTGTGGTGAGAAGTTTGGTCCAAGTGGCGGCGCCGATGTCCGTTTTTCCTTCAATCAGGAAGGGGCCATCCCCACCGGTCCAAACTAGGTTCACGCTCGTGGCTGTCTTGGAGATGCTCGTAATGTTAATGGGCAGGGTCACGGGTATCTCAGCACCGACGCCAGCGAGGTTCTTTCCTTTGGTTGAGCGCAGGTAGATCGTGGCGACATCCTGTTCTGTCAAAGCGCGGCGCCAGATGCCTACGTCGTCGACGAGCCCTTCGAGAGAGGAAGACCCGCCATCCGTGTACGTGCCACGGCCGTCCTGGCCGATATTCACTGCGTATCCTTCCAGGTCGTCGGTGTCGATCGTGCCTGTCGTCGCCATCGCGACGGAAGCCAATGGGGTGCCATCCACATAGGAAACGACGTTGCCGGTCCGCTTCACGCTGACCACCACGTTGTGCCATTGACCGTCCTTCAACTGAATGGTGGGTTTGCTTTCAAACTTGGTGCCGCCTGTTCCCGTGATGTTCACACGGAAGTTGCTGCCGCTCTGACTGAACACACCCCAACCCTTGTTGCCGCTGCTGTCCCAGTTCTTATTGGAGATAAAGGGATGATCATCAGTTTGGCTACTATATTTCACCCACATCGCGATACTAAAGTCGGCGGAGTCGCCGAATTTTAGGTCGCTCGGATATCCCAGAGTGGCGTAACTTGCGATGGAGCCATCAGTGGTAGATTTGATATGCAGCGCCTGACCGAACTTGCCTTCTTGGAAGTCGGGGGTGCCGGCTGCAGTTGCATCGTTAGTCCGGCCTGAAGAGTCCTTGTAGTCGCCATCGAAGGTGTAGTGACCCACCAGTCCCACGGTAACGGCGTCAGTCGTGATGTCATAACCTGAGGCGGCTTTGAGGTAAATACCGCCGACTTCGTCAGCGGTCAGCGCACGGCGCCAGATGCCCACGTCATCGACCAGGCCTTCGAGGGAGGATGAGCCACCGTCGGTGTAGGTGCCGCGGCCGTCCTGGCCTATGTTCACTGCGTAGCCGACTAGGTCGTCGGTGTCGATCGTGCCTGTCGTTGCCATCGCCACGGAACCCACTTGGGCGCCATCCACGTAGGAAACGACGTTGCCGGTCCGCTTCACGCTGACCACCACGTTGTGCCATTGACCGTCTTTCAACTGAATGGTGGGTTTGCTTTCAAACTTGGTGCCGCCTGTTCCGGTGATGTTTACACGGAAGTTGCTGCCACTCTGGCTGAACACGCCCCAACCCTTGTTACCGCTGCTGTCCCAGTTCTTATTGGAGATAAAGGGATGGTCGTCGGTCTGGCTGCTGTACTGCACCCACATGGACACAGTGAAGTCAGTGGCATCCCCGAACTTCAGATCAGCGGGGTAACCCAAACTTGCATAGTTGGCGGTCAATCCGTCGGCAGTGGATTTGATATGTAGAGCCTGGCCGAATTTGCCAGCTTGGAAGTCAGGGGTTCCTTTTGCGGTTGCGTTGTTGCCTCGGCCGGAGTTGTCGGTGTAGTCACCGTTAAAGGCCAGGTGAACGACCAAGTCGGTTTTCAAGTCCACATCCGCAGAAACCACGGTGACGTTAATGTCGCTGCTGCTGGCCACGCCCGCATCGTTGCGAATGACCACGGTGTACTTGCCGGCGTTGGTGCTATTAAGCGACGCAAACACAAGATTCGTACCGTTGGCTCCTGCGATATCGACACCATTGTAGGTCCATTGATAGGTGAGGGGCGCGGTGCCTGTGGCCGCAACCGACAGTTCGACTGATTGGCCGGGAGTCCCGACCACACCGGAGCTGACGGTCGTGATTTTCGGAGCCACCAGAATGGGAGTGGTGATGCTGTAGACGCCCAGATTGTCGATGCCGAAGTACCAGCTGCCGGTGCCGCCTTGGGCGAAACGGAAACGGACGGTTTTTTGATTGTCGGCCTGGGGAATGGGGAACAGTTCAACGCGTTTGCTTTCGACAGAGTCGTCATTAACACGACCGCTAATGTAAGGGCCTAGGTTGACCCAGGTATTGCTGGCGGCGCCCACGAAAGCACCATAGGTTCGGTCGCCATCCGGATTGAGAGGATCGGCAGCAGTGTCGGAGTTGACCTTGGTGAACGTTGCGTACGCATCAGGTTTGCCGTCTACATCATTCACGATATCAACGGTGTCGATCATGTAAACAATGGGCAGCCAAGTTGTGCCGCCATCGATTGAGTACTCGGTCGAACCAAAGCTGTCCTGGTTCTGTTCGTACATGGAGAAGTAGCTGACGAACAAGTTGGTCTTTCCAGTCAGATCATAGTCCTTGGTGAACATATATTGGACCTGGCTGCCGCCGCGTGTGTCGGACTCGGCATACATGAATTTGTTCGAAACAATGCCATCAATGGGCTGACCGTTAACGAACTGAGCCGGGAAACGGACGCGGTCTCCGCCAGACCAACGGCCAGCGGCTCCGATGGCGAGCACACGGTCCTTGGTGATCAAAACCCAGTTGTCATACAAAGTGGAGCCAGGGATATCGAGGGGGTCATCAGGGCTGGTGTCTTCGATGCCGGGTGTGCTGTAGTTTTCCACAGTCCAACCTGCGGGCAGGCTGCCTTCGGTGAGGCTTTCGAAGTCTTCGTAATAGATTGGTGCGGGCAGCACGATGTTGCCAAAGTTTGCAATGGTAAAAGAATATGAGTTGCTGCGGACGTTGGCCGGGCTGGTGTTGTCAGCAAAGACCAAGCCTACGGTGTGTTTGGTCAGGCCTTTCAGCAGCCCGGGCGGGTCATAGGAAACAGTGGTGCCAGCTGCAGCTTTGCTGATGGAGGCCGACACCAAGACATTGTCGAAGTAGAGCTTAACGCTGTTGGTGTCCAATTTGGCGGTGCTGCCGTCCACGATTCGTGCGTTCACGATTGCGGCGGGAGAGATGCCCACTGCATCCGCTCCCGGAGCGAGCAGATCAATCACGAGGGGTGACCCGCCGGAAATCTTTCGATAAGCCAGAATGCCGCCCTCTGCATTAACTGCGGTTTTAATTGTGGCGTCGTTGGTGTCCGCTGTGGACCAATTGAGATCGTATCCGCCGCCGCCTTCCTCATAGATGAGCCGGAAGGAATAAGCTCCCAGTTGGGAGACGTGGAATTGGAAAACGGTGTCGCTCGCTCCGCGGCCGCCCTCGTAAGTGCCGAGCACAATGGAAGTGGCTTGATCGCGGGCGTCAGGCCCCACTTTGACCTGAAAACCATCGTCGCTGTTCACGACCATGGAATACAAGCCAGGTTCCAGAACCAAGTAGGTCAGCGCCTCAACCGCGAAGCTGTCGCCATTGTTGAAGGAAGCTGGATCGGTAATGTCCGCCAGAGGATCGCTCAAGCCCGGAATCCCAGGGAACGTTCCAGAGTGGTAATCAATGACTGCGGTTTCAAAGTAAGTTCCATCCGGGTTGAACTTCGGAGTGACCCCGTCATCCATCAACTGGTTCAGGTTAGCCACGTTGGTGTAGAGGACACCGGTAAGCTCATTGGCTAGAACCCCTGCCAACTGGGCTTCAGTCCGCGCTGTTGAGTTGGGAAGTTCCCCGGCAGTCTTGTCCGCTTGGACAACACGCACCACAAACCCGGGCGCGGTCGTGTCTATCAGGTTGGTGGGGTAGGCAAAGCTCGCGGGGATTTCCACGACTTGTGCTTGGGCTAGGGTTCCAGCGGCGATGAGCATCGCGGCCGAACCCAGTAGACGTTTAGTGTAGTCGATCATTTAATCTTGGGTTGATGTTGTTGAAAGGAAGGGGCGCGGGAAAATTATTTGGTAAAGCTCTGGATCTGTATGACCTGTTGTGCGGTTGCGTCACCCTTTTGCGCGGCTTGGGTCAGTTTCTCATTAACCAGCAGCAACCCTTGTGTGGCCACGGATCTCATCTGCGGGGTTATATCCTGACGGGATATGAGTTGTTTCAACGCCCCGAGGGTCGGTGGCAGGTTGTTCTTTTCAAACGATGACACGGCATCGGCAACCAACTCTTTTGCTTCGGCGGGAGCTTTTTCGAAAGCTTTTTTCAGTTCTGTGGCGAATGTCTGGTCCTGAAGCGGCGGTGGCGCCCCTTCTTTGGAACATCCTGCCGCTCCAATGAGAACCATTAGTGCTGCGGCTAGTGGATGGAGGTGAGCTGAGCGCATGGCTTAAAATTTTGGGGCTGTTATTGGGCTGTCTCCGGTGTACCAGCGATAATCATACCCCTTCTTGGAGTAGCGAATGCTGGACACGTTGCCAGGAACCCAAAGGGTGGTGCAGCTGGGATGTCGGAACCATTCAAACTCCATTTTTCGTTCCGGATACAATGGAGCCAAGTCGTATTTCCATTGTTTAAGACATTCATCCTGGCCATCAAAAAGCCCGACCGTGTCTTCCCTTCCTTCCATTTTTTGCTCCGCTGCGTCCTGGGCCAGCACAGTGGTTGTCGGACTTTGGATGCTTGAGATTTTCAGGGCCTTGCCAGGCTTTTTGTCGGCGGTCCCCGGTGTATGCGGCACCACTATATATTCGTTAATGCCGTAGCTGGCATTGAGCCAGAACTCCGCCTTCCATTTGAGGCCGGTTTCGCGCCATTCATCCACATGTTTCGCTGAAGGGCAGCGGTAAACCCGTTTCGTGCCTCCAAAATAACGGATGTACGCAATGCCCCAGTAAGCCCTTGGATCCCAGGCAGGGAGCATTTTGTCGCTCGAGGGATCAGAGGTCCACCATCCTCCGTTGGGTACGTCGCCCCCCACATTGTAGAAGGTTTCTTTGTTGTCATCCGCGTACATCGTGGTGCCGATGGATATTTGACGCAGATTGCTGACGCAAAGCGCTTTGCGTCCTTGCTCCTTGGCCTTGGCAAGCGCGGGCAGCAGCATTCCCGCTAAAATGGCGATAATGGCGATAACCACCAGCAGCTCAATCAAGGTGAACCCTTTGTTCCGCTTTAGGGGGTTCCTGTCCACCGGAACCTCGAATGAAAAACGTTCAAACTTCATGCGCGACAAAAACCTGACGATAAGTGGAGGACGGGGATGGGCTGCAGTTCGCAGTGACTCGTGTCAACCCAACGGCGCTTAGTAAGCCGTGTGCTTCGCCATGCAACAATGGCCTCTTTTCGCAACGCCAAGTTCGACGTGCCGTTTTCGTGGCGTAACCCAATCGCCACTTTGGGTGCAATGAACCAGTTGGGTCCAAGCCTGCTTCGATGCGTCGAAAATTTTAATAAAACCCGTGCATTTTGAAGAAAAGGTCAAAAAATTCCTGGAACGTATTCGATTCCTGCTTGGCTGGGTAATATGGAGTGGGCTTGCCTTTCTCAAATGGTGGTGCAATTTTGTCCCGTTGGCAGTGTCCATGCACTGTCCAAGCAATCCGCCCTATTTGTTTGAAAACCACGAAAAGCCCGTCTGTTGATCCGTTCGACCAGCCCATAAACTGGGAAAAGCGCATTTTTCAAAACTCATACACTCGCGCCGGCCTCACCCATCGCGGGCGACGCTGGTCGGTCAAATTCCAGCTTTATGGCCGTCGAAAGACATTCTCCCTCCCGGCGAAACTGCGTTCCGAGGCCGCAGAGCAGGCCCGGTCCCTCCACAACATCCTTCACCTTGCCGGCTGGGATGAGGCTGTTGCCGCGCATCAGTCCCTTGGAGGGCTCGAAATGGGTGAGCCTCGTCCTGATCGCTTAAGTAAAAGGCCCGCTGACAATTGCAATTATTGGCGGGCCCGGCTTATTCGTCGCAAATATCCAGACCCCCTCGCCAAGGTGTCTGCGGAGTTGTCAGTGCGAATTGAGCATGGAGTAACCTGTCGGTATTTTCCTTTGGGCAGTTCTGACCCCGAGGCATCCAGCAGGCATGCCCTGGAGATTTATAGGGACTTGCGGGCGAATGGCTGGGAATCGGTCCTTGCCCGCCGCCGCAATGAATTTACACTCGCGGTATTTTGGCACCACAATCCCGTTGTCTGCACCTACACCACCCTTTATACTCGCGATGGCGAGGTTCCTTCCAGAGGAGGAGGTGATCATCTCAAGACTGGCGCGCGTGTGGGGTTGATCGAGCCGGAAACCCTCATTGCCTCCGTGCTTAGTGAATGTGTTTGCCGCCAGCATGGAGTTCGCTGGGTTAGCATTTTTTCAACCGCCGCAGAGGCTCTCGGCGCATTGGGCAACCGCTCCGTTGATTTGCTTTTGGTGAACCGGTCGCTGCCCGACCTTCCTGCAACCACGTTGTTGCGACAGCTCAAGACCATCCACCCAAACCTGGTTACTTTTCTTTATGGAATCTGTGAGGACAGCAACCAGATCTTCGCGAGCCTATCCGGAGTCATTTCCGGGTACTTCCTTCAGCGGCGCCAGCCCGACAATCTATTTTCACCCATTCAATCCGCCATGCGGCCCGAGGCGTTCTCACCCCGTCTGATTCCAAACTCTGTCCGCGATTATTTTCAAGGCCACTTTGATGCCCCCGCTCAACCCGATGACCACGATTGGCTTGAACAACTTACGGGACGCGAGCAGCAAATTCTCAATTGCGTCGCCAAAGGCTACCCCGACAAGGAGATCAGCCACATTCTTGGCATTAGCGTTTGGACCGTGCACAACCATCTCAAACACATTTATGAAAAACTCAACGTTCACACTCGCACCGAGGCGGTTGTCAGATCCCTTCAAAAATGAGGAGCCGTGATTTCGGCAGCGTCCGAAACACCAGGCGTCAACGCGGCATATCCCGGGATGTGGCTTGCTGGATCAGTGAAACTGGGATGGTGTTACGATCCGATAATAACGCGTGGCCTGGGCGTTCGCGGCGTCCTCAACCTTGACTGCACTTGTTTGGGTGGGCCGCAGCTCGGTCAGAACGTTCCATGGCCCCGTGGCTGACTCTGAAAATTCCATTGAGTAGGATCTTCCTGCCACAACCGTGACCTGGATCGTAAAGGCGGCTCCTTCCAATGGCTCCGCCATAAGTCCCAGGAAACTCTGCGAGTTGCGTGGGTCGGTGCCGGCCAGGTGTTCAGACCGGTTGTCCATCCCATCGCCATCGGGGTCAGCGGTTCCGCCGCTCACGCTGGGATTAAGTAATTCAGACGCCGTAAAATGGTTGGGCAGCCAATCACCGTAGGTTATTTCTGGCTCCACAGTCATTATTAAATCATCAAATCCAATGAGCTCCCCATCGTAAGCAGAGAGTCTGAGGGTATAGCGGCCGGGAGCCGAGAATCGGACGTAGGTCTGTAAGCTGGCTGGTGTCTGAAAGTCCACGGGTGCCGGACCGTCCAATTCGCTCCAGAGATTGGTCACGATCGAAACCAGACCATCGTCTGTGACGAAACCGTTTAGGAATCCATCCGAGGGCAGGGCAATGGTCAGATCGCCGCCTGCCGCGACGCTAGGCGGCTGGTTCGAGGCAACAACCTGGGAGACCAACTCAAAATCAAAGCTGATATCCGAACTGTTCCCTACTGACTGATGAACCTCCACCGCGATGACGTTGGTCCCCGGGTGCAAGGTGGATGCATCGATGCCCTGCTCATTCCATGCGGACTCATCCGCACCGCCAATTGTGGCGCTCGCGGCTGTAGTGAAGGTGATCAAGGTCTCCGGCATGTTGCTGCGCCAGACTTCCCGCCCGTTGATGTAAACAATGGCCCCGTCATCCCGCACCAAACGGGCTGTTGCTGTGGCAATCTGGGTGCCAGGCGGGATGACCATTGCGTGGCGGAAATAGGTCGTCCAGAACTTGGCGTTTGCGTCCGGACCAAATCCAACCTTTGTGGCTTCATCCCCATCGCCATACCCCAGTTGGGCTGGGCCGGACAGCCATGCGGAATCCGCAAAACCAGGAGCAGTCCAAGCGGTTCCCAAATCCGTGCCCTTGTCCCAGTACTTCCAAACAGCACCGGCGGTGACTAGTTTAAGGTCGCCAAGTGGCCGACTGATCGAAATGGATAGGTCCGAATGGGCTTCAGCTTCGCCATCGCTAACCGTCAGCCGCAGAAGATAGGTGCCGACGCCAGGAAGTTGCACAGTGGACGTCGGTGCAATAGAACTGCCGAACGTCACTGCTCCCGGCCCGGTAATCTGTGTCCAACGATACGTCAACCCCCCCGGTGGATTGGGGAGACCATCGTCCGAGGCGGTTCCTGCGACGTTCACGGTGAAAGGATATGTAGAGGATACAATATCCTGAACCGGGCTTGTTTGGACTTTGGGCGGACGGTTGCCATCATTCTCAAAACCCGGCGAGGCCGCCCCCGGGCTGGCGCGCCAGTTTCCTGCGTCATTGCCATAGGCTCCTACGGAGATTTTTTCGAGAGAAGGACCGAATCCTGCGGCATTGGTGGGCCAGGGCGATTTGTCATTGTAACGAACGGCGTCCACTTGCACGTAGGGGATGAACACGACTCCATTAGTATCAATGTCTGCTTGATCAGGTCTTAGGATTCGGATCAATTCCCCGCTGTCCTGAAGTGTCCCACGATATGGTCCAAACACCGGCACCGACTCTGGGATTGAGTTGCGCGAGCGAAAGCCTGCCGGGTCGCTGCTGGTCAGCACCAATAATCCGTGCGCTGGCAGTATTGCATCGGCGGGGAACTCAAAATCCAAGCCCTCAACACGCCAGTGGTTGGTGGGGGCTGCTGGATCGTATAGGTTGATTGGCGAATCGGTTAGGTTCTTCAATTCGATGAATTCATCTTCCCCCGCCGCTGGTTGGTAGCGGATTTCGTTGATGATTACGGAGCCGATTTTCGGCCCTGAGTTTGAAGTGCCCAAGGTGAGCGTTTTCTGCGGGGGATATTGAATCTCGCCCACACTGTTGGTGTAACGGCCGAACGAAACCCCGTTCTCAGCGGCGGGGAAGCTGAATCCGTCGCTGTAACCGGTAAGTTCGCCCAAGGCGTCTGCTGAGTAGAGGTAAACTTCGTCGCCATGTGAGCTGAAGGTGAATGCATTGGTCCCGGAGGCAGCGGTGTTGAATTGCGACTCATCGAACAAAAGGTATCCCCTTGCAGGTACGAGCGAACCGGGTGGCAGCTTGAACTTTCTGGGTTGCTTCCGGTCATCCGTCAGATACCAGCCACCAATATCCGCCGCCTCGCTGCCCGGGTTGAAGAGTTCGACCGTGTCAACTTGCGGAAGGTCAGTATGGCTGAGGAGTTCGTTGACCAGAATCAAAGGCAGGTTTGGATTGGGATCGTCCGCTCCAGGCGATCCGCCGACATTGCTGCTGGCGCGCCAATTTTGAGGGGCATTCGCATCGGTGTTCAGATTTGGGTTGATTGGCACCAGGGAAAATCCACCCCCGTCGGCCGCCACCGGCCACGGTGCCTGGTCAGTAAAAGAAACTTTGGTGATCAATGTCCCCACCGCATGGCGCACCTCAATCGTGTCCCCTGTGTTTGCCAGGTTATTGGTGTAAACACCGGCGATGCTTACGCCGGGATGAAGGTTGGTAAATGCTGCGGCGTCGCTTACCAAGACGGCGAATGCGCCCGGGGACAGCCTGGTCCCATTTGGGAAACGGTAATAAATGCCGTTGGTGACTATGACGCCGCTCAGATCCAATTCGGCGGTGCCAATATTTTTGAGTTCAATGTACTCCAAGTCGCTTCCATCAAAGCTGCCGGTATCAGGCGGGTGATACATGATCTCAGTAAGGGCGAGGTCGGTGAAGGTTTGGATCAGCGTGAATGGCGCCTCCACAAGGGCGCTCCAGTTGGTGCCGTCGAGCGCGCGCGCTTTGAGAGTAAGGCTTTCATCGATGATTATCTCACCCGACAGTGGACGGGCCGAAGCTGAAACGGCACCACCAAATAAGCGTGGATCGCTGCCGTCCAAGGTGAAATAAATCGTCCCGGCGGGTGCGGAAATCGTGACGGCAAAGCCTGGAGGCACATCGCCGCCAAACCGGTTGAGAGAGGGTGCGACGGTGTTTGGATAAAGACTTTTGGCCTTGAGTTGGCCGAGTACAATGTCAGTTCGGACCGGCAGAAAATTTTGCAGCACATTATTCACCGCCGCCAGCCATGTCTCGCGGGTATAGGGGGCGCCCGCCCCAAGCTTGGCATCCCCCCAGCGGGCTGATTCTCCGACCACTGCTCGGTCAATCTGGTTTTTGCGTTTCATGATCAGGGCGGTTGCGCTTTCGGGGGTCAGAACACCGCCATTGAAGAAATGTTTGTGGATATGGTCAGCCACTCGAAGGCGGAACTCAGGATTGGCTGAAAGTCTCTGCCACACCCATTGCGGATTGCTCTTGAATAGATCCGAATCGCCAGCGGAAAACGGGCCGGTGCGATCCACATCAACCCGCCACGGAAGCAGGGTGTGCTCCGAATCATGGCAGAAAAAGTGGAACCCTCCAGAGGCCCCCGTTCGGTCGCGCATCGCGTAAAAATTATTGGGGCTGCTATTGCCGAGAAACTCCGAGATGGGCGCGTCAAGATTCCCCCCGTAAAGGATGACAAGCATGTAATCAATCAGGTTGTCGATATCCACCAGATTTGGATAGGCGGGGTTGGGCGTGCCGTCAGGGTTGAGGCCCTGCACGCGCCGATAGCTGGCATTTGAGGACAGGCCGGCTTTTGCAAGGTTGTAAAGCGTCGTCCACGCCGTCATGTTGCCGTCGGTGGCATTGATGCTGTACGGGCCGGCTTCAACTTTCACGACATCGAAGTTGGTTTTGTTCCCGCCGAAATAAGTTGCGGCGTACGATGCCTCAGGGCGCTCAGCGGTATTGTACAGCCCCCAGTACATTCCATTGATATAAAGGTGGTAGTAATTCCCGCGCTCCGCGTTTTGCCCCATGGCCAGCTGGGTGTCCCTCGAAAACACGTCCCTCATGAATATGCCGTTCGCGTCGCCTTGAAAGCTTCACGAATAATTCTGGAAGGTGCGCAGATCAAAAGCATCCAGAGTGTCAGTCCCTTCATTTCCAAAAAGCGGGTAACGCAATTTGGAGGTGCCATAATCCGAGCGGAAGAAGAATCGGAAAGCATGCTTGGGATTATCGGTGGATCGGGAAAATCCGCCCCGAATACGAATCCCGGCATTGATTTGAAACCCCTTTTTGCCATCCGGATTGATCAATTCAAGAGAACAGGGCCTTTCCCAGGCGCGTCCATCCTGCCCTGGATTGGCGTAGATGCCGGATGTCGAGTCAAAGAGCGCGGAAGTGGGCAGGACCAGGGAAAAACTCGGGAGAGTTTTAAGATCCTCCTTGATGGTGCCTGAGTACGTCGGGTTTTTGACCACATCCGGGTCCATGCCATAGTCCACCGTGTTCGCACCCCAGGAGGTTGGCCACCCTGCGGGGGCTTTGCCGTCCTGCGCTTGGCGGATCACATCATCAAGAAACAAGTACGAAGTCGTCACCACGGGCGCAGGTTTATACCCTGTGAGAAAGGCCGCCACCCTTAACACTGTTGTACGAGTGATACGGAGCGAGTTTGAGTAGACAAGCCCGCTACTCACCGTCGGCAAAATGCCGTTTGTAGTATAACGGATGACCGCATTGCTTGTTCCAGACGTCAGAGCGAGATCAAAAGGCGCATCGAAGAAACCGTGGTCCACGCTGAATTTAACATCCTCCACGAAGGAAAGCAGTCCCGCCCCGTTGGTTGCGCCCGGCGTGGGCTTGGTAAAGTACAGATAATTAGTGCCGGTATCATCAAGACCGTAAGAAATGTCACGAAATTGCTCAGGAAAGACTGGATCAAACACCGAGACCAAAGTTTTGCCGTCCGGCTGCACCAGGGCCAAATATTCCCCATCGGCTTTTAGGCTGAAACTGGTGTGGAGACGCGCCGGATTGTTGGTTCTATTCTTCCCTGAGGCGAAAACCACCAAATAGCCGCCACCAGCAACATCGATCGACGGAAAAGCCCACTTATCCAGTTGTGCCGCATCATCAGTTAAAAAATAGCCGTTCAAGTTGGCAGGACTCGTCGAGGTGTTCAGAATCTCAATCCAATCCGAAAATTCTTTATCCTCATCCGCCAAGTTTGCCCCATTGTTGGCGAGGAACTCATTAATGACAAAAGGCGAAGCCTCTTGCGCCTGCAAAAATGGGGCCATGGAAAGACTGACAATCGTCAACAGCAGAAACAAGCCGACGAAATGTCGGTTCTTCAGAAAACTGGGCAATAAACTCATGAGACTTGTGGCAAGCTGGCGCAAAATAGGTGTTGTAGGACAAGAATACAGCAGGATTCGGACCTTTTCTCAAGCCGGAAACGCGAATGGTTTCCCTTCACCTGCACCATTCACCATCAATTATCTACGCAAGTGTGAGGGAAAACCGCAGCAAACTACTTACGCCAGCAGAAACAGCCGCTCAGACACCATCGTCGGAATTGTCCACGAGTCTTGGCTGGAAAAACAACCGAGATCCTTCAAAGTCATCCATAGCAATGCCGTGTGAGATCGCTCGGCACAACGAGCGGCAGCACCGGGTGCAGTTCAATAACGGTGTTAGATCATGTGGCCGTACGCTTTGCCCATTCATATGTGGAGAAGGTCTCTGCAGAGCGGGACATGCTTGGACTTTATCACCTCATCCACGCCGTGGGTGCCGAGCGTCAATTGCCGGAGGAGTTCTGGCTTTTCAGTCGCCTGCTTGAGTTGGTCGGCGCTACTCGGTCTGACGTGTGGCAGTATTACGAGGGCCTCTCTGTGGAAACTTTCACGAGGATGACTCGCGCTTTGGATCAGTTGCGGCTTTCAGAGATTGCCGAGAAATTCCGGTTCGGCCACATTGCTTGGAGTGGGCCGGACCAGGCATCAAGTCTTGACGAGTAGCTCGATGCTCACGAGCAGCAGATTCAGAGTGCCGTCTTCGAGTTGATTGCGGCGCGGGAGAACGACTTGAAGTATTAGATATAACCATGCAAGGCGGCCACCACGGCCGTCGCAATTCGCGCCTCCCGTGGGCGTTCCGCCAAGACCAAAACCTCACCACCTATGCCTCGAAAAGTTCTCTTTCTTGCAGTTGGAATTGCCTTCGTTGCCGCTATTGCCTACGTAATAAACACACCCAGACCCACAAGCATGAAACCAGACTTTGACTCAGCATTGAATGCCCATTTCGCTGCCATTGCCAACCGGGACATCGAGGCATTCAAGTCTCACCTATCTCTGGGTGATACTCTTTACACGGTTGTTCAGAACGGTCACGCCTTTAAGTCACCCGCGGAGACAATCGCCATTCACGACAGTGGTTTAAGGATCCGAATTGGACATGGAAAGGCTCAGTGGTTCATAAGGTCGTGGGGGAGGACATGGCGATGGCTCTCGTGCGATAAACCTATCAACCCAACAAGCAAACCGCACCATTTGAGACTTGGCTCGTTTACGTTTTCCAGTTGCAGGAAGGCTCGTGGCGAATCGTCCACGACCAGAATACAGCACTGGACTTTCATGCTTTCGCCCATGCCTCAGGGCTCGAGAAGTAGCAGGCTTAAGACCTATGTGACCGGTTGGGCCCACCATTCCAACATAACGGCTAACCAAGTGGTGCAGCGCACACCGGACCTCGCTCCTACTGGATGCCCCGCGAGTGATGACGTCCCGAACCTCCACCTCGTTCGTTGGAGCCCGTCCATTCTCCTCCTCTCCTTAGAGTTCCTCGCTGCCGCAACATCAACTCTTTCATCAGGTCCTCGGCGCTTTCGTATTTTGTAAATCCGCCGGGCGGAAGAAACGCATCAATCGGTTGCTGTTGCATTCTGAGGTCGGAGAAACGGAGGGTAAGGAGGGTAGGATTATCGGCCGACACGATGCGGAGCGGGAACCCTCCTAATTCTGGAGCTTCCCAAAACTGAAAATCCGTGGTGGAGCCAGCAGCAGAACTCACCATGATCTCCTTTGGTTGGCAGAGGTGTCCCTCAATTTTCTCCGCCGCCGAAACGCTGAAGGGTTGTTTATGAAGTATATTGGTGAAGCGTGCGGGAGCTCCCATTGGCGCGTATCCCTGCAAAGATTCGCTTAAAAGAAAGCCACTATTGTCGGCGACGTCCCAAAGGAAACTAATACCACCGGTATTTCGCTTTTTGTTAGCCGAAATGGTCTCTTTGGGCACGAAGAGCAACTTAGTGCCGCGCCCAACCATTTCTCCGGTTGTGACTTCCTCAGTCGTGTTGGAAAGAAGGTGAGTCACCATCACCAAGTGCCCTTGAAAACCGACCGTATTTGTCAACAGAACCGCGATGGGACCATTCAGGAAAGCCGGCACTTTCGGCACAAAATCTTTGCCCTCACCCTGATCAGCCCGGTCGTGTTTTGGCGAATGGGTGCAGCCCATGGCTGCCATAGCGAGTGCCATGAACCAAAGGAAGGCGGATCGTGTTTCAGGCTGATATTTCGATTCAGAATTCTGCAATAAAAATTCCATGGCCATCGCAGGCAGGTTTCGCCAGCCCGTTTTGCCGCATGACGCATCCCCCTCCAACTTGCCAGCATGTCTCAGCGCCATGATCCTCCCACCCATACGTAACCCCTGCCATGTCTCGACCAGTGTCCCCGGCCCCAAACCGCGTGGGGTCGCGGTGGCACGACCCATATTCCCCGCACCCAGACCCAATGCCCCTGCCAGGTCCAGTAGCCGGGCGTCCATGCATAATCGGGAGCGGGCGGCGGCGGCATGATTTCCACTTGCGGAGGTGGTGGTCCCTGAGTGATGACCACCGCTTCACTGGGAGCGGGCGGCGGGGTGGTAATAACAGCCCCGGGTGGAGGGGCAGGAACCTGAACCACAGTCTGCGGAGCTGGGTTTGCGGGGACGTAAACAATTCGGCGCTCAACGCATCCCTGACTGAAAATCATCAACGCTGCGAGCATGCTTGTCAGTAACCACGGCTGTTCTTTCAAATCTTTCATCTTTCTCTCAACCGAACAGACGTTATGGAAATGTGTTTGGTTACGAGTTCCCTTCGTCGTGAAGCGCTTTTCTTCGATCCCAACCTCAATGTTTTGCGACGTGAACTCTGAAATTCCCGTAACTTTGGATTGCTTCAGCGCGTCCATCCTGATGGATCAGGAATTCAAACAGAACATTATCTTATGAAAAATTTCGCCTTGTTAAAATGCGCCCTGATGGTCGCCATTGGATTCATCGGCTTTCAGATGTTAGCTCAGGCTGAAGAGACAAAGAGTATTCCGGAAGGACGAGTTGCCGCCTTCCGGGAGAGGATGCAGGAGGTCGCTGCTAAACTCGGTCTTTCTGAGGAGCAAAAGGAGAAGATTAAACCCATTATCCGAGAGGAAATGGAGAAAGCCCGTGCCTTGCGAAAAGACGAAAGTCTTTCACGCCAGGATAAAGTGAAAAAGCTTAAGGCCATCCGCGAGGAAATCGTGCCAAAGCTTAAGGCGATTCTCACGTCCGAGCAGTTTGAAAAATGGCGGAAAATGGCCGAGGAACGACGGGCCCGACTTCAGGAGAAATGATTCTCTCAAAAACGGGCCCGCCTCGCAGGGCGGATTGCTAAAGCGTCTAATTGCAGCAGTGGCTTACCTTGGCCGAAAACTGCGGCTTTGGGGCGGTCGGGAAGGTTGGCTCGGACGAAGCGGGCGGCTTTGTGGGCGTCCCACATCGGGCGAAAGCGTGGGAAGGGAGCTTGAGGTATTTCCCTGGCCTTGCGCGGGTTTTGAGGCGGGCTGCTGTGCTGATGATCGTTGCGGACCACGTTGTTGTTGACCGCGTTGTTGACTGCGAGGGTCGCGATATCGAGGGACGCGATCCGAGGCGGGGGCAGCGGTAGCGACAGCATTGTAATCAAAGCCTTCGGCCTTTTTACGGAGAATGCCACGCCCGATGAAGCGTTCCAAGGACCGCAGATCCGCTTGATCCTCTGGGGTCACGAAACTTATGGCATCGCCCACTGCATGAGCCCGTCCAGTGCGCCCGATGCGGTGAACGTAATCCTCCGACTGCATCGGGAAGTCATAGTTCACAACGTGGGAGATTCCGTCGACATCGATCCCGCGGGCCGCGATGTCGGTGGCCACCAGCACGCGAACGTCACCCGACTTGAAATCCTTGAGGGCCTTTAGGCGCTGATTTTGCGAACGGTTCGAATGAAGCGTGGCCGTGCGGATGCCTTCCTGCTCCAATCGGCGGGCAATACGGTCGGCACCGTGTTTCATGCGCGCAAAAACCAGAACCATGTTCATGCTCGAATCGCGCAGCATATGAACGAGCAGTGCTGGTTTCAGATGCTGACGCACTTCATAAACCCATTGTGCGACAGTCTCCGCCGGATTGGAGCGCCGTCCAATTTGTACAATTTTGGGAGATTGCTGGAACTCGTGGGTAAGGGATTCGATCTCTTTGGAAAGAGTGGCCGAGAAAAGCAGGGTCTGGCGTTTCTTGGGCAGGGCACGGATGATTTGTCGGATCGAAGGAAGGAAGCCCATATCAAGCATCCGGTCCGCCTCGTCGAGCACCAGGAAATCCAACGCTGAAAAATCGCCGTAGCGCTGACCCATCAAATCAAGAAGCCGACCAGGGCATGCGATGATCAAGTGGGTTCCATTCCGCAACGCGTCCATCTGTGGGCGCTCTCCCACTCCGCCAAACACGGTCGCCACGCGCAACGGAAGATGGCGGGCGTAATCGCGAACGTTATCCTGGATCTGGACCGCCAGTTCGCGGGTAGGCGCAAGAATCAAGGCGCGGGTGCCGCGACGACTGCCATCGCCGATATTGGCGGCCAGTTTCGTCAGCATCGGCAGGGTAAATGCAGCCGTTTTGCCTGTGCCAGTCTGGGCAATTCCTATTAGGTCGCAACCGGTAAGAATTTTGGGTATGGCTGCGGCTTGGATGGGCGTGGGCTCTGTGTAGCCGGCGTCCTGAACCGCCCGTAGGACTTTATCATCAAGACCGAGTTCGCGAAAAGACATGTGCGGCCATTATACTCAATGCGGTGGGAATGCACGCAGATAATCGGCTTATCTTTACCCGCTGCATATTAAGTTTCATCGTCCCCGCCTCTTCATTCCGGATGAAACCCAGAAGCAAAAAAGTGGTTTGTTTGTCTCGAATTCACCCACATTGAGCGAAGTCTGGACGGTATTTTTTTTGAGAAAGACACCGATGGCGGAAGAGTCATGGATGACTCTTGTGCTTGGTTTGCCGCTAAATGGACTCTACGCGGCCTCAAATATTCTGCGGGTTGCTTCCAAATCATGCTGGGCATGTTTTTGGTGGCGATCCCTGGCGGGCACCTCCTTGGCCAGACATTACCTCTCGCTAACTCACTCTCCGACAAGCAAATTGATTATGGCCTCACTCGGGAATGGGTTGATGGCAAATCGTTTAATACTAACCTCCCTCCTTATCTCAGTCTGACTCGGTCCACACTTGCCACTACGGAGACCACCGTGGGTTGGATCTATTTCAGCTACGGAGCCTCGACCAATGCGGGCACTCGTCATTTTGTGAGTGGTTTTAAATCCCCCGTTCCTTGCGCGACAGTGGTGATGGCTGGTAACGGTGTCATCTCGGCCTCGGCGACCTCTGTCCCCGATATTGCCTCGGATGAAGGATGGATCAAAGGCAATCGATTGCTAGGCAGTAGCTTGGATGTTGGGGATTCGGTGCTGCCCGCTCTATCAGTCTGGAATTTAGCGTCAGGCGGCTCGATCAAAGCCCTGCGATTCAGCCATACCGCTGACGCAGCGGAAAGCAGCTATCAAGGTTCGTTGGGTGGAGCACTCATATTGGCGGGGAGGTGGGTTAATCTTTCACCCCAAGCCAGCATTAACGCCGGAGGCAGTCCAACAGCCGCCGCTTCATTGCTTACCCCCAATCTTCTTGGGCATGCTGGCTGGAATAGTAGTGATACTGGCCGGGTGGATGTGATTACGCCTGACAAACCGGAGACCATCATTCTTTCCTGGCCGGAGCCTGTGAGTCTGGGGGGATTGATCCTGATGCAGGCTGGCGCGGGCCAGATCGAGGTCCAGCAGTGTCTGGCGGATTCCTCCATTCATCCTCGAACTGCCCGAGAAGATCAATGGAGCTCCATCGGTGTTTACACCAATCTCGTGCCGCTTAATCACAGTTTTTTTGCGCCCTCAACTCTGCCATTTGGCACTAACCTGACAACGCGTGGAATCAGGCTGTTATTTCAAAAGCCCTTGGATGAAAAGCGCTTTACCACTCTGGCCGGAACTTCGTTGGGAGGCCGAAGGGTGTATCTCTCAAAGATACTTGCCATGTCCAGTGCCGAGGATAAGTCGTTGGATTCATTTCTTCCTGCCGCTTGCAATCCGCCTGCGCCCATCCCCATTTCCTTCAACATGCCTTTCGACGGATATGCCACGTTGGTGGTGGAACGTCTTGACGGCGTGCGTGTGCGAAACTTGGTGAGTGAAACCTTCTTTAAGGCTGGTCCCCAGACTGTCACTTGGGATGGACGCATTGAACGGCAGGGAATCACTTCACAATTGATCGAACCGGGCACCTATCGTTTGAGAGGGTTGGTTCGTGGCGAGCTTGATTTAATTTACGAGTTTACCGTTGGGAGCGCAGGCACTCCGGTCTGGTACAACGGCAAGCCTTCAGCCGGGTGGTTGGCCGATCATCGGCCTCCTTCCGATGTCCTTTTCCTGCCCGGTACCGACCCGTCCATGGTGATAGCCAGCGAGGTAGCCGAAGCAGGGCAGTCGCTGGTCTGGACTGATCTGGCAGGCAATAAGAAGTTTGGCTACCGTGCATTGTACAATGGGTTTTATTGTGCGAGCCATCTTGCCCGAGATTTGGGAACGCATGCACAGACGAACGTTAGTTTCTATTCGGCCATGCAGTTCAAGAAGGAAGTCTGGATTTCATCTCATACCGCAAACGGGGTGGCAAAGAATTTTTTCTATTGGAAGCCACCCTCCGAAACCGCCGCAGGGGTGGCGGGATTGGCTGTGCGTGATGGATTGGTGTATTTTGCCAACCCAAAAAGCCAGCAAGTTTGGGTGATTGATTCCATTTCTCAAAAGGTTCTCAGCACCAACTCTCTTCCCAGCCCGCAAGGCATGATTTTTGATGCGTCAGGCGCGTTATTTGCCATCTCGAACGGGAGCATACTTCGGTTTCAGCCTCCGGCAGACGGACTGAGTCTTGGTGAGGGCCAGGTGGTGGTCTCAGGAGGATTGGACAATCCACAGCGTTTAGAGCTTGCACCAGATGGGACGATTTATGCAAGCGAGTGGGGATCAAGCCATCAGATTAAGGTTTTCTCCCCAGACGGTGTGCTGCTGCGTTCTATAGGGCATCCGGGAGAACCTGTTGCCGGGCCATACGACAACCTCCACATGAATTACCCTCGCGGGATGGCGTTGGACGCAAACGGGAACTTGTGGGTGGCTGAGTACGACAATGCGCCGAAAAGGGTGAGTGTGTGGGATCAGGATGGAAAACTGGTGCGTTCAATGGAAGGGCCCACCCAATACGCTGGCGGCGGAAGTGTGGACCCGACAGAACCCACGCGTTTTTATTATGCCGACATCGATAACGATGATCCCATCCCGTACCAAGTTGGCATGGAGTATGAGCTTGATTGGGCGACCGGCAGCAACTATCTCAAGAATGTGTACTACCGCCATTACCTTACCACAAACGATGTGCTGCTTGGCTGGGGTGCGCCCGAGACTTCTGTGCGTACGAACGGTACCCAGTACATGCTCAACACTGCCAATCATTCAGAGGTGCGCGGAGCAGCGGTGTCAGCAATTTGGAAAATGGAAAATGGGGTTGCCCAGATTGTGTCTGCTGTGGGCCTGGCGGCAGTGGTGCCGGAGTTCTGGAAGCAGCCTTGGCTCTCCAAGTGGCCGAAAGCCTCCAATAAGCAAACCGGACAAAACATCATGTTTATCTGGTCTGACACGAATGACAACAGGCAGGTGGACCCTGATGAGGTGCTCATGTTTGATTATCCCAATTCAACTTTTTTCACCACTTCCGACCTTTCTGTCATGACCACGTACGGGTTGCTCATGAAACCCACCGGGTTCACTGCCGGCGGCGCGCCACTCTACGACTTTTCCAAAGGCCAGCAGATGGCCACAGGAGTGGTGCCGACTATCGGAGGGAGTGGGGGGGGAGAAATGCTTTGGTTTGGGAACGGGGAGATGGTTCAAACGGGCGGACCGGTCAGAGGCTATGACGGAACGCGCGAGCTATGGTCCTATTCGGATATTTGGTACACGCTGCATTTCTCCCACGATGCCCCTTTGGCGAGCTATCCAGGGCAACTCATTGGCACCACCAAGACGCTTAGCCTTCCCTTCCGGGTGCAGGGTGGGGAGGCCGGCAATATTTGGGCTTTGAACGGGAATCTGGGAAATATTTATCTGCTCACCTCGGACGGACTTTTTCTTAGCACCCTCTTCCACGACGTGCGCGAGGGACGGACATGGTCAATGCCGTCGGCCACGCGGGGCATGAGGGTAAACGACGTGAGTCTCTATGATGAATCATTCCATCCATCCATTCGGCAGATGGACGATGGTAAAATTTATTTGGTGGTGGGTAAGAATCATTCGAGCATTGTCCGCTTGGATGGTCTGGACAGCGTGCGACGTCTGCCTGTCTCAGAGTTTGCGGTCACGGCGGAACAACTGGGGCAGACGCCTTCTTATCTGGCAGCCCTGGAGGATTGCCGCCGGGTACAAGTGGGGGAGGGGACAATGGCCATCACTCAGCCCGACCATAAAATTCTGGTGGATGGCCGTCTGGATGATTGGAATACCAACCGGTGGGCCCGCATAGATGACGCAACATCAGGAGGACTGGCCGTGGTTGGAATGAATTTGTACGTCGGGTTCTGCACGGGCAATGCGCAGTTGCTGACCAATGCCGCCACTGACGACAAGCTTCTTTTTAAAACCGGCGGTGCCCTGGATCTGATGCTCGGCACCAATCCCGATGCCGATCCTCATCGTCAGCTTCCAGTCGCTGGAGATATTCGGCTGCTGGTGACTCGGATCAACGGCAGCACCAAAGCAATGCTGTACCGCGCGGTCAGCGACGGAACCGGGGTTCAAGCCATGTTCAGTTCACCCCTGCGGACCGTGACCTTTGGGGATGTTCGTGATGTGAGTGGATTGGTTGATTTGGCAGGGACCAACGGAAATTTTGAGTATCGCATACCGTTGGCGGTACTTGGCCTGGAGTATTTGCCTGGCAGTACGTTGAGTGGTGATTTGGGAGTTCTTCGCGGGGCGGGCGGGGTAACCGTCCAGCGCACCTACTGGCAAAACAAAGCGGCAGGATTGGTCTCCGACATTCCCAGCGAGGCTGAGCTTCAACCGGGGCTGTGGGGACGTCTGCTTTTTGAGACCAGTTCCGTTCCGGCCCTGCGATGGAATGTTGAGTTAGTGCCAGCGCGATTCGTGGTGAACAAACCCATTACCATTGGCAATCTGCTCTCTGGCGGATGGGGGGCATTAACTTGGAATGTTTTAGCCGGCAGCCTTCCGCCGGGCATCGTCATGGACGCGTTGGGTGGGATCAGCGGGACCCCCACATCTCCTGGCGCATTCGAGGTGTTGGTCGAAGCGGTGGACGCTGTGGGGAGCACGGCGCGGGCCACCTTTAGCATGAGCGTGGGCGGGCCTCCGGCGGGGACTGTCAGTTGGGGGCAGTCGATTGTTACCATCAAAAAGCCGACCCTCCAAGGTATTGCGACCATTATACGGGTGGATGGTGTTGATCCATTAAATATCGCCATCATCCTCAACAGCCCAGGCGCACCGCTTTCGCTTTCATCACAGACCGTGAGTTGGGACGCGGGCGAGAACGGCCCCAAACAAATCGATGTCAGTCTTTCATCGTGGGGCGTGATCGGGGGGCTGACTCATGCCTCCATGCAGTTATCCGTCGACGGCGAGAATGTCCGCCTCGACGGAGCCGATCTTTGCGATGTATGGCTCGCACCTGAAAAAATGGACGTCTGGCGCACTGTTCATTTCGCTGCCGAAGCCGACATGCCCCTGGCGGAGGGTGATGCTGACCCTGATGGGGATGGTCTCTCGAATTTGGTGGAATATGCTCTGGGCACGGACCCGCTTCTCAGCCAGCCTGAGGAAGTTCCCGCGACCGTTTGGATTGAGGAGGAAGGCGTTCTGTACTTGGGATTGGAATTCCACGCCCAAAGCGACGCCACCAAACTAAGCTACCAGTTGGAGGTGTCGGATAATCTAAGCGATTGGAGGGTTTCCTCTGTGTTTGCGCCCCCTTTTACGGATAATCCTGCAAGCGTCACGGCATCGGTACCTGGGTCCTCCCGACGTCTGGTGCGTATTCGCGATGACACGCCTGTGATCCCAAACGGGGTGCGTTTTCTTAGGCTTAACGTGGTTCAAGATCCCTGAGTGGTGCGCCTGATTGGCAGGGGGTAACGATCGCTTTCATGGGCAGAACGAATTTCGGGCCTTCTTATTCATTCCGCCAATCGCGCCAACTGTGCTCCACGCTGTTGCAGAACGCGGAGGGCTTCTCCTGATAAAGACGTGCGCCGCTCTCGAATGCAGTTGATAGGAGGGCCGTCTGGCGCTTGTTGATAAGATGCTCCAATCTTTTTGTGTCTTTGAGGGACTCCTGCACAATCAACCCCTTCAGTAAGGCAAGGTCGCGATCTTTGCCGAGGTGTTCGCCGAGGGCTTCCAATTCAGGTGCTGTGGTGCATTGCTTGTGCGGCCAAATCGGTGCCAAAAGACGATAAATGTGCCAGAGCTCCTTCACCCGTTTGCGCCAATTATGAAGGTTTTCTGGCGAAGGGTTCTTGCGCGCGGTTTTATGTGCCTCGCGGCCGAGTTGATAACAGAGTTTCAGTCCAGGGCGCAGCGCCGACCATCCTTGTGGTTTGACATGCAATTCGGTCACGCGTTTTTTCAGTCTGCGTAGGATATTCTGCACCTTCCGAACCGAGCCCTTTTTCCAAAATTTTTCCGTTTCCCTAGTGCAATTATCGCCCAGTTTTTTTCTAAGCTCATCAAACTGGTGGGCTGAACGCATACGATTGAAGTTTCGAGCCAGCTCTTCAAAGGCCCACTGCTTCACTTGGGCGTCGCGCGGAGTCGCCAAATGATTTGCCGCCTCACGCAAGCGGTCAGTGATTTCGCGATAAACGCTGTCTCCGATCACTTTCCGGATAAGCCTTAAAACAGTCCGCAGCTTTTTAATCTCTTTGCGTGCATCGTGAACTGCCTTCACTGGGTCGCCACGACGCAGATAATTGACGGCTTTACCCAAACAGTCCAAACACAGGCGGCGGACGGCGTTATCTACTGATTCATTTTTCTTGAAGCGAAAAGCCATAAGTAGGGAGACATCCAAGTTTAGTTCATGAACCGGCCTGGAGCAATGGACGCAGGTCAGCCTTTAAGGATCTGCGATGTCCTTGATGGTGCAGGCCGAAACCTTACGCCGTATGATTTTAACTTTAGCTCCGCCGTACTGGCCGGTTGGTCGAGCCCGTTACTTGATAATTCTTGTTATTTCTTGATCGCGGTGGTGATGGAAGGGAATGGGATGTTGGGTGTGGTCAGGATGACCTTTGGTGTCGTGGATGGAAAACTTGATATTTCTTGTTTTTCTTTGTTATTGGCGGGAACTCGGCTGGTTGCCAGCAGCTTTTTAAGCTCGGCTTCCAGTTCTTTGATGTTGGGCTCGGCGGGTTTGGGGGGGGGCGGAGTGGTGGCTACTGGAGTCCGCACAGAAATTGGGCTGTCCGCAGAAACGGACTTGGGGTTCCGGCCTACATGGCTGGCCGCGAGGAGGGCGAGTTGTTGTTGTTTGAGTTGGAGGTTTTCGATGCGGAGGACCAAGCGGAGGAGGCGTTCGATTTCTTTGAGAGGGGTTTCCGGGTTAAGGCTCAGGTCGAAGAGGCGTTTCTGGAGACGGTTGGAAACGGCGTTTAGGTAGGGGGTTTTGACGGAGACGGCGGCGAGGTCTTGGATTTGGTCCTGATCAGCTTGTTGCTCGACGAGCTTTTCGGGTTGGATGTGGTCGAGGTAGTAGTTGCGCAGGGAGGTGTAGTGGATTTTGAGGCCGAGGCCTTCGGGTCTCGCAGCATTTATTTTGTCGACGGTGGCGGTGTAGGAGTAAATTTGTAGCCAGTCTTTGATTTGGTCCTGATCGGCGGGCGGCAGGTTGGCCAAGACGTTGTTGGCGTTGAGTTTACGGTCTTCGAATTCAATGATGTTAGTGTTCATATTCCCACGATCTTAAAACACCCCATAAGACACAGAGTGTCCGACCCTCGAAAAAAGATCGGGAATTTTTTAGCCACGGAAAGGCACCGAAAGGACACGGAAAGGAAGGGGATTTTAACCACAAACATTGTAGGGAACGCAAAGGAGGTAAGCCTGAACCAATTGGCTGGTCCCGCCGGGTTAAAGCTCAGTGGGTTGAGCCATAGACTTAAGCACGCTTGTTGAAGACGCGGTGGGCCACACGGTCGCTTTTCTTGCGGTCCTGCCAGCCGGCGCGTTTTTCTGCTTCACGGAGGTAGCCGATTTCCAGTTGGAGTTTGACGAAGCTTTCATGCCGCTCGCGCGGGAGTGTGCCTTCGGCGAGGGCCGTCAGAACGGCGCAGTTCTTCTCTTTGGTATGGGTGCAATCGCGGAAATGGCAGCGTTGTGAAAGCGCGTCGATTTCGGGAAAGGTTTCCCTCGCGCCTTCGCTGGCGGCCCAGATGTGGAACTCGCGCATGCCCGGGGTATCAATGACCACGCCGCCCTTGGGCAGAAAAATCATCTCTCGCCACGAAGTGGTGTGCCGACCTTTGGCATCCTGCTCGCGCACCTCGACGGTGGCCTGAATTTCTTCGCCATAAAGCCGGTTGATGAGGCTGGATTTGCCAACGCCGGATGTGCCGATGAACACGACGGTATCGCCGGGTTTAATCAGGCCCGCCAATTTTTTGACACCGCGCCCGGTGAGAGCGCAGACCGGGAGGACCAGTGCAGCGCCAGCCACTCGAACAGCCTCCGCCTGCATCGCGGCGAGGTCGTCGCACAGGTCAATCTTATTGAGAATGACCACGGGACGGGCGCCGCTTTCGTGCGCCATGACGAGCATGCGTTCGAGTCGTGCGGCGTTAAAGTTGGCGTCGGCGGCGGTCACGAGGAACACCGTTTCGACATTGGTGGCAAGGATTTGCGCGGCAGTGTCGCGGCCGGTCATCTTGCGGGAGAGCAGGGTGCTGCGAGGGAGAATGGCTTGGATGGTGGCTTTTTCCTCATTGGGAAGCAGCTTGACGGCGACCCAATCGCCGACCTTGGGGAGTTTTGAATGGTTGCCCCGCGCCTCGTGCATGGATTTGCCGGTGATCTGGGCGGAGAGTTCGGCATCGACAGTCCAAACGCGATAGAAGTGCTTATCCTCCACAGCGACGCGCGCGGGGACGAGGCCCTTTGCGAGGTGCGGCGCGAATTGCACGTCGCGCTCGGCATTCCACCCCAGCTTGGTCAGGCCCATAGGAGGCGGGTTAATGGGATTACGGGGCTCATCGGACGGAATTTACTATTGCGGAGGCGGTCGAAATTTTCAGCATTAATGGATCATACCAACTACGAGGCCCACCATCAATGTGCGAATCGCGGCGGGCAGACCCGCCAAACTCGCTCTGACTGCCGTCATCCGGAAGCTCGTCGTCCTCATGAATCAACCACTCAAAGATCCCAATTTCCATGTTGCCACCTAACACCGTTGCTGAGAGGTTGATATCACGGCATGGATCGAATGGTTTTGACCTTGTTTCGGCAAAATAGATTTGCTGTTCCGCTGCCGATACTTGAATCTTTCCTGCATGTCCTTGACTTTGCGTGCCAAACGCTTGGCGCCCGCCCCCATCTGGATGGCACTTAAGTTTGCAAAGCGCAGCAGCATCCGGACGCTGCAGCGCACTTTGGCCCTCGCCGGGTTAAATGTGGCGAGGAAGGCCGATTATTATTCCCCGCTGCCCGACCCGTCCGAGCTTGCTCGAACCCGTGATCAATGGGCCAGGCCAAGTGCTATGCGCGGGGTTCGATATGAGTTGAATGACTTAGAGCAGAGGCTTGCAAGCCTCGCCCAACGCTGGTTCCCTGAAGCCGCCAGCCTTCCATCCCATGCCCAGGCACGCGAAGCCGGATTTGGTCCGGGCTACCCGGAATTGGATGCTCTGATCTTGTACTCAATGCTGCGGGACTTGAAACCGGCCAGGTATCTTGAAGTGGGTTCGGGGCTTTCCACCTACTACACCAGTTTGGCCGCCGCAAAGAACGAGGCGGAAGGCCGAAGCCTCAGGATCAAATGCATCGAGCCCTACCCTTTTCCAAAACTCCATTCGATCCCCAAAATCGAAGTTTGCGCACAAAAAGTGCAGGAAACGCCGATTTCGGAATTTGAACGCCTTGAGGCCGGTGATTTTCTGTTCATTGACAGCAGTCATGCCCTGAAAATCGGGAGTGACGTCACGTTTCTACTTTTGGAGGTATTGCCCGCACTTAAGCCCGGCGTGATAGTGCATATCCACGACATGCCCTTTCCTTATAACATCCCATTTCCCCCGGAACATTGGATTGATGATCAGGACTGGCCCATATACTGGAACGAGGCGATGGCGGTGCAGGCATTTTTGGCGTTCAACTCCCGTTTTGAGATTTGCCTGTCGTTGCCATTGCTACGTTATTTTCGCGAAGCGACGCTCAAAAAACTCCTCCCTAATTACGCTGGCGGTGTCATGGCAGATCACACCTTCAGCTCACTTTGGTTGCGGGCCTGACACACACTAAGATTGAAGGTCGCCGAATTGGTGCACCGGGCAAGTTTAATTTGGAAAGACAGGAGGGGCAGGGGACTGAGTCACTTTAACGCGGTGTGGCTAATGGGTCGAATTGACTCCACGCAAGATCGTCGCTGCGCGGGTAAAGCTCGATTCTTTGAAGCCGAGCTTTTGCTTGAGGTGCGCGTCGCGTTCCAATGGGTTCTGAATTCGGCCGGCGGACCGGTGATCGCGCCAGGACAGCATTCCGCCTGCCCAAGGCAGGAGGCCGCTGGAAGGAACGGGCAGGTCGCTGCCGTGGAGGATGCGGTTGGCAACCGGAGCCGAAAGCATGCGGCGGAGGGCGGAAGGTCGCAGGCGGAAGCTGAGGCCGGCCAGGGCGCTGTTGTCGCCGTAGAGATTCGGATATTTCTCCAGCATAGTCACGAAGTCATCAAAGTAATCGGGATCAAGCAGCATGGTGCCAGTGCCGGCGTGGGCCGCGATGCAGGTGACGCCGATTTCCAGCGGCAGGGTCAGCACTCTCGGCGAGGCGAGCTTGTGGTCCATGACCGGCATGGTGCGTTCGCTGCCGGTGTGGGCCAACAAAGGCAATCCGGCTTCGGCCATGCGCTCGAGGAATCCTGTGTAGCGGCGGTCGTTCCAGTTGATGCCCTGCACATTGGGCAGGCACTTGAGGGCGGCGGCACCGCCGATCAGACATTTTTCCAATTCCTCCCGTGCGTCCTTACGAGCCGGATGGATGGAGACTGCAGCGAGGAATTCTGGATGCTTCCGAGCGAGTTGGAGGACGTATTCGTTCGGCACGTAGAACGAGGAGCGTTCGGGCAGGGGCGTGCCATCCTGATGGTGAGGTAGTTCGTGGGCCAGCAGCAGCGCGCAATCTATCAAGGAGGATCCACGCACATACTCCAGCAATTTTCCGATGTAGAGCCGGTCAAATTCCTGCCCGTGCAGATCGCGGGTAGTCAAGCCAACCGCGCGAGTTAGAAAAGGCGCGCCAATACGGGTCAGGCCGCGTGGCTGGTACCAGCAGCCTGTGCCGCCGACCCCTGTTCCTACCGCGTGAACGTGACAATCAATGCGCATGGAGATGATCGAAGAATTGCACCTCATTAGATGTAGTGACGATTTGGGTGTCAACTCGGACCTTCCATTTAAACTGCGGCTTTTTCTGATTGTAACAGGGTGGGGCATGCCGTTGAATTGCGATTCAATTACTGCCGCAGACCTGACGCAATGTTTGTTCGTTCGTCAACGCCTAGCAGAAAGCATTGTTCAGTTTGAGATGCGATGAAAGAAATGTTGCCCATCGAGATGTCGTCCAAGCGTATTATGGTAACCGGCGGTGCTGGTTTCCTTGGTTCCTACGTGCTTAAGAAATTGAGGGAGCGCGGGTGTGAAAATATTTTTGTCCCGCGTTCGGCCACTCACGATTTGGTGAGCATGGATGGGGTTTTGCGGGCATTTGATCAGTCGCAGCCGGAAGTGGTGATCCATCTGGCAGCCAAAGTGGGCGGCATTGGGGCGAACCGGAAGAACCCAGGCTCCTATTTTTACGACAACCTGATGATGGGAGTTCAGTTGATGGAGGTGGCGAGGCAGCGGAAGATTTCCAAGTTTGTCGGCCTCGGAACCATTTGCTCGTATCCCAAGCACACCCCGGTTCCATTTCGTGAGGAAGAAGTTTGGAACGGATATCCTGAGGAGACGAACGCCCCATACGGGCTGGCGAAGAAAATGTTGCTGGTTCAATCACAGGCTTACCGCGACCAGTACGGGTTCAATTCCATCCATTTGATGCCGGTGAATCTTTATGGCCCCGGTGATAATTTTAACCCTGAGAGCTCGCACGTAATCCCGGCGCTGATCAGAAAATGCGAGGATGCAGTGAAAGCCGGGGATGAGGAGATCGTGGTATGGGGTTCAGGGAAGGCCACGCGCGAGTTTTTGTATGTGGAGGATTGTGCGGAGGCAATCATTCTGGCTGCTGAGCGTTATGACAGTACTGAGCCGTTGAACATCGGGAGCAATTGTGAGATCACGATCCGCGCCTTGGTTGAGAAAATTTGTGAGCACACCGGATTTAAGGGGCGAATTAGGTGGGACTCCACCAAGCCGGATGGGCAGCCTCGCCGATGTCTGGATACACAACGAGCCAAGGAAGCGCTCGGTTTTGTTGCGGACACGTCTTTTGACGATGGGTTAAGGCGGACGATTGAATGGTATCGGGCTGCGGGCGAAAAGGGGATGGTTTAGCCGGATTCAAAATTAAGTAAGGGAAACTGTAGCGTTAAAGTGACAATGCCTTCCAAGCTTCACTTGCGCTCGAAAAAAGTCCGATGAAGAGTTGTTTTTCAAATCCAACGGTTGACACAGTGAGGATTTACTCTAGAGTGCCATTCCCGCCGCCAGTGCAGGTTGGATAAATCGATATCCCTGGGATGCTGGCGGTATGTCGGAGAGGAAGTGACTTAGATTGACAGAGATTAAACTCAAAAAGGGTGAATCGGTGGAGAAAGCCTTGCGCCGCTTGAAAAAGCGTATTGACCGCGAGGGTACGCTGAAGGAGGTCCGCAGCCATCGCCATTACGAAAAACCCAGCGAACGCCGCCGTCGGAAGATGAAAGTGGCACGCTTCAATGCAATGCTTAGCGCGCGTTACGCCGATCTTTAAGCGAATTTTTTGATTGTCACAGCCGGGAGATGCCCTCTAATCATCTCCCGGCCTTTTTTATGTATTCTCTCTCAACATGTTGGAATTCGCACCGTCACACCGACGGCAGGGCGATGCTGGAAGAAATTCGCAGTCTCGGTTTCGAGTACGCCGAGCTGAGTCATGGTGTGCGCATCAGTCTGCTGCCCGGAGTGCTGGATGCAGTGGCCGCAGGAGTAATCAAGATCTCCACGCTCCACAATTTTTGTCCGCTTCCCATCGGGGTCAATCACGCGGCGCCCAATATTTTCAAGTTTTCCTCTTCAGACCGCCGCGAGCGCGACAATGCATTTAAGCACTCGATCAAGACCCTCGAAACTGCGGCCAGAGTAGGTGCCAAACTGGTGGTGCTCCACACAGGCGCGGTGGACATGAAGGATTACACGGACAAACTCATCGATATGGTGGGTGACGGGCAGAAGGAAACGAGCAAGTTTCAAAAGTTGTGCGATGAATGTGTGAGTAAGCGCGAATCCCGCAAGGAGGAGCCGATGCAGTTCGCGACTGAAATCATCCAGCAACTTGCCGAAGTGGCGAAGCAAAAGGGGTTGAAACTGGGGATTGAGAACCGCGAGGCGCTGGAGGAAATACCGTTTGAGTCTGATTTCAGTTTTTTCCTGCGCGAGTTTGATCCGGAGACGGTTTGTTACTGGCATGATTGCGGGCACGCGCAGATCAAACATAATCTGGGGTTTATTGATCACATGATGCATTTGGAGAATATGGCCGAGCGATTGGCTGGGTTTCATGTCCACGATGTGCAATTCCCGGGCAAGGACCATTGTCCGCCGGGCTCAGGCATGATCGATTTTGCGGCACTGGGCCGGTTGGTGAAGCCGGAGCATATCAAGGTGCTGGAGTTAAGTCCTGGGCTGAACACGGAGGATGTGTTGAGAGGGACGGACTTCGTCAAAAAAGCCTGGGGGCCCGAATAACTTCTGTGTCTCCCATTTCTTTATCGCTTTCCCCACGGGCTGAGGCATGAGCAAAGCCCGAAAGTTTTTTTCGCTGTCGCTGAGGCTGCTGATTTGTCTGCTGCTGCTGGCTTGGATTTTTCAGGCAATCTTCTACAACGAAGGGCGGCTTTCCTGGGAGGAGGATTTTCAGATCAAACACTCGGACGCCGACTGGCAGGCGCTGTCGCGGTGGGACCGGTTTGAGATTGCCTGGCGCTTTGGCCCTTCGGAGCTGTGGAAGACACTCCGGGAAATGGACCCGATGTGGCTGATTATCTCGCTGGTTTTAATGGGGGCGACCATTTTTATCGGCGTGCTGCGATGGCAGGCTATCCTGAGGGTTCACGGGTTGAAGGTGCCTCTGAGAAGGGTGACTCAGATATCGTTTGTTGCGCATTTTTTTAATTCTTTCCTGTTGGGCTCGGTGGGAGGGGATGTCTTGAAAGCCTATTATGTGGCACGTGAGACGCATCACAAGAAGCCGGAGGCAGTGGTAACGGTGGTGGTGGACCGGTTGATCGGCCTTTTTTCGATGCTGGTGTTTGGCTGCATTTTCCTTGTTCCCAATTTTGACATCATGACCGCCACGCCCCGCCTGCGGTTGGTGGTCAGCCTGATGCTCGCCATGACATTCGGCTGCGGAATTTTTCTGCTTATTGGATTTTGGGGCGGAGTTTCACGGCGGGTTCCCAAGGCGCGGGAATGGCTTCGCCGCCTGCCAAGGGGGCAATCCATTGAGCGTTCATTGGAGGCATTCCGTGAATTTGGCCGGGACAAGGGTTTTTTTTGGCGGATATTGCCGATCTCTACTTTGCTGAACGTGGTGCTCGTGCTTCATTTTTATGTTCTGACGTTGGGATTTCATTTGCAGGTTCCGCTGCTGGCGCTGGCGGCGATCGTGCCGGTGGTGACGAGTATCTCGGCCCTGCCGATCACTCCGTCGGGACTCGGAGTGAGGGAGAATCTTTATGTGTGGATGCTGGCGGTGCCGATGCTGGCGGTGCCTGAGGGGAAGGCCCTTCTTCTCTCCCTGGTCGGGTATGCGGGCAGCCTGTTTTGGAGTGCGATAGGCGGCGCAGTTTATCTAACGCTTCGCGAAAAACAGGATTTGGCGCATTTAAATGATGGAAATCAAGTGTGATCCTGCTTCCCTCTCTGCACTGCTTTCCCTAATCTTACCTCGCCAAGTGAAAACATGGAAAAGCTCCTTCTAGTCGATGACGAAGCGGAAATTCAGTATTCTTTCCGCCGCATATTCGCCAGCAGCAGTGTAGAGATTTCGACTGCCAACAGCGGGGAGGAGGCGCTTAAACTCATCCCAAAGCTGAAGCCGGATCTCGTGCTGATGGACGTGCGGATGGCGGGTATTACCGGCCTTGAGACCTTGCGCAGGTTGCGTGAGATCGATGCCAAACTGCCGGTGATCATGATGACCGCCTACGGCACCACCCAGACCGCCATTGAGGCGATGAAACTGGGTGCGTACGATTATTTGCTTAAACCATTCGACGTGCCCAAGCTGCAGGAGATCGTGCATGGCGCGCTTAAGGTGGCGAGGGATATGAGGCAGGTGGTTTCTTTCCAGCCGCTGCTCGAATCGGAGGATTACGAAGGCGGAGTGGTCGGACGCAGCGAGGCCATGCAGCGCGTTTTTAAGCTGATCGGCCAGCTTGCAGGATCAGATGCAACGGCTCTCATCACCGGGGAATCCGGCACAGGCAAAGAGTTGGTGGCCCGGGCGATTTATAATAACTCGCACCGCAGCGAAAAACCTTTTATCGCCATCAACTGCGCGGCAATTCCTGAGAATTTGTTGGAGAGCGAACTTTTCGGCCATGAAAAGGGCGCGTTTACAGGGGCTACCGGCCAGCGGGTCGGAAAGTTTGAGCAATGCAACGGCGGCACTATTTTTCTTGATGAGATAGGGGATATGTCGCTGCCCACGCAGACCAAGATTCTCCGCGTCCTGCAGAATGGCACGTTCGAGAGGGTGGGGGGCAACTCGCCGGTCAGGGTGGATGTTCGTGTGATTGCCGCGACCAACAAACCGCTGGAAAAGGCGGTGGCCAACCGCGAGTTTCGCGAGGATTTGTTTTACCGGTTGAACGTGGTACGGGTGCAGATGCCCGCTCTTAGAGAGCGCAAGGACGACATCAGACTTTTGGTTAATTATTTTCTGCGCAAGTTTGCCCAGCAACAGCGGCGCTCCCCCAAGTCGATTGCTCCGGAGGTGATCACCGCTTTTGAGTCTTACCATTGGCCCGGAAACGTGCGCGAGTTGGAAAATGTGGTGCAGCGGGCAATCGTGGTGGCCAAGGGCGATGCTATTCTGCCGGGTGATATTGCTGAGGAAATCATTCGGCGTCCGGCCAGTGCCGTTGTTGCATCGGAGGCGGCATTGCCTTCCGCCCCGGGCGGGGTGGCCGTGGAATCGCATTCGAGTTCGGAATCCGTCCCAACTGACCTGAGTTCGCTGGCGCGGCTGCTTTTTCAATGGGCCCGCCGGGAAAAATCGTTGAAAGTCATTCCTGCCGTCGAGCGTGAACTGATTATCAATGCCTTGGCTGAGACGAAGGGAAATCAGGTTCAGGCGGCAAAGCTTCTGGGAGTCACGCGTGCCACACTTAGAAAGCGTGTGGACAAGTTTGGTATCAAACAGGAACTGTCCATTACTTAAAGTTGAACTGGAAAAAGACTCGTTTTCGTAATTGGCCTGCATTATCCTTCGTTCATCGTTATGAAACATCCGGTCATTCCAGCCTTGCTCCCGACGTTTCATGATTTTTCCTGGCCCCACTTGTTTTTCCAAGCCTCCGGAGGAGATCACCTCGGAGCTTGCTTTCCATCCACCCAACCACCATCCTTACGGACTGTTAAACATATTCAGAACCGCCCGGCAACGAGCGTTTCCCATTGACGAATGAGCACATCACCGGAGTCCAAAACACCCGAGTTTGAACTGGATCTCGACCTGGCCTTTTTGCCAGCTTGGGCGCAGCAGCCTGCTGCCGCGAACAAGTACGAGAAATACACAGGCGAAGAAGAGTCAGGCCGCGGCAGACGCGACCGCCCTTTCCGCAGCGATTCGCGCGGCGGCGGTAGCGGCGGTGGCGGCCCCCGACGGGATGGCGCACGGCCACCCGCACGCAGCGGCAGCGGCGGCGGCGCGCCGGGAGCACGACCCTTTGGGGGCGGCTTTGGCGGTGGAGATCGCGGACCGCGCCCAGGTGGAGATCGTGGACCCCGTCGTGAAGGCGGATTTCGCAGGCAGGAAGACGCGCCTCGTCGTGATCCGCTGCCCCCGTTGCCTGCCATTGATGTCAATTTGGTACCTGAAGAGAAGGGTGTTGAATCCCTGGCCCGTCAGATTCGTTTGACTGGGCGGGCCTATCCGCTTTTCGAGATCGCCCAATTGGTGCTCAAGAAAAATGATCGTTACCATCTGGTCCTCACCCCGGAAAAACCTGAAGGCGGGGAAGCTGCCAGCCAGATTCTGGTGTGCAGTCTGGATGACACGGTTTGGTTTTCTGAGAACGAGGCTGTTGAGCACGCCCTTGCCAAGCATTTTAACACTTTTTACTCCTCGGAGAAGATTCCAAGCGATCCGCCCAAGGGTGTCTACACCTTCGTGGCGCAGTGCGGGATTAGTGGCGTGGTGTTAGGTCCGCCGAACTACCACGATTATCAGAACAAGCTGCGCAAACTGCATCAGGAGCGTTTCTCCCGCATGGAATTTGACGCTTTCAAAGCCCGCATCAAGATCGTCAAGGACGAGGAAATTGTGAAGAAATGGGTTGAAGAACAGAGCTTCAAGACAGAATTCACCGCGCTCAACATTCCTGAGACTCTTAAACTCCATTCGATGGAGGAGGCTCAACAGCATTTCCGCGCCACGCACGCTCCCAACGTCATCCGCAAAGTGGACAAGCATTCGATCTCTGGAGCGGCCCTCGCCACCCAGCCCTGCCGTCCGTTGCTGGCACTGGCGCGTCGCGCTGTTGATGATCAGACCAAATTCCCCCTGCGTATCGTGAATGTGCTGAGCCAGCAATTCGCTCGGCAGGGCCTGCAATTCTTCAAGGTTAACAAGACGGTGACCCACGTCGCTGTGGCACGTCCTCATTTCTTGGACATGGTGGCAACGCCTGTTTCAGAAGGGGTCAAAAAAATTGTTGATTTCATTGATGCCACACCCAAGTGCAGCCGCCGGAAACTAATTGACGCGTTTGCCCCGGCCGCAGCTGCCGCTCCTGAAGCAACCGCTGCCCCTGCCGGTGAAGCCGTCAGCGCCGGTGATGCGACTGCGGCGCCTTCACCCCAAATGGCCGCCCTGGTAAGCGACTTGCATTGGCTGGTTCATCAAGGGCATGTCATCGAATTCGCCAGTGGTTTGTTGGAAACAGCAAAACGCCCGCTGCCGAGGCCGGTGCGCCCCGAGCCGAAGCCCAAAGCTCCGGCACCTGCTGCCCCTGTCGGAGCGGTTGCGGCAAACGTCGAAACGGCTGCTGTTGAAACCGCAGTTGAGTCGGAGGAAATGGCAGCCCACGAAACTGCCGCCACCACAGAACTCTCGTCGACCGAGGCTGAGCCTCCTGCCGCAGAAAAGCCGGAAGCGCAGGGCTAATAAGTTAGCTTACATACTCTCATCGGTTGCCTCCGCCACCCGGCGGAGGTAATCGAAAGAGTAAAGTCCCGTCGAGTGCATGTCCCCCCAAGTGGGCTGCAAGGCATATCCACCCACGGCCCGGATGGACCGAATCTCAAAGGCGTGAAGGCCCAAAGGACGCGCTGGCACCTTGTAGACGTTCCCCAGCATATCCATTTCGCCATTGCATCCGGCGCAAGGACATCTTTTCCTAAGGCGTTCTAAAGGGATAAAATCCTCTCGCCCATCATCCCACTTTAAAGCCAGTTCGGGGCCGATTTGTTGAACATCAAGTAACCTCACTCTCACATCATAACTGGTATCGCGAACGGCTTCCATAAGGCCTTTCATCAAAAACAGGCTTTGCGCCATTTTGAGCAAAATGAGATGCGGCAGAAAAGTATTTGACTGCGCACACAAGCCGTGGCTGAGTGCTGGAGATCCACCATTTGTTGAGATGCGTCCACAACCTCTTATTTGCGTCGGCGATGTTGAAGCCGCCAGCCGCTGGTACCAAAAGCTTCTCGGTTGCCGAAGCGACCACGGTGGTTCCCATTATGAACGTTTGGTTTCGGGTGAAAGGCTGATTCTTCAACTACATAACTGGGATGTGGAAGACCATCACGGACAAATTGGGGATCGAAACTTCCGGCCATACGGAAACGGAGTTCTCCTATGGTTTGAAGTGGACGACTTTGAAGAGGCGGTTGCCCGTGCAACGGAACTAAAGGCTGAGGTAGTACTGCCCCGGCATCGCAATCCTCCCGATGGTGATGGCGGGCCAAACCATTGGGAGCTATGGATACGAGATCCCGAAGGCTACACGGTGGTCCTGGCGAGTCCGGACGGATCAGCAGGTTAGGTTTTTCATGTGATTGCCAGATGCTTTGAAAGAGGGAAATCTTCGGGCATGGATATCAGAAATCTGAGCAATGTTCCGGCGTTCACGACCAAAGACGGATCAGAAATCCGCGAGCTGCTTGCTTATCGCAATAGCGGTATCCGCCTTCAAAGCCTTGCCGAAGCGCGCATCGCGTTGGGTATGGCCACGCAGGAGCACTACCACATAAAAACCGAGGAGATTTATTTTATCACAGCCGGCACTGGACGCATACGGATCGAGAACGAGGAACGTGATGTGACAATAGGTGATGCCATTGCCATTCCGCCCGGCCAAAAGCACAAGATTTGGAACACGGGCAGCGGGGTTCTGAGTCTGCTCTGCTGCTGCGCTCCTCCTTACGAGCATGATGATACCGTAATCACCGGGGAATGAGCGAACCGCAGTCAGACACTTGAAAATTCGATAAAGGATTGCTGATTTACGGGTCCGCTCTTAGCATACTTTGAGGCTGCTATTGTCAGCCATGTATGTTGCTCGTCATCGATAATTACGATTCGTTTACCTACAATCTCGTGCAGTATTTGGGCGAGATGAAGGTGGATTTGCAGGTTCAGCGAAACGACCAAATCTCGCTTGATCAGATTGAGGCGTTGAAGCCGGAGCGGATTCTGATCTCCCCCGGGCCGTGCTCGCCGCGTGAATCAGGCCTCTCCAACGATATTATCCGCCAGTTTGGGCCCCGCATCCCGGTCTTGGGGGTTTGTCTTGGCCACCAATGCATTGGCCACACTTTCGGAGCCAACGTGATTGTGAATTATCGGATGATGCACGGTAAAACCTCACCCATCCGTCACAATGGCAAAGAGCTTTTCGAAGGCATGCCCAACCCTTTTGCGGCCACGCGCTACCATTCACTGGTCATCGAGCGCAAGACCATGCCGGCATGTTTGGAGGTCACCGCGGAGACCGCTGAGGGAGAGATCATGGGGATTCGCCACAGGGAACTTCCCATTTGGGGAGTGCAGTTCCACCCTGAAAGCATTTTAACCGACAGCGGCCGTATGATTTTGCATAATTTTCTGAAGTTGAAGTAGATCCTTTTGAGCGGTAGGGCGGGGTGTCGCACCACTCCATCGCCGCGCAAGAGACTGCGCGCACCACCCCCTTTGGCTGGTCAGAAAAACGGGTTGTGATCCATTTCTTCGCCGACAGTGGTCAAAGGTCCGTGTCCAGGACAGAGCAGGGTGGGGCGTGGGAGTGAGAAGATTTGCGTCCGCACACTTTTTTTCAGCATCTCGGAGGATTGATTAGGACGCCCCATGGAACCGGCGAAGATGCAATCACCGATGATGGCAATGTCAGGGGCGTTTTTAGGAAATCCTCTGATGACATAGGTGACTCCATCCTCGCAATGGCCTGGGGTTTCGCGGTAGCTGACGCTGAGATTTCCCAATGGGATTATTTGATTCAACTGGTTTCGCTGATCCTTCGGAGCGGATTTGATGTTGCTATGCAGTTGAATAAAAGGAAAGCGTTCACGCAAAGGCGCGACAGCGGCAATGTGATCCTCGTGCGAATGCGTAATGAAAAGGTGATGGAGTGAAAGTCCGTTTTCTTCGAGCAGATGAACGACAGGCATGATATCGAAGCCGGTATCAAAAAGAGCGGATTCTTTGGTGACAGCATCCCAAGCCAGATAAGCATTCACCGTCAGACCGTCCCCGGCTGTGCTGATCACCTTAAATCCATGCCATAGGGCTGTGTCCACGGGACGTGGCGACCACCCCTGCAGGAGTTGCTCCAATTTGGGAGCACTTAGATCAAGCAGTGGTGCAAGCGCGGCGAAATTGGGTTTGCGCGCCGGTTGCGCGCTCTCCTCGAAAGCAGCGAGTTCCTCCGGGGTCAGTCCTGCGGCTTGGGCGGCCTTGGATAGGTCGACATGCGAAGCAGTGCGTGCTTTTCGGATTACATCCCCCAAATGATCTTCCAACATCATGGGTGCATGTTAGCGACGCAGGGGATTGTGGCAAGGGTGTCCATGCCGCAGCCAATCAACCCAGACTCAGTAGCTGAGTACTTCGGGCAGGCACAGTTGCACTGAGGTTTTCTGCAGAGGGATGCTTTCGATGTGGACGGAACCGCTGTACAGCTCGGCCAGGCGTCGGGCGATGGTGAAGCCAAGCCCTGCGCCCTGCTGCTCGTGGATGCGCCGGTCAAACTGGATGTGGGCGCCCATGGTGTTGATTTGTTCCATTGTGAGGCCTCGCCCATGGTCGATGATGTTGAGGCGATACTGGTTGCCGTTCTTGCCGGAAACCACGATGACGGGAGTGCCGGGCGTGGAGAATTTGAAAGCGTTATCGATCAACTCCGTGACGATCTTTTGCAGGTAAGGCAACGAAATGCTCAGGCACGCATCCTCCACTTGAAGCAATAGATCCATTTCCCGGTTTACCTTGTGTGCGCAGGCTTGAGCCGTGGTCGCGACGCAGTCGCGCGCGTTAACGGGTTCCGTATTGCGGAGGCTGGCGACTCTTTTCGGATCGTTCGCCAGTAGTTCGATTTGGGAGTAAGTCAGGAAATTTTCTATCAGATGTTGAAGCCGCCCTGCGGAATTGTAAATTCCCTGAGCATATTCAAGGATTTCCTGAGGCTTGGCGACTTGATGGTCCTGAATCAGCACCTGAGAGTACCCAACAATCCCGTTAAGCGGGGTCATTAATTCATGGGGAAGCGCCAAGATGATGCTGGTCGTTAAATTTTCAATCGCATCTTTTTTGTCTTTATTTTCCAGCTCTTTGTGCTGAAGCCTGGCCCTGACCATGGCTAACAGCTCGTCGAGCATGAATGGTTTGGGCAGAAAATCATCCGCACCAAGGTTCATTCCCTGGCGGAAGTGGTCACGATCCGCAACGCCTGTCAAAAAAACAAATGGGGTCGTTGCCGTCGAGGGGTTTTTGCGCAGGGCCTTGAGCACTTCATAACCGTTCATGCGCGGCATCTGGACATCGCACAGGACCAGATTCGGACAAAGGCTGATGGCTTGTTCCAACCCTGTATCCCCGTCACCCGCTGAAATGACCGTATAACCATGCAGGTTAAGGGTCTCCTGGATGAGGTTGCGGACTTCTTCCGCGTCTTCGATCACTAAGATTTTCTCTTTCATCCGGTACTTCACCACACCGCCACCACATTCGTTCAGTCCAGTCGGGCGGGTTGTTGTCGATCCGTGGACCGACTACTTTTGAATGCTCTCGCACGAATGGCCATGAGTGCCATCGGACTCTTTCCATTTCTTCTAAAGGTATTTCGCCTCTCTGAGCCAGAACTATTCGCAGGATTCTTTCCATGAAGCACTTGCCGATGCTCCAATCCCGGCTGATGATCGTGGCGGATGGAATCAGGTTTTTTCAAGCCAGGGGACCGACGGGCCGCATTAGTGGAGGATCTCTTCGCCACTATTGCCCGTCGGTATGACCTGATCAATGACCTTCAAAGTGGAGGCATGCACCGATTGTGGAAGCGCCGATTGGTCTCGCTGGCAATGGGTGGGAATCCAGCCTCGGCCTTGGATGTGTGTTGCGGCACGGGCGATGTGGCCCTGCGGCTTGCCGCTAAAGGGGTGCATGTAGTGGGGTGCGATTTTAGCGGGCCAATGCTTTCGGTGGCGGCCAAGCGCAACTGCGGCGGTCAGGGAAAAATTTCATGGATTCGGGCGGATGCCTTGAACCTGCCCATTGCCAGTGGGAGCTTCGATGTGGTGACCATCAGTTACGGGTTAAGGAATCTGGCGAACTTTGAGGGTGGCCTGACTGAGCTTTGGCGCGTGCTCAAACCCGGAGGACGACTGCTGGTGCTTGATTTTGGCAAGCCACCCTTTCGACTGTGGCGCATTCTTTATTACGCTTACCTCCGCGCTGTGGTCCCGGTCTTTGGTCGCCTTTTCTTCGGAAATTCCGCCACCCACGCGTATATCTATGAATCGCTTTTGGCTTATCCGGCTCAGGTCGGCGTGGACCGTTGGCTGCGCGATCACGGAGCCGTCTCTCCGCGCACCGAACTGCTGATGGGCGGCATGATGACAATCAATTGCTGTCAGAAACCGCTCGTTTGAGGGCAAACTCGTGGCTTCTTACAGCGGATCGACGGGGGCCTCAACCTGAATGCTAGCGGCTATCAATTCTTGTGGCTCAGGATCGAGCGGATCTGCCCCACGGCGTCTGTTCCCGTGCGGTGGTACAGGGTGTAAGTGTTGGTCTGGCTGATTTTGCTGCCAACTTTGAGATCATTTAACGGGGCAAGCATCTCCAGCTCCACATAGGGCAGGGGGTCGGGGTTGGTGTAAACCTGGGCGCTGGTGCCAGAGTCCGGGTAGATGGCCGAAGGGATCCGTGGTGAATCAATCCTCACAATGTGTCCAGGCCCAACCCAGATGAGTGTGGAGGCCTCGGTGCCGATTTTGGTGGGCTTTTTGGTGCCCCTGATGTGGGTCAGAAGACCATCTTTGACTTTGAGACCTTCGGGTGCGTCGGCACCCATCAGAAAATAGCCGTTGGTCAATTGACTCGTCGCAGGCAGGGGGATGCAGACCAATTCGGGCTCCGCGAGTTGGGTGATGATCCACACCCCGGCTTTTAGGGCTGGTCCGCTGACTTTTTCGTACGTCGTGACGATGTCCATGACCGCTTTGCCGGGGCGCAGAGTGATCTCGCGGTGCGTCTTGATGCCAAAATGGGGGTCGATGGGTGAATCGAGAATGATACTGTGCGCATTGGTGGTGGCCGAGACACTCATGGAATCAAAAGCCTGCGGTGGCGGCCATCCGCGCGGGGTGACCTTGCCCCAGTCATCCTGAGGGGAGGGCCATGTCTTGTCGCCGCCAAAATTGATCCAATCGGAGCTTTGTGGCTGGACCTTGGCTCCACCAAGCATGGGGTTCTCCCAAAAGGGATTGATTGTGTCACCTTCAAAATTGAATTGCATCACTCGCCCGATGGCAGGAACTACAACCGCCTGCACGACGCCGTTGCCAATTTGGTATGATCCCTCCCAACCTCTATGGTTGGTCTTTTTGATTTGAATGTCGGGCACCCCGAATGATTGCGACGCCGAGACGCACATGACTAATCCGAATATCAGGTTCCGGGTTGGGAGAATTGGCATGTCCAGAACATGCCATTTCATAGGTTGGGTATCCAGCTTTTTGCCTTGGCCAGGAATATTTTGCAGCTTCCGCCCGCGTCGAGGATTGGTCCTATGTGGTTGCTCAAAACTCAGCGTCGCTGCGACACTGCGCGAGAATTTTAGGCAAGTAATCGCGCGTGGAGTCGAGGAGAAGAAAAGGGATTCCGTTCTTCAGTATCCACCCCAAAGCTCTGTCGCCCAAAAATATATGCTCCCACCCGACAAGTTGTGTCCATGGGGTGTTCACCCCATTGGCAAAAAACCCGGTCCCCATCATCATCCCATGTCGGCACACGCCATTCCCGCTGCGTCGCTGATGAATCACGCGGCGTTAAAAGTCCCGGCCGCCAGGCTCTGCGCTTGTGAAACGAAAACTAACCATAGTGGCACAAGCCTATCTCTCGGCGCTCCGAGAGTATCAGCTGCTGGGGTCGCGTGTGAGTTTGCAGCCGGCATTGGAGCTTGGTTGCCGGGCGTTTGTTTTGGGGCTTCAGCCCTTGGAAATGGAATGGCTGCACAAGCGTGCTCTGGCCAGGTTAAAGCTTCCAGCCGTTGCTGGATTATCCGACAAGCGGGCACGGCGTTTTTTGAAAGACGCCATGATTCCACTGGTTAAAATAAAACGTGCCGGACCTCAGGACGAACAGCGGATGAGGCACCTTAACAGGATTCTCGACCAGCGAACGGCGCAACTCCGTACGACCAAGACACAGTTACAGGAAGGTATTGCAAAGCGTGAAAATTTGGAAATGGAACTACAGAGCAAGACAAACCTGCTCGAGACTCTTCTTCGCGAATCACTGGAATTGCAGGACGGTTTGAAAAAACTCGCTCACGGGGAATTTACCGCGCAGGAAAAGGAGCGACTCAGTCTTAGTCGTGAATTAGTGAACAACATTGCCCAGACGCTCCTGGGGGTAAATGTCAGGTTGATCAATCTTAAGCATGAGGCGAAGAATAAAGGCCACGAACTAAAACACCGAATTGCCGGCACCCAGCGGGCGGTGGCTAGTTCGGTTAAAACCATGCGTCAGTTGGCCCGTAAATACCAACATTCATGAAGCAGGAAATTTCGAGCTTATCACGCCGATACCAAACCGCACTCATCACTCACCTCAAGCAGGGCCATAGGGCGGGGTTGGAGTCCGCCCGCGGATTAGGCAGCCAGGTACTTGCGGCCGGATTGAAAACGGCCGAGCTGGCCAGGCTTAATGAGGAGACCCTGGTGGCCGCGCTGCCCAAAGGTTGTTCCCCGATCAGGCGCGCGGCGATGATCAAGGAAGCCGGGATTTTTTTCGCAATGGCCATTACGCCGATCGAGAACACCAATCGCAGCACACAGGAGGCCACGGCGATGTTGGAGAAAACTGTCGAGGCACTGAGCCTCCGCACAGTTGAACTGGCTGCGGCGAATCTTGAGCTCAATTTGGAAATAGCCCGGCGCAAATTAATTGAGGAAGCCCTAAAGACAAGCGAGTCCAAATCCATCCGATTGTTGGGGCAGTCTGATCATATGCAGGAACAGTTGCGGCGATTGTCCCGCCAGATTCTATCCGTGCAGGAGGATGAGCGAAAGCGCGTCAGCAGGGAGTTGCACGACGTGATTGCGCAGACCCTGACCGGCATTAACATTCGGCTTGCCGCCCTGAAGACCGAGGCGGTGGTCAATACCAAGACCCTGGTCAACAACATCAACAGCACGCAAAAGCTGGTGGAGAAATCGGTCGATATTGTGCACCGGTTCGCCCGTGAGTTGCGGCCGACCGTGCTGGACGACCTCGGGCTTATCCCTGCATTGCACTCCTTCTTAACCAGTTTCACAAAACGCACCGGGGTGCACACGCACTTGACAGTTTTTGCGGGCGCGGAACAATTAACCATCTCCAAGCGCACTGTCCTATTTCGTGTCGCCCAGGAAGCGCTTATGAACGTGTCCAGACACGCCAAAGCCACCGAAGTGCAGGTGAAGCTCCACAAGCAGAGCGGCCACATCTCCATGGAAATTCAGGACGATGGAAAATCTTTCTCAGTGGAGCACTTTTTGAAAAAAAATTTAGGCAAACATCTTGGGCTTCTTGGCATGAGGGAGAGATTGGAGATGGTGGGGGGATCATTCGAGGTGGAGTCCGCCCCTGGTGTTGGCACTCTTCTTGTTGCACGAATTCCGATGGATAAACCCACCGCCCTAAAAAGGGCCCATACCGAAACGAAAAGTCTATGAAACGAATCACCGTATTGCTTGCTGATGACCATACCATTGTGCGCGAGGGGTTTCGTATAATGCTCGAAATGGAGGTTGATTTTGAAGTGGTTGGCGAAGCGCAGGACGGTCGCCAAGCTGTGGCGATGGTCAATAAATTGAGGCCCGAAGTGGTGCTCATGGACATTGCGATGCGTTGCTTAACGGGTTGGAGGCAACCCGGCAGGTGCTCAAAACTGTTCCTACCACCAAAGTAATCATGCTTTCTGCACACAGTGATGATGCTTACGTGCAGAATGCAACCGATTCCGGGGCTGTCGGGTTTATCCTCAAGCAAACCTCCGCCCATGAGGTTTGCCGGGCGATTCGAGAGGTGCAAAAAGGGAATAAATATTTCACCCCTTCAGTCTCCAAGCGACAGGGTCGCCTGCATGGGCAACTACCAGGCGGCAGGCGTTTGGTGGACAAGAAAGCGGCTCAGTTAACTTCGCGGGAGATGGAGGTTCTCCAGCTTATCGCCGAGGGCAAAGCCAACAAGGAGGCTGCTGGAGAATTGGGCCTCAGCATCAAAACAGTCGAGAAACACCGTGAACATTTGATGGAGAAACTCGATATCCACGACACAGCCGGCCTCACGCGGTATGCCATCAGCGCGGGTATCATCGAGAGCAGCGTGCAGCTCACCATCATTCCCTGAGAGCCAGCATGAGAATACCTCTAAAACCTAGCTGAACTGATGGAAGGTACTCTCGGTGTGGAAAGCACAGTGGGGGTTGGCAGCAAATGCTGGTGTGAGCTGCCCACCGCCGAGGCACACCAATTCTCGGTCGACAGAGTGGGCACTGGGATGTACGTCAAACCGCAACGGCACCGTGGCGAAGGACAGCACAGGCTCTTATATATTGAGGAGAATCCGGCTAACATACGGTTGGCGGAGCAGCTCATTGCGCAATGTTCCGACATCATCCTGATTACTGCCGTGAACGGAATCCGGGGCCTTGAACTGGCGCGGGCCGCACTGCCAACGGTGATCCTGATGGATATTCACCTCTCAGGCATGAGCGGCATTGAAGGCCTGAAAATTCTGCGTCATGACCCCTTGAACTGGCGCATTCCGGTGGTGGCGCTTAGTGACAATGCAATGCCCCGCGATATTGAGCGCGGCTTGGAATTGGGTGTTTTCCGCTATCTTACCAAGCCCATTAAAGTCGAGCAGTTTATGGAAACACTGGATGAGGCTTTGGAATTTGCCGGGAGGCAAGCGGAGCCGGTTATTTAAAGCCAGAGCCAAAAACCGCAGGAGCACATAGACCGGCGAATGGCAAAACAAAGTTGCCGCAGTCGCCATCCTATCCAAAACATGAAATCAATTACTGTCCTGATTGCAGATGACAATAAGCGTTTGCGCAGTGAATTCCGCAAAATACTCGAAAACGAGACCGATATCAAAGTGGTTGGAGAAGCACGAAACGGCCGGGTTGCGGCTGAACTTGCCTTAAAACTCCGCCCCGCCGTGGTACTGATGGATATCAGCATGCCCCTGCTGAATGGGCTGGAGGCCACGCGCCAGATATGCAAAGCCTTGCCGGACGTCAAAGTGGTCGTGCTGTCCGCGCACAGTGATTATGCGTATGTGGGTAACGCCATCGAGGCCGGCGCGGTAGGATACCTTCTCAAACAGACTTCAGCCGGCCATATTTGTCCGGCTATCCGGGCCGTGCAGAAGGGTGGAACTTTTTTTAGCCCCGCAATCGCCAAGTCCTGTGATCATCTCAATCAGCAGTCGTCTAAGACTTCGGTGTGATTGGGTCACTCACCTGTGCGCCGGGTCTCCCGACCCGGCGCAGGTGCGTCGCATTTAACGCGAACGGCGGTGGTTGACCCGGGTGGTCCGGCGTTTGGGGCGGTCATCGGGCTTGCTGCCCTTGTCCTCAGCGTGGCGGCGCGGGGTGTTGCGGCGGATGGGAGCAACAGTTTTGGGCCGCGCGCGCGGCACCAGCACAATGGGGCAACCCTCAAAACCGAAGGAGCGCCTCAGTTCATTTGAAAGGTACTTGCTGTACTGATCGGAGAAAAGCTCATCGCGATTCACGAAGAGAAGGAAGGTTGGCGGCGATTGTCTTACTTGTGTGGCGTAGAAGAATTTGAGTCGGTGTCCTTGTGAGGAGACAGGTTGGCGTTTCTCGATGGCGTCGTTCAACGTCCGGTTGAGCAGGCTGGTGGGCACTTTTTGCTTCAACTGGGCTGTCACGTAGCGGATGGCCTCCAAAAGACGTTCCAAATGAAACCCGGACTTGGCCGAGGTGAAAATGACAGGCGCGAAATCCAGAAAGAACATCTGGCTTTGCACCCAGCCTGCGAAATCAGAAAGGGTGGTGAGCGGTTTTTCTTCCGATTTGACGCGGTGCTCTTTCTTCTCACGTTTGCCCATTTCTTTTTCGCGAGCCTTCTTAACTTCTTCCTCTGCCGTATCCCACTTGTTCACCACCAGAATACAGGCCTTGCCAGCCTCTTGAATTTTCCCGCCGATCTTTTTGTCCTGGGCCAGCACGCCGGCTTCCGCATCAAGGACGAAGACCACAAGGTCCGCGCGTTCAATGGCTTCCTCAGTGCGTTTGACGCTGAAAAACTCCACCGAATTGTCAACCCGGCGCTGATGCCGCACACCGGCGGTGTCCACCAGCACATAACGCTGTCGGACGCCTTCGGTTTCCACCTCGAACGGAACATCCACCGCGTCGCGTGTGGTGCCGGGAATGGCGCTGACGATCACACGATCGGATTGGGTGAGCGCGTTAATGATGGAGGATTTTCCCACGTTGGGCCTGCCTACGATGGCGATCCTCAAGGGGCGATCAGGTCTCGGAGTATCCTCGCCTTCCTCGGGAACTGGATCGGCCGGAGGCAGGAGATCCGTGGCGGTGTTCAATAGCTCGGTGATCCCACGCCCGTGAATCGCGCTGACCGGAAACATGCGTTCGAAGCCAAGCCCTCGGAAAGCATTAAGTCCGCCTTCCTCCAACTCGTTGTCAACCTTGTTCACGGCCAGCAGCACCGGCTTGCCGCAGGCCCGCAAGAGCCGCGCCACATCGTCATCCAAGGCGACAATGCCCTCCTGGATATTTACCGTCAGCACAATCACATGCGCCGCCTCGATCGCCAGATGAACCTGCTCGACTGTGGCTGCTGTGATGATATCCGAGGCTTTTTCGCCTCTCAGAAGGCCAACACCGCCGGTGTCGATCACAGTAAACCCGCGCCCGCGCCACTCGGCCTCGGCAGCCACGCGATCCCGCGTTACCCCCGGTTCATCATGCACAATGGCAATTCTCTTCCCTACCAGCCTGTTAAAAAGCGCTGATTTGCCAACGTTCGGCCTGCCAACAATGGCAATAATACCTGTCATCCCACTAAAATGGGGCAGAACCCACACAAGTGAAAGCCTCAAAAATGGGAAGCAAGCGGTTCTTTGCAGATGTTGACTGCGCGCGGATGAGGGCAGGTGTTCTGCCTTTACGTGAATACGAGAGGCGTAAGAGGGGCATGCAGCTTCAAAAAATGGAGAAGCTGACGGGGCAGAGGATGATGGAGCAATCTAAATCTGCTTGAGGGCAGGAGAAAGCTGGGCGGAGTCCAATATTGGCTTGGAGTCCTGTTGGTGGATGCTCCTTGATCATTTCAGTGCTGCGGAATCAGCACTGCTGCGGAACTGAGGATGATCTCGATTGGCGTACGGTTGAAAATGTGGGTTGATTCTCTTCGGAATTGTTGCCTGTGCCCGGAATATCGATGTCCTCGATTTCCTTTTCCTGGTTTTTCTTAGTTCCGCCGTGGATGATGAGGCGTAAATCAACAGCAGCCTCTTGGAGGGAGGTAACCTGTTGGTTCAATTCATCAGCGGCTTTGGAGTTTTCGTCGGCACTCGCGGTCGCTCTTTGAGTGATGGTGTCGATGGTGCGTATGGCATCGGTGGTGTTGCGTATTCCAATACTTTGTTCGCTGGATGCGACGGCGATCTCTGCCACGAGTTCATCAACCCGCCTGGCCTTAATCACTATTTGCTCGAGGCTGGCGGCGACGCGGCTGCTGAGCTGGACTCCCCGCTCGGTCTTGGCCACGGTATCGCTGATTTTCTCGGCGGATTCGCGCGCCGCCTGAGCACTTCGATGAGCCAGACTTCGGACCTCATCGGCAACCACCGCAAAACCCAGCCCGGATTCGCCGGCACGTGCGGCCTCTACGGCGGCGTTCAAGGCCAGGATATTGGTTTGGAACGCAATTTCATCAATGGTCTTGATGATTTTGGAAATGCCCGCGCCCGACAGCCGCACTTCATCCATCGCGGCGCTCATTTGCGCAACATCTGCGGAGCCGGCCTCAGCGGCACTGCGCGTTTCATTGGAAAGAGTCTTGGCCATCTGAGAATGCTCGGCGTTGCGTTGCGTCATGCTCGCCATTTCTTCAAGCGACGCGCTGCTTTCCTCGAGAGAGGCGGCCTGGTTGGCCGCACCCTCGGCGAGCTCACGGCTCGACGCTGACAATTGGGATGAACCCGTGGCGGTGCTTTCGGCGCTGGAGGAGAGCGCGTCAGCCAGACGAGTCAATTGACTGGTGATATGGCGAACCAGCCAAACCAACTGTCCGCCGACCAAAAGGAGTCCGCATCCCAAGGCCAGCGCAATAGCCACAATGGATCTGTGGTTGGAGGCCGTCATCGATGCCGCAGCCATTCCGGCCTCCTCCTCCGCTGTCTTTGCGACTTCGCGAAGACTGTTTTCATATCGTGACCGGGCCGGTTCATATCGCTTGAAATAGATGGCCTTGGCTTCCTCGATTTTTTCGCTGCCCAACGTCTCCAGCAGTTCAGTGTCCAGCGGACGCAACTCTTTGTCATCCAATTCGCGCAGCTGAACAATCAGGTTTCTCAGGTGCACGTTGGAGGAAAGCTGCTCCATTTGTTTGAATACCTCCACACACGTGTCATACGCTTTTACTTTGCGTTCGCCCGGGTCAAGATTGCCCGGTTGAAGGAGCATGGTCTTGGTGGCATCATCCTGAATCAGCAGGTTTGCCAGCGCGGTCATTGACAGTTCTTTGACTCTACGCGCCGCGATGAGATCGTTGGCGTTTTCCCTCAGGCCCCGATAAGTCAGCCAGCCCACAGCCAGCCCCATCAACGCAAGGGGAGCCATGAGTAGATATAGACGTTTGGCAAGAGACGAGGAGGATCGCATAGTGGGATGGGAGTGGAGGAAAAATCAGGGGCCCCGTTTACTTCTTAACGGTTACGATCAGCTTCATTTTTGGATGGATCGCGCAACGAACCTCCGTGACACCTTCATCCATGAACTCAACCTCGGAGGATTCCCCTGGTTGCTGGACCTTGATGGTGAAGGGGTTGACGGTGGACTTAGAAAATACGTTGTGGGTGACCGAGTCCTTGTTCTTGAAAACCACTTTTTCGCCGGGTTTGATCGTAACCTCGACGATGGAGAATTCCCTGTCCTTCTGATCAATGGGGTGGGATTTCAGCTCATCCGCCCAACAGTAAAGAGCTGTGGCGGATAGCGCGGTTAAGAGTGAAAGTTTGAAGTAATGGGGTTTCATCATTTAATGGGGTTGAGTTGGAAAACATCAGCGGGGCAGGAGGGCGATCTCAAAGGATTTTTCACGCCCTGTGAGGGTTTTCATGAAGTTGCAAAGATCATTCATCTCCTTCTCTGTCAAATTGAGTGGCTTGATGTGCAAATCAAGGCTGGGTCTCTTTGCTTCACCACCTTTGTTGTAGAAGCGAACGGTGTCCTCCAACTGCTTTTCGGAGCCGTCATGCATATAAGGGCCGCGAAGTTCCACATTCCTCAGGGTTGGGGTTTTGAAGGCGAATTGAACCGCCGAAATTTCCTTGAGGAAATCGCCCCGTCCATGGCTTTCTCCAACGATGCCTATATCATGAAAACCATCGTCGGTGAAATTCCAGCCCCGATGGCATTCGAAACACTCAGTCTTGCCATTGAAAAGCTCGAAACCGTGCTTTGCTGATTCCGAGATCGCGTTCTCCTTGCCTGCGACCCACTCATCAAAAGGTGCGGTGCCTGAAACAACAGTGCGTTCAAAGGTGGCAATCGCCTTGGCCACAGTCGCTTCGCTGATACCCTCTCCAGGATAAGCCATTTCGAACATCGGTTGATATCCGGCTATCCCTTTCACCGTCGCCAGCATGTCCGCCAGCGGCATGTTCATTTCAGCGGTGGAGGCCATTGGCCCTAGCGCCTGAGCTTCCAAAGAGTCTGCACGTCCGTCCCAGAAATACAGTTCGCCCCAGGCTACGTTGATGATGGTCGGACTTCGGCGTCCTAGTTGTTTCGATCCATGGCCCACACCCCTGGGCAGGCCATCACCCCAGGAGAATGCCGGATTGTGGCATGTCGCGCACGATATGGCCTTGGAACCAGAAAGCCGCGTGTCAAAGAAAAGTGCTTTGCCCAAAGCTTCGCGTGCTGGAGAAAACTCATTATCCTTTGGGAAAGGCACACTGTTGGGACGGCGGTATTTTGCCTTTAAGGCAGCGAGATCTGTCGGGGTGGAGTCCGCCCTTGCAGCCAGGTGGCAGGAAAGGAGGGAAATGCCAACGGTAGCTGCGACGGCGATCCATCGCGCAGTCTGGCTTATGGGCACTTCCAGAAACTGAAATAATGTTAAAAATCCGGTGTGGATTTTGAGTAGATGGGTTGTGGATTTCGTCAAAGAATGCATGCCTGAAATCATCCGCCCCGCTGAGCTTTCCTTCTTCTCCCTGACCGAGCGTCTG
>JANYDC010000135.1 GCA_025359965.1 Pedosphaera sp.
CCAGGCAATCGATGGGCCGATGTGATTGAAAAGCCTGACAATTGGTATTGGGGAGCTTCCTCACTTTATTTGAAACAGGATGCGACACAAAAATTTTACCGTTTAGTAAAACCGTAATGAAAGAACCGTTGGATATTTTCCAACGAATCTATGTGCTGGCTGGTCGGGAGCAGTGTTTACGGCTGATGGATGTGCTGAAAGACTGTGGTGCGCTTTTGGTTTGCGAGGAGCCTGAGGGAGTGATGACGATTTCCCTGGAAGAGGCTTACTTGCTCAACGAAGACGTTTGTATCGAGGCCATTCGGGAATGATCGGGCAAACGGGCTGAAAGAGCAACGGAGCGCGAGAGGGAGGCCATGCGAATTGTCATTCTTGGTTAAGGTTCCGCGCCAAAGCTGATGAAAGAACCAGCGGATTTTTTCAGCGAATCCGTGAGTTGCCCGGACCGGAGCAGTCGAGAAATAGGTCGCCCTGTCAGGGCTCTATGAATTTTACTGTCGTTTACTCAGGGCGTTGCCCTGGGCTAGTTTAGTGCGCCCTCGTCGGGGCTTGGGAAAGGATCCGATTGAGAGTATGCGGATTACGAGATTGCGGTGAGAAATTTTCTTGAAGACAGCTTCGTTGCGAGTTCATGCGCCGAGGTTGATTTCACCCGGCGCGAAACACAGCTGGGCGCTGTCGAGCCTTAGAACGCTTGCTCTGGGGGGTTGTGTGCTCCTACTGTTGGGTGTATGACGCATGTGGGGATAGGATACGATGTTCACCAGTTGGTGGCGGGTCGCAAGCTGGTGCTGGGCGGGGTGGAAATTCCGCATGACCGGGGGTTGGACGGGCATTCGGACGCGGATGCCCTGCTTCACGCGATTGTGGATGCGATCTTAGGGGCGTTGGGCGAGAGGGATATCGGGACATTTTTTCCGAATACCGACCCGCGCTGGAAGGATGCGCCCAGCACATTATTCCTGCGAGAGGCTGGAAAGCAGGTCGAGTTTGCCGAGGGGCGAATTGTGAATATTGATGCGACGTTGATCGCGCAGGAGCCCAAGATCGGGCCGCATATTCAGTTGATGAAGGAAACGATTGCCGAGGCGCTGAATATGAATATCAAACGCATCGGGATCAAAGCCACAACTAATGAGCTGATGGGGTTCATCGGGCGGGGCGAGGGAATCGCCGCGATGGCGGTGGCGAGTGTTCAATTACCAGATAATCATGGCCAAAGCTGAGATCAGTTGGAAGACGAAGTCGCCCGAAGGGCAGAAGCGCGAGGTGTACGCCCAGCATGTGGGGAATCGCTGGGTGTTTTATGACCGCGAGAAGCGTTTTGATGAATGGCAGCCGCTGCCCAAGCCTCCCTTGGAGGATTGGTTGGAGTTGCTGGATTCGGTGCGCCGGCGGATCACCCGCCGACTGCAAAAGCCGGAGGAGGAGCATCGTCTGAAGGCCGAGATATTGACGCGTTTTCCAGGAACAGAACTCTAAGAGGTCCGTGGTTGTATGAAGAATGCCCCGCTAATTTTGGTGACAGCGAGCACAGAAAGCTCGGGTGCGGAGTTTTATGATTACTCGATCAGCCTCTCGGATGCCTATCCCAGGGCTGTATTGGCGGGAGGCGGGCTGCCGTGGATCCCTCCCTGTATTCCGGAGCGGGAGTTGGTGGCGGAGTATGTGCGCCGCTGCGATGGAGTGCTTCTGTCGGGCGGGGATGATATTCAGCCGGAGCTTTATGATCCGACCGTCGCGGCGGAATTAAAGGCCACCTGCGGAGAGCACGACAAGGTGCGGGATTTGTTTGAGATGCTGGTCTTGCAGGAGGTTTTCGCGCAAAAAAAGCCTCTTTTGGCAATTTGCCGGGGCTATCAACTGCTGAATATCAGCCTTGGTGGAACTTTGATTGTGGATATCCCGAGCCAGCGGCCGGGAGCCATTAAGCACAACCGCATGGATGTTAAGGATAATGCGGTGCATGAAATTTTGATCGAACCGGATTCGTTGATGGCGGGGGTTTTAGGAGTTACGAGGGTGGGTGTGAACAGTTCGCACCATCAGGCAATTGACAAAATCGCCTCGGCATTAAAGGTGACAGCAAGGGCAGAAGATGGCATGGTGGAGGCTATTGAATTTGGAAATAAAAACTCAGATTTGTTGCCTTACATGATTGGCGTGCAATATCATCCGGAACGTCTTTTGCAATCCTTGCCGGTGCATCGAGAGTTATTCCGCAGTTTTGCGGCCGCTGCCGCCCTGTACAAAGGAGACCACCGCTCATGAGCGACCATATCATGATTGTTGATGATGAGAGCGCCATTCGCGCACTCCTCTCCACTGTGCTTAAAAAGGCGGGTTACGACACCTCCGAGCAGCCTGACGCCGCCGGATTGCGCGAAGCGTTATCCGGTCCAGCACCTGATGTAATCCTGTTGGATCTGAAACTTCCCGATGCTGATGGGTTGGAACTTCTGCCGCAGATCAAGAAGCATTGGCCCGCGACCGAGGTGATCATTCTCACCGGGTTCGCCACCATTGATGCGGCGGTGCAGGCCACCAAGCTGGGAGCCTATGATTTTCAGCGGAAACCATTTGATCACAAGTCGCTGCTGCTCCAAATCGAACGCGCTCTTGAGCACAAGCAGTTGACGGAGCAGACCAGTGCCCTGCGCCAGGCCATCTCGGCTATGAGCACGGGGGCATCCCCTATTTTCCAAAGTCCCTCGATGAAAGGGATCGTTCGCACTGTGGAGCGGGTCGCGCCGAGCGACGCCTCCATTTTGATCACGGGCGAAAGCGGCACGGGCAAGGAAGTAATTGCTGATCTGATTCACACCCTCAGCCCCCGCGCCAAAGGCCCGTTTATCAAGGTCAACTGTGCCGCCCTGCCCCGCGAATTGATCGAGAGCGAACTTTTCGGCTCGATGAAGGGGGCCTTTACGGGTGCTCAGTCGGATCGCGAGGGACTTTTCAAGCAGGCCGATGGCGGCACTCTGCTGCTGGACGAACTGGCGGAGATGCCGGTTGATACCCAGAGCAAGTTGCTGCGCGTTTTGCAGGATCGTGAGTGCCGTCCGGTGGGCGGGCGCGTCTCGTACAAGATCAATTGCCGCGTTATCGCCTCAACCAACCAGGAAGTCGACGTGGCCATCAGGGCGGGGAGACTGCGAGAGGATCTTTATTACCGCATCAGCGCCATTGCCCTGCATCTTTCACCTCTGCGCGAACGCCGCGAGGACATCGTCCCGCTGGCCAACAGTTTTCTCAAACGGTTCGCGGCGCAGGCCGGGCGCAGCATGATTGGATTCACTCCTGCGGCCTCCGAGAAGATACGCAGGCACGACTGGCCGGGTAACGTGCGCCAGTTGCAGAATGAGATTCAACGCGCGCTGCTGATGACCGAAGGCTCACTGATTGACGCGGGGGATCTTTCCATCCGGGACAGTAATCCGGCCAATGATGAGGATCCCGATCTGACTTTGCTGGAGGGGATTGAGAAGAACACGATTGTTCAGATGCTAAAAGAGACGAATGGCAACAAGCTCGAAACAGCCAAGAGGCTGGGGATTGGGCGTCAGACGCTCTATAACAAAATCAAGGCCTACAACATCAGCACTTAGGCCCGGATGAACCAACTCGTTACATCGGCGCAGTTCCAACTTGCGTGGTCTGAGCTCGGCACCCTGCCGGATGACCTTTTAAAACCCCTGATTGATCGTCTGGCCCAAGAGCAGCCGATGATTTTCGCCTATGTGATGTCACGGGCGTCAAACGATCCGGATGGTGAAACACTGAATCGCTCGGCCATTCTGGCGCTTGGATTGGTGCTTTTTGATTTGTTGTGCCAAGCAGACCGCCCCCCCATCACGGAGGACCAGATTGAGGCAGCAGAGGATATTAACGCGGCCTTGGGTGAGAAAATGGGGGACGACCTCGCTGATCATCTGTTCAGCAACCACCCGCAAAAAACTCTGGTGGCAGAGGTGGTTTCGCTCCTTTCTGAAGTGAGCACGGAAGAACCCGGGACATCGGCGGAAGATACCTTTAGCCGGGATGTTCTTGTGATGCTGACGGTGATCGATTTGCTTTCCTGATCCGGGCAGCTTCCGTTAGGAATCCCCAAAAACGCGCTTGCGCAGAAGTCGTAGATCCTGTGGCAGCAGCACCAGCAGGAGTAACAGGCAAAGGATGGCGGCGGCGGCGAGATGCCAAGTGAGTTCGCCACGAAGAAGCAGGAAGCGCAATCCCTCGGACAAATGATGCAGAGGGTTGGCGTTTGCGAGAACATTGAGCCAAGGACGATCCGGCAAAGGAAAGTAAGTGCTGCTGGAAAAGCCGACGGGCAGGATCACGAGGAAAATTGGCAGGCTCATGTGATCAATACTGGGCAGAGTGGCGGTAAAAAGAAGACCGACGGCGGAGAAGGCCAGTGCTGAGAGGAAAAGCAAAGGAACAGCCAAAGGCAGCCAGCCCCAGTGCAGATTCAGACTCCCCATCAAACTGAAACAGAGAAGCACGAGGCAAACGATGACGGCATAGGATGTTGCCAGAGTGGCCGACCAAAGCGCCTCACCCCACACGACATGCTCCAGACGGACTTGTGTGGTGAGCTGTCCCTCCCAGGATTTTTGATAGTGCATCCGCATGTATGCGGAAAATAGTGATTGAAAAAACGCCGTCATGAAGACGGTGTAGGCGAGGATGCCGGGGGCGAGATAAGCAAGGTAGCCGATCTGAGATCCGTGCCAACGCAGTTCGCTAATCTGGCCGCCAAGACCCACGCCAAAGGCGAGCAGCATCACGAGAGGCTCACAAACCGGAGGCAGAGCAGCAGTATACCAGTTGCGCAAATGAACCTTCAAATGCCGGAGCACCACAGCGCGACTCTGCCAATGGAAGGCAGCGAGAAAGAAGTTCGAGCTCATGGCAAATCCTCTCTTTCGAGAGCCATAAACAAGTCATCCAAAGTGGGCGGCCGCACCTCGTAGCGGAGGTGGGGAAAAGCGGCCACAAATGCGGCCAGACCACCGGCGTCCAGGGCCAGATGCCATTCATCCAAGACGCTTGATGAGGTTAACCCTCTTTCTTTCAACCAGCCTGGGACATGCTCCGCACCTTTGTGGTTATTGGGAACAACCACGATGTGCTCACCAACCAGAGCCCCCAGCAACTCACGAGTCGTCCCTGTGGCCCGGACTCTGCCCGCTTGAAGCAAAACGAGACGGTCAGAAAGCCGCTCCGCCTCGTCCATGTAGTGCGTAGTGAGCACCACTGCAAGGCCGACGGCTCGTAATTGGGATACAAGCTCCCAGACGGCCCGGCGGGCCTGAGGGTCGAGTCCGGTGGTGGGTTCATCGAGGAAGACGACCTTCGGTCCATGCACCACAGCCCGTGCAATCATCAACCGGCGCTTGAACCCGCCGGACAGGGTGGTGGGCTTGCTTTTCGCATATTCCCTGAGACCAAACTGGTCGAGAAGCGAATCAATGCGCGCCGGGAGACCCTCGATGCCGGGCCGGTAGTAGCAGGCCGTTTGCTCCAGATTTCCGCGCACGGTGAAATCACTGTCAAATGTGTCGTCCTGAGTGCAAACACCCAAGGACCGGCGGGCACGATCACCGTCGGTGGCGAGGTCATGGCCCGCGATGCGGATACTGCCCGCGTCGGGCCGCAGAAAGCCATAGCACATGCGCAGCGAGGTCGTTTTGCCTGCGCCATTCGGCCCAAGCAATCCAATCACTTCGCCTCCATGACAGGTTAGATCCACACCATCGACCACAAGCTTGCCGCCCAGAGTTTTTCTCAGGCCGCGCACTTCGAGCAGAGGCAGAGTGGGACTGTCCGAGCGAGTTGGTTCAGCACGCATACCCCGCAGTACGGGTCGCAATGTTTTAGTTATGGAGCTCCGGCTGAGGTCAATTTTTTGGCAGCCATTTCTCCCAGTTCTTGGCGAAGGCTTCGACGTTGTCTTTGCCCACCAAGGTGAGAGGAGTGTTGTCGAGGGCTTTGGGAGCGGCCTTTTTCAGATGGAGTTGGTTGATGAGATGCTCGACCGATTTATAGCCGTACCCATAGACATCCTGAGAGAGCAGCAATTGAACATGGCCGCTGCGAACGTAGTCCAGCTCGGGAGGCAGGGCATCGACGGAAACGCACTGGATGGTGCCAGGCGGCCATTTTAGGGCGTTCTGGGTAAACAAGGGCCATCCGCCCAGCAAACCCCAGCCGGTGATTTCCGGGTTGGCCTGCATGACCTGCTCGATTTTGGCGACGGCGTCCTGCGGGGTTTCCTTATGGTAGAAAACGCCCTTGATGGAAATGCCGGGGTGTTTTTCCGCAGCCTTCTTGAAACCGGCGGCACGTTGTTGAAGGTTCACGGCGTTGGGATTGCCATCAATGGCGGCCACGACTCCCCTGCCCTTCAGCAGCTTGGCCAGCTCATCCATGACCTGTGCGCCGCAGGCAAAATCATCGATCCCCAGCGCGACCATCCGTTGGCTGGTGGGGGCATCACCGGAGAAGGTCACAACGGGAATACCCTGCTTCACCGCGTTGTTGATTGCGCCGGTCAGTTTATTTGCGTCGGAGCAACTGACAATGATGCCATGAACGCCGTTGAGCACGAGTTGCTCGATGGTGGCGGCCTGCTTCTGCGCGTCCTCCTCATTTGGGGTGCGCCAGTCGATGGTGATCTTGATTCCGTGTTTGGAGCCAATTTCCCGCGCGCCATCCATGGCCCCCACCCGGGCGGCCTCGAAAAAGGGATTGCCTTGGGATTTGGCGATCATGCCAAGGGTGTAACTTTTCTCGGCGGCAAAGGCGCGAGGCATACATGCAGCAAGCAGGACGGTTCCGCTGGCCGCGATAAATTTGCGACGGGATGACATGCGCCACTCTGTGCCTGTCCGCATGAGAGTTTCAAGTTCCGAGTGATCTCGGAGCGCGGCCTTCTTCCTTCAGGCGGGCAGGCCGCCTTCCTGGCGGATGTAGACGGTCTGGGTGGGATAGGCCAATTCGATTTGTTCCTGGCCGAAGCGTTTGGTTACCTCGAGGTTCAGTTCCGAAAGAACCGCCAGATGTTCCTTGGAGTCAGTCGAGGAAAGCCAGTGGATGACTTGGATGTTCAGGGAGGAATCGGCGATGCGATTGAAGGAGACGATCACGTCGTGAGTTTTGGGATGAGCCCTGAAAATCTCGCTGAGCAAAAGAATGGTGCGCTGGGTTTTCTCTGGGCTGGTGCTGGAAGCGATGCCAAGATTCATCAACGTGCGGATGGTGGGACGGCGCGAGACATTGGTGATGGTGGCGCTGCCCATGGTTTTGTTGGGAATGGTAATGAGATGACCATCGGGATGGCGGATGCGCGTGGAACGCAAACCGATAGTCTCAACGACCCCTTCCACGCTGTTAACCTGGATCTGATCGCCAAGCCGGAAGGGTTTGTCGATGAGGATGGCGAAAGCGCCGAAGAAATTGGCCAGTGTGTCCTGGGCGGCCAAACCCAAGGCGAGCGAGCCAATGGAAAGGGAGGCGATGACAGAGGTGAGCTTGAGCCCAAGATTGTCGGAGGTGACGAGCACGGAAACGACGATCACGAAGAATTTGAGGGTTTTTTTGACGAGAGGGAAAATCTGATCGTTGAAAGAGCGGTCATCGCTTAAAACGGTCCTCATACGCCAATGATCCACCAGCAGATCGACCAACTTGATAATGATGTAGGTAAGGGAGATAGCGATGGCGACGTAGAGCCCCCTTTTTAACCATTCCTCCAGCCAGAGCGGCCAGGGGAAAACCTGCAAGCCGATCTGGAAAAACAATAAGAACAGGACGAATTTGAGCGGACCTCGCAAAAGCTCCAGCAACAAATCGTCAAATTTGTTCTGGGTTCCGGCGGCCCATTTCTTGAGGCGGCCAGAGATTAGCCAATCCGTGGCTTTGGTCACAAAAAAGGCAATGACCAAGTAGAGGATGAAGGCGATGTATTGCCAGAGAGGGATGGCGAAGACCTTGCCTTGAAGGGCCTCAAATCGATCAAGGCCGAAGGTGAGTTTGGCGGCATCGAGACTTAGGAGGTCCAATGCGGGAGCGAGCAATTTGGCCGGCCCAGTCACAACAGGGGCAGGAGTGTTGGTGGTTTGCGCGCTGGACCACACGGCAAAGGCCAGAATGAACACCGCGAGCGACAGCATTAATTTTGTCCAGGCCTGGGGATCAGTCAGTTTTTTCATGGCTTCCCCTGGTTTCGAAGGAACAACAGCGAGGTTCCGTTGGTCTTCCAAAGCTCTTGAATATCCTCCCTAACCTTGAAAGGCGATCGATCGTATCCGCCCAGCACTAAATCCAAGTCCCCGTCTCCATCCAGATCCACTGCGTCCATGGTGATCCAGCGACCGCGCCAGCTTTGATCGAAGGACCAAGGCTGGTATTTCATGCCTCCGAGATTTTCCAAATAGACAAAGCTTTCCTCCGGGCTGTTGGCGTAGTCAGGGAAAAATGAGATGGCGGCGATATCGAGATCACCATCGCCATCGAAATCAGAGGTGATGGTCTTGTAAGCTCCATTGAGAGGGAAGAACCATTGCTCTTTGAAATGGTTGCTGCCATCGTTGAGATAAAGCCGGAGCCCGTGATAGGGCCTTAGGCAGGAGGTGTACTCGCCGTTGTCTCCGTTGGCGATGAGCAGGTCGTTAAAGCCGTCGCCATTAAAATCCTTCCATTCAAAAGAGGCCGATCCCCAACCCGGGTGAAATTGAAGAATGGGTTGCTCGACAAACTCACCGTGCCCCTTGTTGATCAGGGCGAATAAGCCCTCTTTGGCCTGTGCCATCAACACAAGAATGTCCGGCTTGCCGTCCTTGTCCCAATCCGTAATGACGGCGTGGATGGCGCCGGGGCGATCTATCAACTGATGCTCAATGTATTTTCCGTTGCCGGTGTTTTCCCACCAGGAAAACCGCCCCATGGTATGACCGTAGGTGTTGATGATCATGTCCTGATCACCATCGCCATCCAAATCCGCAGTGAGAGTTCCCACGGGACGCTTGAGACCGGTCAAGAGGGGTTCAGGGGTGGTGAACTGATTGGTAACCCAGAGAGCGGTGGCAATGGCACCGCGCGGCGCATCAGATGGCGCGAGGGAACCGATCAGTGAAATGAAGGCGGTGTTCGATTGGAACATGATGCCGACGGGAACGTTGGAAAGGAAAATGCCCGATTGCCACTTTCCCTCAAAATTCAAAACCTCCAATCGTTTGGCTTCCGAATCGCCAACGAAAAGAACCTTACGCTCTGGATCCCCGTTGACCATAACGATGCTCTGGAGCTTCGTCTGGAACGGTGGTTTCTCAACTTTGAACTGTTTGAGGGAGAAGCGGATTTTTTCATGGTCCGGTTGTGGAAAGGCGATGGCCGGAGATTCCTGAAGGTACAACTGCGTGATGTCGCTCCAATCCTTGAGAATCTGGGCTCCGTCCGGTTGATTGGTCAGGCTTGGTTTGATGCCGAGAATTTTGGCCATCGTGGGCAGCGTGTATTTTTCCCAGGTCGCACGGTCAAGGATGATGGGGTCGGGAAAGAGATGGCAGAGGGAGCAAAGTTTTTCTGCCTTTTCCTGCACTGAAAACGCCGCCGCACCTGCGGCAACCCCGCAACCTGCAGAGAGAATGGCGCCGATGGCGCAAATCATCCTGACCATCCACGCTGTGGTAAAACTCGTCATTCGAGGCGAATACTAACGAGCTTTTCGGACATGGGAAGCCGGTCTTGACAATGAGAACGACCAGGGGTCACGAACTGGCGCTGGTATAGCGGCGGAGGGAGTAGCGCCACACAGCTTCTGAAATCACAAACCAAGAAGCCGCTAGACCGATCAGAAGGAGCATTTCACCGGGAGAGGACAGCTTTTGCAACAGAAGTTTGACGGGCACGTTAGCGACCAAAACCATGGGCAAAATGAAGGTAAATACGACGCGGTAAAATCCGCTAAAGGCACCGTCGGGAATGCGAGCGACATTGAACAGATTGTAGTAAATCCAGACAATCCCCTGCGAACGAACGGTCCAGAACGCAGTGGAGGCGAGAATGAGAACCAAGGTGTAATGGATGACGAGACTGGCCAGGGTTAGGACGAAAAAGCCGACAATGTGCATGGGGCTGGGGGTTAACCCCAGGCGGTTGCAGGCAAAGACCATCACGCCGAGGGCGCTGGCGGCATTGACGAATCCGCCGAGATCGACTTTGCGGAAGGAGACCAGGAAGCGGGTGTTGACAGGAAGGAGGAGCATGAAATCGAGTTTGCCGGTGCGAATCAGTTCGGAAAGCTCGGTGACGTTGGTTAAAAAAACAGCCGTGAAGAGTTGCTGCACAAAGTGGGATGCGCCGACGAGCAAAACGACCTCCCACTTGGACCAACCGGCAATGGAATCCGTGTGGGCGTAGATGACGGCAAAGAAGGAGAGTTGAAGGGCGAACCAGAGCATCTCCACGAAGATCCAGAGGATAAAGTTCACCTTGAACCCCATCTCGCGGACGAGGGAATTTTTCCAGAGCGCGCCGTAAATGATGAGGTGGCGGCGGAACGAATCGAGCGGAGTTGAAGTGGCTTTGTTCATGGCTCAGCCTCCGACTGCGGTGTATTTGCGAATCCCGCGCGACCAGAGGTATTTGGCGAGACAGAAAAAGACACCCATCCAACAAGCTTGCATGGCGAGGCCGCGCCAGAGGGAATCACCGTTGACGCGCTCAAGGAAAATGGTGACCGGGAAGAATAGCTGGTAAGGGAACGGGGAGAGGGAGAGCACATTGAGCAGGGTCGGCGGCATGATATCGACAGGGAATAAGTGTCCCCCGGCGATGTATTCAAAGGCGAAGACGATGAAAACAAAGGTGGAGATCTCCAGCACCCAAAAAGCCAGCATGGCCATGCAAAAGGACATGAAGAAATTGAGCATGGCGGCCAAGATCACGGAAAGGGCGAAGAGGAACCATGTCGCGATGGAAGCGGGCAGCACGAAATTCTCGCGATGCCAGAAGATGAAAAGCCCGACGGGAATGGCGGCGGCGGCGACGTAAATCAGGCGCGCGGAAAAGAAGAGGCAGATCCGGTAGCGGAGGTAATCAATCGGTTTAAGCAGGAACTGGCTGATATTGCCATCTTTGATGTCGGCAGCAATCTGCCAGTCGTCCTCGGTGACAGCAGTGAGGGCGTCGACCACCGTGACCAAAAGGTAGTAGGAAAGCATGCCCCCCAGAGTGTACCCCGCGATTGCACTACCCCTTTGCTTTCCCGCATAAACAGCCTGCCAAAGGAACATGGTGGCCATGAGCGGGATCAATCCAAAGACAGCACGAAACACAAAATTCACCCGGTAAACCAGGGTGTTCTGTATCCCAATGTTAATGACGTGCCAGTACTTGTTCAATTCGCGGATGATCCTACCCGATTAGGGGAGTTTGCGCGAGGGATTGTAGTTTGAGCGCACTTGGGAGAGGGTGCCGGGCTTCCTCAGAGTTCCTAATCGCGGATGCCGACTGATTCGGCGTATGCAAGATGGCCCATCATTCTTGCGAGGTCCCCAGGGGCGATCACCTTGTTTGCCAAGAGATGCTTATAGGCCCGAACCCTGTTTCTGTACCCTTTAGTGAGCCGAGGTTTCTCGCCATGTACGAGGAGGCCATGAACTTTTAGGCGATTGGGGCGCATAGCCAGTTTCTCCTTGGCCTCCGCAATTTTCCACCCTCGAGACTCAATAGCAGTTCGAATGATTCCTTTAATCTCCACAGGGAATTCACCCTTGCCGGAAAAAACCACATCATCGGCGTAACGAGTAAAATTGATCCCAAATTGTTTGGCGACGTCAACGAGTTCGATGTCTACCGCACGAAAAACAAGATTCGAGAGAACCGGACTCGCCGGCGAACCTTGTGCGAGTCCTCCATTATAGCAACAGAGTTTGGCTATTAGTTCAGCACCATGTTGCGAATAACCTAGTCCCAACAACGCAGTGACAACTCTGTGAAGGAGTGTACTTGGGAAAAAATCGGCAATGTCTACGGAATAAACCCAATCGGTTCCACAATGCAATGAGGCCGCATCAACGGCAGATCGCCCCTTAACAAAGCCGTACACGCATTCGTTGAATTTGACAGCTTCAGCGAGATGAAAGCCAAACCACTTCTGAATCACTTTTAGGGCAACCCTGGGAGCGTGGATGATTCGCTGCTTCTTTCCTTTTGGAATCGTGAACGTGCGATAATACTTTTCGCTGCGACGATACAACGCACCAGTAAACCTTGAGCTGTATCCAAAAAGGATCGAAAGGCAACGGGTTGAGATAACTGGTGGCAAACCCTTTGCGCATAGTTCCTGTGCATTAAGCCTATGCACCTCCTCTGGAAGAGCCTTGAGAAAATCTTCAACCGATGAAAACGAAATGAGAAATGGTGGCGGGTTCATTTGGAAAGCAAAGCTTTATGAGCTTTCGTGAGCTCCGCCAGCTTACTGGCTGTCGGGTCGAAGGCACGGCAGCCAGTAAGCTGGCGTCCTTCTATGCTAGATCTTCGCAAATGAGCATGATGCATGCTCGCGCGACGACTCGCCACCATTTCATGAAACAGAGCTACCATTTTCGCCTCCCAAGCGCAAGTGCGCGTTCAACATCAGAACTGGTACGATTTTTGCCATGAGGCACTATCCCCAATCCGAGCTCTGTTAAACAGTATTCGCCAGTTTTGGAGCGAAAAAGCAAACCATGCTTCCGCAGCGTATCAAGTTTTAATTGCAGCCAACGTAGATTAGAAACCCCTGAACCCGCCGCCCAAAGTGAAGCAGCGAAGCCCTCTATCGTTACGGGAGCTAATTGTTTAAGTTTCCGCAAAAGCATTGGATTAGTTGGCAACCCCAGATCACTGCCTTCCGAAACTAAATAATCAGATATTTCATATAGTTTCAAAAATTCTTCGACGACGGTTTCAAGAGATGCCAGATCGGGGCGTGTTTCGTCTTTTTGATTTCTCTCGATCCACACTGACACTGGAGTTATCTTCAATTGCGATATGAAAACGGCACTGACGGCTCCAGGGTGTTTTCGCTCCAAGAGCTCATGAAGAGCCGCCTCGATCGAACTTGTCGTTTGGCTCGGCGTCACTATCCATTCAATCCTTAGATCAAGATCCTTCTGGACGGAACTTTGGATTAGCTTCATTTGACGCCGCGAAATTTGACCCTTTCCAGCAAGATCGGCTATGCAGTCTCCTGAAATCGAAAGGGCGAAATCTATCGGAGGAATGCGATTAGCCTGAATGTCTGAGACGAAATCAATTCCCAGCCTACTGAGGTGGTGTTTCAGTTGAAACAATTTATATGAGTCCAAATTCATGATAAGTTTTGAGAATCGTTTTTGAAGCGACCCGTACACGTTGTTCCCAATTTCGGGCAGCATCCATACTCCACTCACCTAAACGGGCGTTTGTTCCGTTTCTGGCAACGCGAATTTCAGGCTCATAGTCAGCAAGCCGACGAGTCTCTCGCGCAGACACGAGAAGATCCGAAATGGTAGTCACGGCATTTGCAGCTCCGCTCATTTTCTGTTGACCGTCGCTTGAGCTTATCAGCCCATTCTTTTCGGATTTTCGGATTTCCTTTTTCAAGCGCTCAAGCACCTGTCCCCTCAGAACCTCGGGCATTGATTGATGACTGATCTTTGCCCAACTTACATCCAAGGATTTCAGGGTGCTGCGGACTTCTAAAAATGCAGAGTAGTAGTAGCGATTAAAGGCACTGCGACTGAACCGATCAAACTCTATTTCGTCTTTGAGAGTTATCGCGTATTGAGCAAGATGGTTACCGACAATTTTCATAGGTATAGTCCGCCGATTAAGACTTCTTGCGGAGAGGAATGTCGTAAGTAAACGGTTCGCTGGAAGTCGCCAGCCTTTATAGCTTTCAAGTCTGAATCAAGCCCGAGCAAACAGATGCAGCCGGAGAAGAAGTCTTTGAGTTGCTTGAGGCGTCTGTAAGCGATTGGGCCGTCGCTCATGAGCAGGAGCCAGTTTTTGGCGGGGTGGTGGACGATCACATCGGGAAGGTTGGTGGCGAGATCCAATTTGATTCCGAGTGCGGCCAAGGCTTTTGAATTGAGGTGGATCAGGTTTCGCTTGGTGTTGCGGATACCGAGAATTGTCGCACCTCCATACCACCTGGCGCAGAACACCTCAATGATGGCCTTAACGAGAATTCCATGACGGTCTTTTGGATTGATGCGAGGGGCGCTCGGGAGCTGCTCGAGCATTGAAGCTGTGAAGTCAACCACAGGCATAGCAGTAGGGAATTGTCCCAATTCCTCCTGACGGCATCTGGGGTTTTCAAGGGCCTCACGCTTCATGTTGTTAACATTATCAAAGGCAAGTCGGTTGTACCACCGAACAATTGGGCGATTTACGGGAAGGTGTCTCAGGTACGCTTGCAGGCCACGGAGGATTTTGCGTTGGGGACAGGTAATCGGATTGATGTTTCGCCCCTACAGGGCGAAGAAAATATTGGGTGGATGTGTCACCTGGGGCTTCACCCCAGGCTATCACATTAGGCCCTTACAGGGCGGGGGAGGGAGAGGGTCGTTGAATGAGGGACGGTGGGGGGATTTGTGCAACGTGTTTACGGTCATGCTGGCAAGTGAGGAGTTTTAGGGCTGGAAGCCCGTTATGTGACAGCCCGGGCTGAAGGCCCGGGTCGCAGGCCATCACAAGGATTTTTGAGCCCTGTAAGGGCGATAGATTGGGCGGAGTCAAAGGGGACAACGTGATTCAGGTGAGCGTTGTCGACGAAAAGGTCGCGGTTGGGGTGAGGGTTGTACCGCCCATACAGGGCGGGGAATGGTTGTGGGGTTGTTTACCCGGGGCTTCACCCCAGGCTATCACATTAGGCCCTTGCAGGGCCGGGACGGGAGAGGGTTGTTGAAGAAAGGGACGGCGGTGGGGGTGGATTTGTGCAAGTGTTTACGGTCATGCTGGCGAGGGAGGAGTTTTAGGGCTGGAAGCCGGTGATGTGACAGCCCGGGCTGAAGGCCCGGGTCGCAAGCCATCACAAAGATTTTTGAGCCCTGTAAGGGCGATAGATTGGGCGGAGTCGAAGGGGACAACGTGATTCAAGTGAGCGTTGTCGACGAAACGGTCGCGGTTGGGGTGAGAGTTGTACCGCCCATACAGGGCGGGGAATGGTTGTGGGGTTGTTTACCCGGGCCTTTAGCCCGGGCTATCACATTAAGCCCTTTCAGGGCCGCGGGCGGGAGAGGGTGTGGAATAAGGGGCGGCGGTAGGGTTGAATTGGCGTGTGTTGTTTGCGGTCATGCTGGCAGGTAAGAGATTTTAGGGCCGGAAGCCCGAGAGGCGGTCGCCAATTTGGAAGGCTCGGATGTTTAGCCATCCTTGCAATTTTATTTGGTCTTTGTGAGGGTGTTGCTTTATGTCGCAATCGCTTGCCAATATTGTGGTGCATCTGGTGTTTAGCACGAAGGGACGACGGCAGCTTTTGCGTGATGAGGAACGCGGGCAGGTTCATGCTTACATTACGGGTATTCTTAAGAATTTTGATTCGCCTTTGATTGAGGTTAATTCAGTGCGCGATCACATTCATATTTTGTTCGCGCAATCGAAGAATCATGCGCCAGCCAAGGTTGTGGAACAGGTGAAGACCTCGTCGTCGGTTTGGATCAAGGGGTTGGGTGCGTTTTACGGGGATTTCGCGTGGCAGAATGGGTATGGGGAGTTCAGCGTGAGCCCGATGCATGTGGATGTTGTGCGTGAGTATATTCGGAAGCAGGCGGAGCATCATGCGGAGGAGGATTTTCAGACGGAGTATCGGAGGTTTTGTGAGAAGAACGGGAAGCCGTTGGATGAGAAGTACGCGTGGGAGTGAATAGGGGGAAAGGACAGGATGAGGTTGGGAATGCAGCGTTCGAAGTGTGCCGCCCTTACAGGGCTGTGAATCTCCGAGGGCAAGCCTACCCGGGCCTTCAGCCCGGGCTTTCACATTACGCCCTTGCAGGGCTCCGGAATTCAACGGCGACCTCGACCTGGGCTCTTAGGACTCGCTTTCGCTTGGGTATCACGCGTGTCCTTTAAGGGCGAGGCGGCGCGATTAGGGAAGTTTGCGCGAGTCGTTGTCGCTGAAGCGTTGTTCTAGCCAGGGGTCGGCTTCGTTGGAGTAGCCGCGAATTTCCCAGAAGCCGAGGATATCGCGGTCAAGGAAAGTGATCTCACGGATGAACTTGGCCCCTTTCCATGCGTATTTTTTGGGGACGATGACGCGGGCAGGGCCGCCGTGGTCTTTGGAGATGGGTTGGCCGTTCCAAGAATGGGCGATGAGCACGTCGTCGTCCATGCAGACGGAGAGAGGGTTGTTGGTGCTGTAGCCGTCGTAGCTTTTGAAGAAGACGTGGGTGGCAGAGGGTTTGGGTTTGACGAGGTCGGCCAGGGTGAAGAAAGCAACGCCCTGCCAGGCCATGTCGTACTGGCTCCAAGTGGTGACGCAGTGGAAATCACTGACATCGTTAAACTGAGGCAGGGCCATGAATTGGGCCCAATCGAGCTTGACGAGGTTTTCGACGTGGCCATGGATGTGCAGGCACCATTCGCTGAGGGGAACCTCGGGGCGGATGCCAAGATCGAGCACAGGGAAGTTATGGACTTCGCGCTGGCCGGGAGGCAGGCGGTCCACGGATCTCACGGCGGGCTTTTCTTTGCCCGCCATCTTTCTTGCCCAGCGTTCTTTGCGAGCCACAAAATCCTCGTTGATCGGCATGGGGAAACAGTGTGCCGGGGGTGGAAAAAGTCAACTGCGGGAGTTGGTGCAAGAAAAAGGGATGATGACTCACGCGATGCCGCGAAGTTCGCGAAGGGGACGCCGGGTCGGGGACCCGGCCTACAGGGGCATTTAGGGATGCGGTTACGGGTACGCTTTACTCGTGACGCAGGGCCTCCATCGGGGCGACTTTGGTCGCGCGGAGCGCGGGCAGGTAGGTGGCTAGGAAAGCGACGATGCCAAGCGCGAGGGAGACGATGGCGAAGGTGGCAGGATCGGTAGGGGTGATGCCGAAGAGCAGTGTGGAGAGAAATCGCGTCACAATAAACGCGCCAATAAGGCCGACGGCTATTCCCCTAGTCACAAGCAGCATGCCACGCCGCAAAACCATGCCAAGGACGCTGCCGCGTTGAGCGCCCAAGGCCATACGCAGTCCGAACTCCTTGGTACGCCGGGCGACTGAGTACGAAATGACTCCGTAGATCCCGACAGTGGCCAGCACGAGGGCCACACCGGCGAACAAGGTTAGTAGGAGGGTGAGGAAGCGCGGGCGCGATTGGGCGGAGGAGATCAAAGAATCCATGGTGCGGACTTTGGCCAAGGGAAGGGAGGGATCGAGAGCAGCGAGTTCGCTCCGCACAGCAGCGATCAAGGGCGACGGATTGCCGGGAGCGCGCACAATGATATTCATGCGACCCGATCTGCCTCTTCCGGCGGGTTGGGTGAAAGGCAAATAAACCTCAGTGCCGGTTGGGTTTTCCAGCCCGCCGTTTTTTGCGTCCGCAATCACGCCGATCACGGTGCACCAGTTGGTGGTACCGCCAGGACGGATGCGTTTTCCAAGAGCACTGATTTTACCCCAGAAAGTGCGAGACATGGTCTGATTGATGATCACGACTTCGGGTGCATCAGGCCCATCCCGCCGATCAAAAAAGCGTCCCGCGACCAGTCGTATCCCCAAGGCATTGAAATATCCGGGGCTGACGCTCTGATAGAATTCAACATTCTGGAGAGGGCCGCCCGGAGTGGGGACGAAACCCTCGATGGCGGTGTCGGTATGCGTGCTGGAATAGGAGGGCGGCAAACCGGAAGCGAGGGCGGTGGCCCGAACGCCCGGGAGTGATTCAAGCCGGGTTTCGAATCGCGTCCAAAAGTCCTGAACCTGACTGCCCTGATAGGCGGGGTAAGGCAATGAGACCGACATGGTCACAACGTTTTTGGGATCAAAACCGGCATCCACATCCTGCAGGTTCCAGAATGCGCGAAGCATCAGGCCGGTACCGATGAGGAGAGTCAGTGCAAGGGCTATCTCACCCACGACGAGGGTTTGGCGAAAGCGTTGGACGGCGTCGTTGGCGGTGGTCGAAGAGGCGGCGGACTTCAAGGCGTTATGCAGATTGCGCCTTATGACATGGGCCAGCGGAGTCAAACCGAAGACCACACCTGTCAGGAGCGACACAGCCACAGCGAACAGGATCACGTGTGTGTCCATGCTGATTTCGGCTGCGCGCGGGATGCCCACCTCAGTGGCGGACTTGATTAGTTTTAGCCATCCACAGGCCAGAATAAGGCCGCCAACAACGCCTGCAGACGAGAGAAGGATTCCCTCGACAATAAATTGCACGGCGAGCCGACCCAGTCCCGCACCCAGAGCTCCGCGAATGGCTATCTCGCGCCGACGCGATTCGGCACGGGAGAGCAGCAGGTTGGCGACGTTCACGCAGGCGATCAGAAGGAGAAAGCCGACAGCCCCCAGAAGCGTACGGAGAGCAGGACGGACGTTCCGCACGACCTCATCGTGCATGCCGTAGCTTACGATGGTGTGGTTTGTGGAGTCGAAGCTGTGCCCTGAAACGGTTTCCGCAGAGTGCTTCACGAATGAACGGAGTTCCGCGCGGGCCTGCTCCTCGGTCACTCCGGCACGCAACCGGCCCATGACGTTTAGGTTGTGGTCGGAACGCCCGCCTGGGTTTGCTGGGTCGATTTGCATGGGAGCCCAAAGCTCGGATGCATCGAGCGCGCCGGGGGGGAACTCAAATTCTTTCGGCATCACGCCGACCACCGTGAATTTTGATCCGTTGAGGAGGATGTCCCTCCCGACAATGTTTCTATCGCCGCCAAATGAGCGCTGCCAAAGTCCCTCTGAGATCCCGGCAACAAGGGGGCCGCCCGGCTTGTCGTCCTCCGGGACAATCGCACGACCCAGAATGGGTGTGCCACCGAGCGACCGCATCAAACCACCGGTGATGAAGGAGGCGGTGGAGCGAATCGGCTCCGCATTGCCAGCAATGTTGACGCCGCCGCTCTGCCAGGCCTCAATTGATTCCCAAGATGTTGTCTCGCGGCGCAGATCGAGATATTCGGGAGTTGAAAGCGAAAACCTGCGCAGGCCGCCGTTAGGAAAGCCGGGAAACTCGGAATAAATCCGCACCAGGCGATCTGGATTTGAAAAGTGAAGCGGCCGGAGCATCACAGTGTTAACCACGCTGAAAATGGCGGTGTTGGCACCGATGCCAAGGGCTAGCGTGAGCACTGCCACAGCAGTGAAGCCGGGGTTCTTGATCAGTTGTCGCGCTCCGTAGCGGACATCCTGCACCAAATTCTCCAGCCAGGCGACTCCGCGCAGCTCGCGGCGGATTTCCTTAATTTGGTCGACGTTTCCGAATTGGCGGAGGGCGGCCTGACGGGCTTGTTCAGGACTCATTCCTTCCGCAATGTTTTCCTCGGTCTGCATCTCGATGTGGGCGCACATCTCCTCATCCATCTCGGCATCAAGTTTGCTTTTGCTCAGAATCGCTCTGAATCGCAGTTGAAATTTTTGCAGCCAGCTCATGAGTGGTACTCCAGTTTTAAACTACTCATTTCTCAACGCCACCATGGGTTCCACCTTGGCGGCGCGCCGGGCGGGCAGCCAGCAGGGGAGCACTGCGGCCAGAATTAACAAAAGAGCGCTTACAACAAATGTTCCCGGATCAGTTGCGCTAACCCCAAACAAAAGACTTGTCATTAAACGTGTGAGGCCGAATGCCCCGATTAAACCCAAAACAACACCTACGATTGTAGGACCCATCCCTTGCTTAAGCGTCATTTTGATCACGTCAAACGCCTGCGCCCCCAATGCCATCCGAACTCCGATTTCGCGAGTGCGCTGCGCGACCAAATAGGAAAGCACCCCGTAAATTCCCATAGCTGCCAGAATGAGCGCTGTGGCGGCGAACAAAGCCACCAAAACAAAGGTAAAACGCCGCGCTGCCGATGCCTTTGCTGTTATGGTCTCCAACGTTTTTATATCCGCCAAAGGCACATTCCTGTCCATTTTTTGCATTTCGGAACGTATGGCAGCCATCATTCCAAAAGGTTCGACGGCAGTCCGAATGGCAAGGGTGACTCGGCGGGATGGGAATTGAGACAACGGTAAATAAAATGCGGGCTCGACTCCCAGCGAATCAGGAAAGTCTTTTACGTCACCCACCACGCCAACGATTGTCCACCAGTTCTCTTCTTTCGGCGCAGAGGAGCCGCTCATCCTTTTTCCCACAGGGCTTTCACCCGGCCAATATCTTTCCGCCAGGGTGCGGTTGACCAAGGCAACTCGAATTTTCCCCATGCGATCGTCGGGATTAAAAAATCGTCCTGCCCTCAGTGGGACGCCCACTGTGCGGAAATAGTCGGAGGAAATAAAATGATACCGCCCGCCGGCTCCCTCATTGGGTGGGAAACTTTTTCCTTCGATGGTAAGGGAATTGTTTTCATCGTAGCCCGTCCACGGCAGGTCCGATGTGAGTCCAACCGATTCGATGCCCGGAATGCCGCCAAGGCGATCAAGAAGCTTCTCTTGAAAAAATGCAATATTGGTGTTGCTGGCATAGTCCCCGAACGGCAGCGAAAGGGTAGCGGTTACAACTCGTTCCGGGTTGAATCCGGTGGCCGTTTGTTGCAACTGCCAAAAACTGCGGACGAGCAATCCAGTACCTATCAGCAGCAACAACGCCAGTGCGACTTCAGCTGATACCAGGATATCGCGCAGGCGGCTTTGGTTTCCTCCAGTACCCGCACGCCCTCCGTCTTTCAGGAATCCATTGATATTGATCTTTCCTGCCTGCAAAGCAGGGGCGAGGCCGAAAAGGACGCCGGTTAACAAAGTCAGGGCCAGGGTGAAGAACAGGACGTGACCATCCAAGCGGAGCGTTTGCAAACGGGGCAGTTGTTCGGGCCCAAATTTACCAAGAGCGACCATTCCGCACTGCGCCAATAATATTCCGACAGCGCTGCTGCATACCGCCAACAGCAGGCTTTCAGTCAGCAATTGCCGAACAATCCGTCCGCGTCCGGCACCCACAGCCGACCGCACCGCCATCTCCCGCCCGCGCGCAGCAGACCGAGCCAGCAGAAGATTCGCCACATTAACGCAGGCGATCAACAGCACCATAAGAACGGCTCCAAAAACAACCAGCAAAGTAATACGGGCCTTTCCTACAATTTCCTCGTGCAGAGATTGAATGGCGATGCGGAAACTACTGTTGGTATCAGGAAACTGGACGGCGAGACGCTCGGCGATCACGTTAAAATCGGCCGCCGATTGTTCGGGTTTGATGCCTGGTTTTAACCGTCCGACGGCATTCATGTAGTGTGAACTCCGGCTGTCCTGAGAGTTTAGTGTGATCGGCCACCAGAAATCCACAGTTTCCCCGTGCGGCATGGAACGGTAGTCGCCTCCCACGTGCTTGACGCCCTGAGGCATCACACCCACGACCGTGAACACCTCGCCGGTCAGGATGATCGGTTTGCCGATGATCTCAGGATCGCCTTTGAACCGGCGCTGCCATAATCCATGGCTGAGAATCACGGAATGGTGATTATCAGGGACCTCGTCTTCTCGGCGGAATTGCCGTCCAAGCAACGGTTGCACCCCAAGAACATCAAAAAAACCGGCGGTGATGCGCAGAGCGGAAAGGAGTTCCGGTTGGTCATCCTTGGATAACTCCAAATCCTGCCGTGTGTAAAGCGCCAGACCGGAGAGGGTGGAGTTTTGTTCACGGTAATCCTGAAAGTCCCCCGCCGACATGGGAAATTTGGGCTGGCTCACGCTGCTTTCAAACACACGAACCAATTGCTGGGGATCGCGATATGGCAGCGGCTCGAACAATACGCCGTAGATCACGCTGAATATGGCGGTGTTTGCGCCAATACCAAGTGCCAGGGTGAGAACCGCAACAAAAGTGAAGCGGGGATTCTTAGCCATCTGGCGAGTGCCGAAGCGGATGTCCTGCATTAAGTTTTCCAGCCAGGTAACTCCGCGCATTTCGCGGCGGATCTCCTTGATTTGGTCGACTCCCCCAAATTGGCGGAGGGCGGCCTGACGGGCTTCGTTGGGGTTCATCCCACCCGCAATGTTTTCTTCGGTTTGCATCTCGATATGTACGCGCATCTCCTCGTCCATGTCGGCGTCTAGAGCTTTCTTTTGTCGCAGGGCGCGAAACCGATGGGCCACTTTTTGCCAGGGGTTCATACATCTGTTAAGGGGTTACGGAGTACTGAGGATGATGTTGATCACTTTGGAAATTTTCCTCCAATCATCCGTCTCGCGCGTAAGCCGGCTCCGTCCGGACGGTGTGAGGTGGTAGTATTTAGCCTTTCTATTTTTGTCTGATACACCCCATTCCGAACCTAGGAGCCCCTGTTGCTCCAGTCGTTGCAACGCCGGATAGAGTGAGCCTTGCTCAACTTGCAGCACGCTGTCAGATATCTGGCGGATGTGGCCTGAAATTCCAAAGCCGTGCTGCGGTCCCCAAGTCAAAGTCTTGAGGATGAGAAGATCAAGCGTGCCCTGCAACAAATCCAATTTCTCGTCATCCATACGGCTTCGTGTAGTTTATCTACACGAGCTTTTTAAGCTCCCTCATGTAGAATGTCAACAGGAGATGCGCAGAGAGTGAGCTTTGGTGAGGGGTGGACGAAATCGACTCAACGCGCTGGTCGGGCTCTACTTGAAGCGTTCCTGATTCGTTTTCTCAGTGGGGCGAACGACCTGAGTGATCACGACAGCACTGCTGCAACCCCATGAGTATCGCAGACCCTCTGGCGTCGGCTCTGGCCAGCGGCACCATGAGAGGTTGTCGGATGCGCGGCGGGTCTGAAAGGCGGCTTCTGCATTCTTTTGCAGCCATGGTTGGAACGCAGCCTGCTCGCCGCGGTCGTCCATGAACCGTGCGATCCACCTGACACCGATACCATTGAATCCGCCGCCGTCGCCCTTCTCTCCAGCAGCGGGCAAGTATCCGTCTTTGCACAGTTCATTCATGGTGAAAGTGGCAGCGAGCCTGGCCTCATTGGTATAGCCAAGCAGATTGGCCGCACCCACGAAAGTGCCTTGATTGTAGGTTAAAGCAAAGCGAGCCACCCGCCCACTGGCGTTGATGTTGTCGGAAATCCGACCTGTGACCGGATCAAACAAGGTGGCGCGTTCCCAAAGGAAAAGGTTTGTTGCCTTGGCGAAGTAGGAGCCTTCGCCGGTGGCACGTCCCATGAGAAAAGCCGCGATGGCTCCCGGACCGTTGACACAGGCATTTTTTGATTGGTTGTTCGTCTTCCACCAAAGGCCTCCGCCAAGATCTGAAGAAGCGGCTCTAGCAAAGCAAAGGTCAAAGTTAGTCCGCCCCACGTCACGAAATTCAGTATTGCCAGACAGCAGATGTCCACGGATGCAGGCAATAACCATCCACATGATGTCGTCATTGAACGGGTTGTGGGACCAATTCGTACCGTGATCGGCAAGGAAACCGTGAAACAGATTGGTGAACATGACCAATTGCTGGGCATTGGCAGTTCGTTCGTAAGCGTCCAGCACCATCTCCATCTGTTCCGCGCGCATCCAATAAGAGACTTTTCCGCCGTCGGTGGATTCTTTGAACCACGCGAGGCCGTCCTTCTCCTGATAAAAGGCCTTGGTATGGGCAGCCAGAAGTGTATCGGCATCCGCAGCGGTGAAGGCACGCGCCTTCATGCCCCCACAGCCCCAAAGGAAGCTCAGCAAAACAATCCAAGCAATACCAACTCGAGATAACGTTTTAAACGGGAGCTTCTGGCCTGCCACGAGCCTCTCAAAAAAACGCGGTAAAAACTTGCACTGGTCTTGGCCGTGGACTGCCGACAGTTTGCGAAGTAGGGAGAATTTGATTCTGGTCTCAGGCATGCGTAGCGAATGATGCCGAGACGGAGAGCCGAGAGCAAGTGGGCGAATTGCGCCAAAGAAGCCTGAGTCAAAGACTGACTTGACGCAAATGCACCATTACACCATGGCGCACTGATGCGGCTTACCGTCAATCTTGAAGAGTATCTGTACTTGCTGGCCAAGAGCATATCGATTGCCGAGGGCTGTTCCATGAGCGCCGCGATCAACCTGCTTATGCGAAGAAAGCACGAGCGTCCGAACAGTCCCAGAAAAGTTAAAGGAGGCTTTCCCGTGGCACGCGGCAAGCAGCGGTTCACGTCGGTGGACGTTTATAAAATTCAGCAACTGTGAACCGGCTTCTGGATGAAAATATTTTGTGCGCACTGGCCATCGACAGCCATGAACATCCTGCCCGGGCAACCCGATGGTGGAACGGAATAGAAAAGTTTGCGACCTGCACCATCACGCATGCAACCCTGCTGCGCGTCCACATGCTCATGGCCGTCGATTCATGCCCCGCAGCCGCATGGGAGACACTCCATGAAATCGAGCAATTGGCCGGGCATGAATTTTGGGATGACGGATTTTCCTACGGCTCGGTGGCAAACCAACTCTTGCAGGGTCCCAAACAAGTGACGGATGCATGGCTGGTCGAATTGGCGCGACGTCGAAAATCGAGGCTGGCAACTTTTGATGCCCCTCTGGCTGGACTGCACAGACCGTGCGCTTTCTGGATTCCGCTTTGAGGGCTTGGGGTTTGGATCCCCGTTGATCGGCTGTGCGCCAAGGCTAGGGCGCTTTGATTTCCTCGTTCGCCTGCAACGTGGTCTTGGAGGATGTCGAGCCATCGGGACTAAGTTTTAGGATTTTTTCGTAAGCAATTATTTCCTGGGGCGTAGAAATATAAGGCTTCAAGTCTTCCGCCTTTGCTGGGGCAACCCCACCATGATCGGCCTTGAAAGCCTGAACGGCTGGATCAAGGGTTTTGAAGCTTTCATCGTTGGAGTCTCTGGCGGCGCCTGAAGAGCCATAACCGTTGGGACCAATCACCCAGCGCTGATCAAAATCAGGGTCGACCAGTGAGGCCTGTGTGAGGATTTTTTCGCCGCCCACTTGGACGTTTGGGTGCTCGGACGCGGGATGGATGGCATATCGCTGGAGCATGCTGGCATCCGCTGGAGGTTCGAGAAGAGCGGCCAGTTGCATAATCCCATTGGGAAACTGACCATTATTGTCGCTGGCGTATTTTTGCAGGGCTCCTTGCAACTTGATTACGAATTGATTTTCCGCGTTGCGTCGCAATGAGCTCATGGTCTTGCGCTGACCCTCGGGTGAATCCAAGTCGGCGTCCATGGCGGTGTTCAGCCAGGCCATTTCATCGAGCATTTTCAGCTCGGGAATGTTCTGACCGGCTGTTAGGGCGATCAGCTCGCGGAGCTTGTTTTCTCTGGCTTTCCATTCGAGGGCTCGAGCGACGAAGGGATCACTGGAGGTGTTGCGATTCTGGGCGATGTCTTTGGCGATGGCGGTCCGTCGGTCTACCTCGCCGCGCAAGCGGGCCAGTTCAGAGGTGTTGGTGCGGAGGCGGTCGTTGTCTTTGGTAAGGATGGACAGCTTTTTAAGCACTTCGTCGCGTTCGGCTTCGAGGCTGTGCACCTGATGGACCAGACTGGCCTGCGAGTTACGAATGAATTCGGCTTCGTTGCGAAGGTGCGCGGCGTCGATCGCCTGATAGATCCCGCCGCCTAAAACGAGGGCTGCGGCAGCCCCAACGGCATATTTTTGTACGGTGGTCATAAAGATGGTTTTGGCAGCGGCGAGGGTGGCTGCCGCAGGGGTAATTGTTCCGATGATAGCGGCAGAAATAGCGGCGGCCAAACCAGCGGGTGCGGCGGAGACGGCTGAGGCGGAGAGGACGACACCGAGGGCAGTGGCAGTGGTGGTGATGCCGCGATCGGACAGGCCGGAACGCAGTTTGTCGAGAGCCCTGGCCACTCGTTTTTGCGCGGCGTCATCGCTGACGCCCAAGGTCTGGCCGATGGTGCGGAGGTCCTGGTTGCGAAAATAGCGCATGAGGAGGGCATCGCGATCGAGGCCGCTGAGTTGGTCCATTGCGTCGTCCAGCAGAGGGCGGATGCGCTGCCAGTCAGTAGCATCGTCTTCGGTGTGGTGGATATGCTGCATGGCTTCCTTTTCCCGCAACTGACGTCTGTAATCTTCACGCCGCAAGTTGAGGGCCTCAAAGCGGGTGCTGCGGTAGAGCCATCCCACCAGTGTAAATTCCCGGCCGAGTTTGGCGCTGACGGACTGGGCTTTGCGGGCGAGATCGGCAAAGACTTCCTGAGTGACGTCCTTGGCGAGATCGGGAGTGTCCACCTGACGGACAGCGGCCGAGTAGACGAGGTCGGTGTAACGGACCACGATCTCATTGAACGACAGCTCGCAGCCGTGTTCGGCGTAGGCCCGGAACAGTTGATCATCAGACTTCTCTCGCATTACACTTATTAAACAACCGCTGATGGAGAAATCCGACAGAGTTTTTTAAAGGGCTGAGTTGGAGTTTGCGCCCTCACAGCGTTTAATCTGGACGATGCTCGGATGTTAACACCAAGCTGGAGTCCAATTCTGCAATATCGTGGAAGATAATAAATTGAGATTTACTGCCCCCAGCAATGAACGAACCCGACAGTTCACAGACTCAATTTTGGACTAAGCGCTGGGAAGTCGGCAAGATGCCGTGGGATCTCGGCGGAATTCCACCCGCCTTGGTGACGTTCCTGACCCGCAATCAAAAGCGGACTACCGCTCTTATACCGGGTTGTGGGTCCGGATATGAAGTGCAAGCCTTTGATGCGGCGGGACATGATGTAACAGCGATTGAGTTTTCCGCTCCTGCGGTGGCTAGAGCGCACGAGGTACTTGGACCGCTTGGGGAAAAGGTGATCCATGGCAATTTTTTCAAGCATGATTTCGGTAAAAAACGCTTTGGATTAATCTATGAGCGGGGTTTTCTTTGCTCGCTGCCGCCTGCGCGTTGGCTGGATTTTGCGGCACGCATGGCTGATCTGGTGCTACCGGGGGGAAGGTTGGTCGGGCTGTTTCTTTATGGCAATGAACCTGAACCTCCCCCCTTCCCGCTCACGGACGAGGTTGCTGCCGGTCTATTCGGAAGGTATTTCAAGCTGCTAAGCACTGAGTCGGTTGGACACTCGGTTCCGGTGTACGATGGGAAGGAACGGTGGCAGGAGTGGGAGCGGCTCGAGGACTAAGAGCTGGGGAAGGAAGAGTCTGTCGTCCCTACAGGACTCGCTCACTAGCCCATTCCCGACCCAGAACCAGGACCGAAGTGCTGGGCTATTCTCAGAGGAACCAGCCCGATCCCATCCCTACGCAATTCCAATCGCCGGTCTGCCGCCGACCCTCTCATCATGCCCCATCAGGGACGGCAGATCAATCCTTTGGGTTCCTGTGGCGTAAGGAAGCCATTTTGGAGGCGTAAAAGAGCGGAATGCGCCCCACGTCACTCGCAAACACGGAATCATGTTGACAGAGTATCCACATCAAAATAATGTGTTACCCATAATAGATATTAACACTGAATCCCACAATGAACTCTGAAATGTCTCCGCCGAGGAATAGTCCTCCCGCCGAGGCTGGATGGCGCAAGGCGAACTCGGTTCCGAGTCTCGAAGAAGTCAATTCGACAGTGCCGGTTCCGAAGCACTACGGGTTTTGGAGGAAGCTGCTGGCGTTCTCCGGGCCTGGATATCTGGTCGCCGTCGGGTACATGGATCCAGGCAACTGGGCCACGGATATCCAAGGCGGAGCGGCTTTTGGTTACACGCTGCTCAGCATCGTACTGATCTCGAATCTTCTGGCGATTCTACTCCAGTCACTCTGCCTTAAACTGGGCATCGTGACGGGTCGTGATTTGGCTCAGGCCTGCCGTGATCACTATTCAAAGCCGGTCGCGGTGATACTCTGGTTCTTATGTGAGATTGCCATTTGCGCCTGCGATATTGCGGAGGTGCTGGGTTCAGCCATTGGCTTGAATCTGCTGTTCGGTATTCCTCTCTCCATCGGCGTCGTGATTACGGCGGCAGATGTGATGCTGATTTTTTTCCTGCAAAACAAAGGGTTCCGCTGGATTGAAGCCCTGGTTATCACCTTGATACTCACGATAGGCGGCTGTTTTTTTGCCGAGATCATTTTCAGCAAACCCAATTGGGCGCAAGTGGCCGCCGGGTTCATGCCCACGGCGGAAATCCTTCGAAATAAGGAGATGCTGCTTTTGGGGATAGGCATTCTTGGCGCAACGGTCATGCCGCACAATCTGTATTTGCACTCATCGATCGTTCAGACGCGGAAATACGAAAGGACGGAGGAGGGAAAACGCGAGGCCATCAAGTTTGCCACTATTGATTCCACGGTGGCGCTGATGTTCGCTCTTTTCATCAATGCGGCCATTCTCATCATGGCCGCAGCCACCTTCCATTCTCGCGGGCAATTCGAGGTCACGGAATTGCAACAGGCGCATGAAATGCTGAGCCCGCTGCTGGGGGTGGGGATCGCGAGCACGCTCTTCGCAGTCGCGCTTCTGGCATCGGGACAAAATTCCACACTCACCGGTACATTGGCGGGTCAGATCGTGATGGAAGGATTTTTGAATTGGCGGATACGACCCTGGCTGCGCCGACTGATTACACGACTGGTGGCCATTGTGCCTGCACTGATTGCCACATGGATTTACGGCGACAAAGGCGCCACCCAGTTGCTGGTTTGGACGCAGGTCATTCTCAGCCTCCAGTTGTCTTTCGCCGTCATTCCGTTGATCTTGTTTACAAGCGATCCTGCCAAGATGGGGAAGTTCGCCAATCCGCTTTGGCTCAAGATTCTTGCCTGGCTGGGAGCTGCCTTGATTGTGGTGCTGAACATCAAGTTCGTGCTGGATTTCTGCGGAATCACCGGTGCGGGAAAATAGAAACATAAGGCGAACTATGTACTCAAAAATCCTGGTAGCCCTCGAAAATAAGGCCACGGATGAAGCCATCCTGCCGCACGTTGCCAAGCTGGCCAGGCTGGCGGGCTCGAGCCTTCTGCTTGTGCATGTGGCCGATGGCTGGGCGGCACGCAACTACCATCACCTGAAGCTCAACGAGTCCGAGGAAATGCAGCAGGACCGGACCTATCTGGAACAGAGGGCGGAAGCGCTTCGGAAGGACGGACTTGTGGTTGGCACTCACCTTGCAATGGGGGAGCCGGCGAAACAGATTCTGGATGTGGCTGAAAAGGAGGGCTGCGACCTAATCGCCATGACCACACACGGCCACCGGTTTCTGGGCGACATCATTCACGGGAGCACCATCAGCGAAGTTCGCCACCACTCCAAGGTGCCCGTCCTTCTCGTCCGCGCGCCAGAACGCTGAATCTTTCTTTGCAAAACGGCATCGCACGTTGCGCTCGCGCCCGGAGTAAGGCAACTTGAGCGAGTTCAAATGCCACTATTGGAAGTCAAAAATCTTCAAATGGATTACACCAGCCCGGAAGGGGAGCTGGTAAGGGTGTTGGACATCCACCACTTTGCCATGGAGGCGGGCTGCCAAATCGCTTTGCGAGGATCCAGCGGATCGGGCAAGACGAGTTTTCTAAATGTGATCGCCGGGCTGTTGACGCCATCGCGTGGAATGGTCCTTCTCAACGAAACAAACCTTACGGCTCTTTCCGGAGCCGAGCGAGATAGGGTCCGCGCCGCGCAATTGGGGATGGTGCATCAGAATTTCAACCTATTGCAGGGCTACACCTGTCTTGAAAATGTGCTGATGGGTATGACCTTCAGTCATCAGGTTGACAGGCAAGCGGCGGCCCGGCTGTTGCAAAGAGTGGGCCTGCGAGATCGTCTGGATTTTTTCCCCCGGCAGCTCTCGGCCGGGCAGCAACAGCGCGTAGCCATTGCGCGCGCCCTTGCCGCGAGGCCCAAGCTGGTTCTCGCCGATGAACCCACGGGCAGTCTCGATGAGCTTAACTCCAAACTTGCCGTGGAGCTGCTCCGCGAAGTCTGCCTGGAGGAAAAAGCCGGGCTGCTTTTGGTAAGCCACGATGCAGCGGTGCTGGCACCCTTTGCGCCCTACATTGATTTCCGTGAACTGAATCGCGCCACACCTTCAGTTCATGGGGGTGCGCCATGACCCTGCTCCAAATCGTGGCGCGAAGTTTGCGTCAGCACTTGATTTCGACACTCATCTGTGCCTTCTCCATAGCTCTTGCGGGAGGTCTGCTGCTCACCGTCTGGGTGACCCAACAACAAACGAAGCGCGCGTTCACGGGACTGGATGGCGGTTATGACGCGGTTCTGGGAGCAAGAGGATCCAAATTACAGTTAGTGTTAAACGCCGTATTCCATCTTGAGGAATCTCCCGGCAACCTGAAGGTCAACGACTGGCAGGAGATTCAGAAACATCCGGCAGTCGCACGGGCCATCCCTCTGGCCATGGGAGACAGCTTTCAAGGCCAGCGAATCATAGGCACTTCACTGGGATATTTTGAAGCGACGCAATCAGCCGGCGGGAGAATGCTTCGACCCACTGCAAATGGTCGTCTTTTCGACCCAACCGCGCGAGAGGCCGTCGTGGGGAGTCTGGCGGCGAGGAAGCTTGGCCTCATTCCGGGCAGCATTATCCACCCTATGCACGGCCTTGGCCGCGAGGGGCAGGAGCACGAGGAGGAATATGTGGTGGTGGGCGTTTTGGAACCCTCGAACACACCGGCGGATCGGGTCATCTGGATTCCGCTTGAGGGCATTCAATTGATGGGCGGCCACAGTGCCGAGGCCGAGCACGAACTGAGTGCGGTGCTGGTGAGACTCAAAGCGGACAGCCCAACGGCGGGCTTTCTTCTGGACCGCCAATATAACCGCGAGGGAACCAAGCTGACCTGGGCATGGCCCATTGGTCGCGTCATGGCGCAACTTTTCGACAAAGTTGGCTGGTTCGATCTGGTGTTGCGGCTGGTGGCTTGGTTGGTGGTGTTAGTCTCGATCGCATCCATCACCGCTGGAATCTATAACTCCATGGAACAGCGCCGACGCGATGTGGCGATACTGCGGATGCTCGGCGCGGGGCGGGGATTTATTTTCACCAGTGTCACGCTTGAGGCCTCGGCCATCGCCGCGCTTGGAATGGTGGGGGCTTTTGCTTTTTACGGGGTTGTGCTCACCGTCATCCGCACCGTGCTGCAAAGGGAAGTTGGGATTGCGCTGGAGGTTTGGACCCTTCAATCAATCTTCATCTGGGCTCCGGCCACCATGCTCGCGCTGGCCGCCCTGGCCGGCATGCTGCCGGCGTGGAATGCCTGCCGCGTGGATGTGGCCCGCACGCTTAGCTCAACGTCGTGAGACAAACGCTGGCCGACCGGCGGAAATTCGCTGCAAAACCTCGTGGTTCGACAAGAGCTGGATTTGCGTTATAATTTAAATTGTGAGTTTTAAACGCTCAATTCCTGCCCCGCACCGAATTTACTTTTGGTTCAAAGTGCCAGTGATGGTGATTGTTGCCGTGCTTGCCTACCAGAGGTGGCAAAGCATCAGTTTGAACGCTGTCGAGGCACCGAAGTTGTCAACTACTGCGGAGATCAAAGGCAAACCCATCCGCTCGAGTGCGCCTGTGGAAAAGGCAACCAATGTTATTCAAGTCGGTCTTCTGGCACCTGATGCGACGGTTGTCCGAGAGCCAGCTCCGGGCAACTTGGAATTTTCACCAGTCACTTTCGATCAATTGGCCTCGTTCACATTTGAAGTCACGGACAGTATCATGACCTCGACCAATCAGAGCGGGCTGGCTGAAAAACAGATTCCAGACCGGGTGAAAGCGTATCGTGGCAAGCCCATAGCTTTGACCGGGTTTATGCTACCATTGCGGGTGCAGGACGGACGGGTTACGGAACTTCTTTTGATGCGCGATCAATCAATGTGCTGCTATGGCAAGGTGCCGAAGATGAATGAGTGGGTCGCTGTCACGATGCGGGAGAAGGGCGTGAAGCCCATCCTTGACGAACCCGTAACACTGCTCGGCACACTGGAAATCGGCGAGAAGCGTGAAAACGGCTACCTCTCCAGCATCTACCGCATGGTGGGGGAAAAGCTTGGAGACACTCCCACCAGCGTTAAGCCGACAACTTCGGTATCCTCTTCAAAGCTTCCTTAATCACCCAGTCCGCGGCCTCCAATGAAGCCCGGGCTTGAGCGGCCTCGCAGCCAGTCAATTGCTGCACAATCCGGACGGCGCGATCCTTCAATTTCACATTGGAGGGTTTGAGGTCGACCATTAAATTTTCCCTCACTTTACCTAAACGCACCATAGCAAGGGTGGTGATCATGTTGAGCACCATTTTCGTGGCTGTGCCAGCTTTGAGGCGAGAGGAGCCAGTCAGTATTTCCGGCCCGATTTTTGGAGTGATGCGCGCATCAATTTTCTGGTGCTTCTCCAATTTAAAATGAACATTGAAATCGAGCAGCACAGTTCTCGCTTTGACCTGACGGGCAGCGGTGAGCGCGCCCCAGACAAACGGCGTCCGCCCGCTGGCGGCAATGCCCATCACCACATCTCCCGCGCGAACCCCGCGAAAGCGCACCGTCTGGGCGCCTGCCGCTGCATCATCCTCTGCGCCTTCTTTTGCCCGCCAAAGCGCCTCATAACCGCCAGCAATAATGCCCTGCACCTGCTCGGTATCCGTCCGAAAAGTGGGCGGGCACTCGCTGGCGTCCAAAACCCCCAGCCGACCGCTGCTTCCGGCCCCCACGTAGAAAAGTCGCCCGCCCTTTTTCAAGGATCCCGCCACCAGCGTGATGGCCTTAATGATTTGAGATTTTTGGGCGAGCACTGCGTCCGCCACAGTTTGATCCTCGCTGTTCATCAGATCGACTGCGGCGGCAATACTCAAGCGGTCAAGATTCATGGACCGTGGATTCCGTTCCTCGTTGGAAGAAAGTTGCCGGGGTGCCTTTTTGTCTAGGGGGTGAACCGCCGTGACGGTCGGTTTTAGGGGGCCTGTTCCCAATGCCTTCCTTGCCAGTTCAACAGCACCCCAAACACTCTCGCGACGAACCGGCTTGAAGCATGCTTTGGGAGCGAGCAGTTGCAAGGCACGCTTGACCTTGCGGGCGAAATCCGGCTGCCCTTCCAAGACGCCGCCACGGAGGACGACTTCAATGCTGCTTCGGTGACGCTCGATTTTTTTCAGACAGGCTGCGGCATCCCGAGCCAACGAGTCGGCGGCTCCCACCAAAATATCCCGCGCAATGGTATCTCGTGCTTTGGCACTGGCAAAAACGATCGGAGCTAATCCGGCTATGGCAGACTTGGATGCGCCTTGAACCCAGCCGATCAATTCTTGAGGTTCATTTAGGAGCAATTCGCGCAAAAGACTTTCGCCGAGATAAGTCCAGTCACCATCACGATCAAAGTAGTAAATCACTGCCTTGAGGGCCCGGAGTCCAATCTCATAACCGCTTCCCTTATCCCCAAGCAGGTGACCCCATCCTCCCATTCGTGCGTTCACTCCCTCCGCTGTCTCCGCATAACAACAGGAACCCGTGCCGCTGATGACAATCATGCGACCTGAGTCAACAGGCCCTTCCGCCAGCAGTGCGGTATTGAGATCCGTGCCCAATTTGAAGGGGGCTCCCGGCCACAACCTCGTCAGGCGGTCTCCAACGCGCTGAAGTTCGCGCGCTTCCTTTAGCCCGGCTGCGCCAAATCCGATGCCTGCTACCATCGGAAAATCTTGATGAATGTCGGCCAGCAATGCGTCAAGCGAACCATCGTCCAGCAATCGAATATTGCCCGGGCCATAGGTCATTCGACGAACAATGCCGCCCTCCCCGTCGACAGCGATGGCTGTCGTTTTACTCCCGCCCCCCTCAATTCCGAGCAATAGACCTGATGTGTGCATCACCCACTGGCTAACGGATTCCAAGGGCCGCGGCAAGCACCTGTCGGGAGTTTAAAAAAGGATCTCGACGACAGGCTGCTAATAGGCTACCTATAGCCTATGATAAGCGCTAATCGCCCTCGAAAAAAAACGCCACCCTCTCCGCAATCGGAAAGTTTCAGCCTTAGCAACGCCAAGACCTATTTGGGACGACTGATCGAGAAAGCCGGCAGGGGTGAAATCGTCTACATCGTAAAGGGGCAACATCGTTTTATTTTACAACAGGTTCAACCGATTGACCCCATTCCCATCCGTCCGCCCGGTTATTTTGCCGACTGTTACAGCCCAGCGGAAATCCGGGAAGATAACCGGCTGGCCAAATCATCCGTAATCAAGCCCCCAAAAGATCTTGAATGAAAAGTGACAAATCGCGGAGCTTCAAGCAATGGGACGTCTTCATGTTTCCGTTCAGCATAGAAAAACGGCATCCCGCCATCATTATCTCGAATGATGAAACTTGTCAGAATGATGATATCGAAGAAGTAAACGTATTGCTCTGCACATCGGCAAAGGTGAACCGTCCGCAGAAACTGACGGAAGTGATGGTCGACGAAGCGGATGGGCTGGATTGGAAAACAATGGTTCGCTGCGACAAGGTGCACTTGCTTTCAAAAAGCCAATTCGACGACAAAAAGGGCAATGTCACCACAGAACGGCGGCATTTGATCGCTCGAAAAATAGTGGAAATTTTTCGGCTGCCAATTCATCGCACTTAAAGTCGGAACACTCCACAAATGTCCCTGAAATTCGCTTTCGCGTTGCGCCGGATGGCGTGTCCGGCTACATCATTAGAATGCCCCTTATTACGAACAGCAAGACGCGCCCTGAGTACGATGTGATTGTCGTGGGATCGGGAGCAGCAGGCTCCATGACGGCGTATGTGCTTGCGCAGTCCGGTGTGAAAGTGCTGATGTTGGAAGCAGGGCGCAATTACGATCCTGTTAAGGAAACACCGATGTTCCAGTATCCCAAGGATGCACCGTTACGTGGAGCCCCCACGCCCGACAAGCCTTTCGGCTTTTATGACGCGACGGTGGACGGAGGGTGGACCGTGCCGGGCGAGCCGTATACCAGCGATAACGGCGTGAATTTCATGTGGTGGCGGGCTCGCATGCTGGGAGGACGCACCAACCATTGGGGGCGTATTTCCCTTCGCATGGGGCCATACGATTTCAAACCGCGCAGCCGCGACGGGCTTGGGCTGGATTGGCCGATGACGTATGAGGATGTGGCGCCTTATTACGACCGGGTGGAAAGTTTGATCGGCGTGTACGGGGACAATCAAGGGCTTGAGAATACGCCCGATTCGCCAGAGGGCATTCTCCAGCCACCACCCAAACCCAGAGGCTACGAACTTCTGGCCAAAAAGGCCTGCGCGCCCATGGGCGTGCCCGTGATCCCGGCGCACTTGGCCATTCTCACCCGTAAACAGAATCATCTTTCGATTCCATCGAAACTGCATCCGGACAATCCCAAGGCCGCCGCAACTTTGGCTGAGGAGATGAAAAAGCGAATGGCCTGTTATTGGGCCACTCCATGCGGGCGAGGTTGTTCCATCAAAGCGAATTTTCAATCCACAACTGTGCTGCTGCCGCCCGCCATCAGGACCGGCAACCTGGATATCATCACAGACGCAATGGTGCGTGAGGTGACCATCGACAAGAACGGCAAAGCGACCGGGGTGCATTACATCGACCGCGAAACACGGCGAGATCGGCACGCAGTTGCCAAGGTGGTGGTGCTGGCCGCGAGTGGGTGTGAATCAGCGAGGATTCTCCTCAATTCCAAGAGCACACTTTTCCCCAACGGTCTGGCCAACAGCAGCGGCAAAGTAGGTAAATACCTGATGGATACGGTAGGAGCCAAAGTAACGGGGCAGATCCCGGCATTGGAAAATAGCCCGCCGCACAATGAAGACGGCGCTTCCTCCATGCACATGTACATGCCTTGGTGGATGTACAAAGAGCAGAAGGCCGGTAAAATGAATTTTGCCCGCGGCTATCACATTGAGTTTGGGGGCGGGCGACGGATGCCTGAAGCAGGGGTTTTAAAGGGGCTCGAAAGTGAAACCGGCGGGTCGTACGGCAAGAAATTCAAGGAGGATGCCCGCCGATATTATGGAACCTTCATCACGTTTGCGGGCCGTGGCGAAATGATTCCCAATGAGGATTCCTACTGCGATATCGATCCCGAAATGGTGGATCAATGGGGCATCCCGGTGCTCAAATTCCATTGGAAATGGTCAGAGCACGAGCTGAATCAAACGGCCCACATGCACAAGACCTTCGCCGAGATCATTACCGGCATGGGCGGCAAAGTGACCACGCCGGTTGAAACAGATGGACGTAAAGCCATCTATAAGCCGGGAGAGATTATTCATGAGGTCGGCACGACCTGTATGGGCGAGGATTCCAAGAAGACGGTGCTGAACCAGTACTGCCAGGCATGGGACGTGAAAAATTTATTTGTAACCGACGGCGGGCCATTCGTCTCAAACGCGGACAAAAACCCGACTTTGACCATCATGGCCCTGGCTTGGCGCAGTGCGGATTTCATAATGGACTCGATGAAGAAAGGGGAGCTTTGAACATGAGCGATCAAGGCAACAAAATCCCCCGGCGTGACGCACTCAAATGGCTGGCCTCAGCCGCAGCGGCCGCACCCGTCCTCGCCACCGGCAAAGCGACTGCGACGGAAACTACGGCAGTTCCCCGGACTTCCACCGACCCCGATCTGGCCAAACCCGTGGTTCCATGGAACCGAATCCTGACCGAGGCGGAGTTAAAGACTCTTGCTTCGATTTGTGACGTGATTATCCCCGAGGATGAAAAATCCCCCGCCGCATCTACGGTCGGAGTTCCCGAGTTTATCAACGAATGGGTGAGCGCACCCTACCCCACTCAGGTAGCTGATCGACAGACGATTCGCGGTGGTTTGAGCTGGCTGAACACCGAAGCCACTCAACGCTTTGATCAGGAATTCGCCTCACTTAAGCCAGAACAACAAACAGCTATCTGCGACGACATTGCCTACCTGCCCAAAACCAAACCGAAACATCGCTTTGGCGCGCTATTCTTTGCTAAGTTGAGAGATCTGACCGCCACTGGTTTCTACACCACCAGCCAGGGCATGAAAGATATTGGATATGTGGGGAACATGCCATTGACCAAGTTTGACGGGCCTCCGCCAGCAGTGATGAAGCATCTGGGCTTGGCATGAGGAGGTTGATCAAGGCTTTGTGCCGCTGCCGATTCGTTCGTAGTATTTATTGACCAATTCCGTGTATCGCCCCGGCACAGGGTCGCGGTCGACAGGTGCGATGGCTTCCTTGGAATCGGCGCGGACCAAAGCTTCCGTAAGGAGCTTTTGCACCTCAGCTAGCGGAAGGATCACTGTGCTGAGAAGTTGCTGTCTCGGCACGACGCTTTCCTGAGCTTTGCCCTCGCCCTTATTTCGAATCTCGGAGCGAATACGGCGGGCGCTTTCGCGGACTTCGGCCAGTTTCTGACGCAAGGCGGGCTGATCAATCATCGTCTCAACATCGCGCAGTCTTTCAACCCATTCGGTGAAACCTCCCGCGCTGCTAAAGGGACTTGCAGAACCCTGCTCGGATCCGGCACCGCCCCCATTTTCACCGCCAGCCCGTGCTTGCGGTAAAAGCCCGCCCAATCCTTTGCCTTGGGAACCCTTCCCGGGTTTCGTGTTCCCTTGTTGTGGCTTTCCGCCCTGACCGGATTGGGGGGGATTGCCTTTGGATTCACCTCCCCCACCCTGCGCCTTGGGCGATTCGCGCTCCGCCTGGGCCTGCAATTGCTCAACGGAACGACGCGCCTGGCGAAGACTCTCAGCCTCATCGCCAAGCACCGAAGCAGCGGCGCGTTCCACATTTTTTTGTAATTGATCAATGCCGGCAATAACGCGGTTGCCGATGATGGAGGCCTGTTCCTTCATGCCTCTCTGCAACAACTGTCGTTCGGCATCGAGAAGCCCGCCTATCTGCGATTGCTCAGCCTGTCGTATGCCCTCATACAGATCCCGAGCCAGCAAGGGTTCGACGGACTCGGCCTGCTGGGTCACACGCTTCATATTTTCTAGCAGGTTGGTCAGAGCACCCACCTGATTCCTTGCTTCCTCACCTAATTGAGCCGAAGGATTTTCACTTCTCAGGGAACGCGCGCCCGACTTGGTCTGCTCACCAATCTTCTCTTGCAACTGCTTCTGATCAGTGGCGATCTCACGGGCCTGTTGGCGGAGTTCCTTCATCTGATCCTCAAACTGGCCGGACGATTTTTTACGCAGGTCGTCAGCCGCCTGTTTTAATTCCCGTTGGGCTCTCGCACCCGCCGAGAGAGCATCGCCGGGTGTTCCTCGCTCCATGGCGTCAGCCGCTTCCTGGGCCTTGGCGCGACTCTTTGAAAGCTGCTTATCGGTCTCGGAAAGTTGCGCGGATTGCTCCGCCTTCGCCGAACGCTGCTGGAGCTCATCCATATCCTGAAGCAACTCGCGCTGCTCGTCCTGCAGCCGTTTCAATTGGCGCTGCTTTTCCTCCTGCTCCTCTGGTGTCGAGGCCTGCTGCGCGAGATTCTCCTTCAAACGATCATTCAGATCCTGCTGGCGTTGGGCCAATTCCTTCAACCCATCAAGCACACTAAGGCGCTCCTGTTGATCCTTGGTTTTCTCTTTCGCAGCCCGGCTTTGATCCTCGTATCGGTTGGAGGCTGTTTTGAAATCCAACTGGTCCATTTGGCGCTTTTGCTCGCCTGACTGGCTTTCACCCCCCTTGCCTTCGCTGGAGGAGGATGACGATGAAACATTAAATTCCTTACCCTGCAATCGCAGCAAATCCCGGTAAGCCGACTGGGCAAAGCCAATTCCTTTCGGCAAAGGATTGGTTCGGACAGTGGTTGCGGCATCGGTCAACTCGGACAACGCTGATTGCATATGGTCCACCGCATCTTTGGCCGCAAGCAGCATGCGTGGTTCCTTCAATTTTTCCCGCAGTGCGCGCGCTTTGTTCAGCGCATCATCCTGCGCAACCTTTAAGGTCGATAAATTCGTTTTAAGCGCGGTGCTGGCCGTATTGCGCAAAGTGTTCCATCCGGCGGCGATAATCTGCTTTTGCTGCTTAAGCAGATTTTGCGCTTCGGAGCCGCCTTCCTTGCCCTCGCCCGAGCCGGACTGTTGCGAGGCCTTAAACAATTCGTCAAACGGGCGGACCTCCACGAAGGAAAGTTCGCTTACGGTGCGGCGGGGCAGTCCATCCGGCCCAATGTCTTCCGCCCAGATAAACCAAGTTAAGAAATCGCGCGGCTCAACTTTTAATTCCTCCAAATGCAGATTGAGGCCGAGATGGTTGGTGGCGTGTCCGGGCGTCTTTCCCTGAAGTTGAATAAAGCGGGGCTCACCACCGGCCGCAGACCAGGCCAAGCCTGAGGTCAGAGTTCCAAAATCGTCCGATACCTCGGCCTGAAAGGACAACTCTTGCAAGGCCGAGGCCCGTGTATCGCCCTTGGGAAAAATAAAGCGCAAATCGGGACGACGGTTTGGCACGGCTTCCATCACTAGTTCGACCCGCTGCCGATTAGTCCGCCCCTCCGCATCCACCAATTCAAGCAAGTCATTGCGGGAGTTGGTCAGAACAACGGCCCAATCAAACAGCAAGGTGTTGGTGGGATTGGCTGAAAGCGCAACCGGTGCCTGGTTGGTGGAGAGCAGCCTGGCCGAGCTCAAAGGCTTGTTCATCTGCAAACGCCAAGACAGTCTGGAGCCTTCCACGGCCGCCACGCGCCGAGTATCAGGAATGTGGCGATTGGTGAGTCCCGTGTAGTCCGGATAGTTAACGTCGGCATCGCCCCGGATCAGCGATGGCAGATCATAAACCACCACACGATATTCGCGCGAATTTCCCAATGCCGTCTCAATGCGATAACGGAATGAGGAATCCACTGCCGGAAGAGTCAAACCGAATAACCCGTCATTAAGAGCGCGCGGCATCGCGACTCGATTGGCCGGACCCGTTTCGGGCGTCATTGCAATAAATGCTTCTTTGGGGAGACCACTTCCAAAACGGGCGGAGATGGCCAGGGCGGTGCCTCGCTCGACTGAAACATCGCCTGGTGTCACCTCGAATAATGCCGAATCAGCCTTGGCCGTCCGCGATTCCCGGATATGAACACGAGAGGAGGCAGCCAACAAAGTAAGGAAGGCCGCACCGGCCAGCAGGCTCGTCCCTTGGGCCAAAAAGAGGCGTTCAACGAAAGGTCTCTCCCATGGGGTAGCTCGCGAGAGGCTCAGGGCCTGATCGACCAAACGCGACTTCATCATTCTGGCCAGCAGGTCATTGGGGTCGCTTTGGGTCTCAACGGCAGCAAGCAGCGCGGTGTCGAGCTTCGGATCGGCGGATTCCACCAACCGCACCACCTCGTCTTGCTCGCCTGGCCGTTTGTAGAAACGGATCAATTCGACCGCAAAAACCGAGGCAACAAAAGCGAGCGAACCCCACAATAATGAGCGTGAAAGCTCAACGTGAAGAAGCCTTAGAAACAGCCATAGGGCAATGACCAGACAAAGAGTCAGCAGACCGCGTCTTAAAATGGAAAAAAATCGTGCCTTGCGATGCAGCTTTATGATCGCTTCCAGAACAGTGCTTAGGCGAGGATCAAACATGCCGCGGCGCGGTGACTCAGCAACTGTGCACCGGCTGCGGCAGAATTCAAGTCAGGCTTGCGGGAATATTCCCTTCGAGAACCACTACTGCGGCCGCGGTTATGCGAGTATGAGTGAGAGTCAGATGCATTCCCACCACCCCCAACAAACGGGCGGTTTCCAACGCCCGACCGTGAAGGACCAACTCGGGACGGCCCGTCTTCTGGCGCACGACTTCTATTTCCTTCCATCCCGCACCCGCACCAATGCCTGTTCCGATGGCCTTCGAGAAAGCCTCTTTGGCGGCAAAACGCGCTGCGATGTGCATGGCTGGTTCGGCCTGAAAGCGACAGTAGGCAGCCTCGTCGGATGTGAGCACACGGCTCAAAAAAGCGTCGCCCTGACGCTCAATGGCCTCACGCATCCTCTGCACTTCCACCAAGTCCAAACCCAAGCCAATAATCATGACGGGTAGTGCTGCATCAACGCTAGCATCTCACGCACAGCCGTCGGCAGGCCAACCAGTATAGAACGGCTGATCAGGCTGTGGCCTATGTTCAGCTCGACCATATGCGGCACTTGGAAAAGGGCGCTCAGATTTTGAGTGTTCAAACCATGCCCTGCGTTAACAAGCAAACCAAGTCGATGCGCCAACTCCGCAGCCTCGATCAATCGCTGCATTTCCAATTGTCGCTCTTTTTTGCGATGGAACGCCTCGGCGAAGGCTCCGGTATGAAGTTCAATGAATTGTGCTCCGACACGGGCTGATTCCTCGATTTGAGCGGGATCAGGGGTGATAAAAACACTAATTTCAATACCCGCATCCCGCAGCCGGGCGATGCATCCACGCAGCGGTTCGGACTGCCCCACCACGTCGAGGCCGCCTTCGGTGGTCAATTCCTGGCGACGTTCAGGCACAATGCAGACGATGTCGGGCTTCAGATCAATGGCAATGGCAACCATTTCATCCGTGGCGGCCATTTCCAAGTTCAATCGAGTCTTGATGGATTCGCGCAGTTTCTTAACGTCACGATCCAGAATGTGGCGGCGGTCCTCGCGGAGATGCGCGGTGATACCGTGTGCTCCGGCCGCCTCGCAAACCAAGGCCGCCTCAACCGGATCCGGCTCGCCGCGTTCACGGCCGGCATAGCGCGCCTGACGCAACGTGGCGACGTGGTCGATATTGACTCCAAGCTTTAGCATGATGGGTTCAGATTATTGGGCTGGCGCAGGCAATGAGGGAAGCACCACGGGATGCGTTGAGGCGCGCCTCTGTCTCCTTTGAATGACAGGGAATGGTTCGGCCCAGCGCGCCAAGCCAACCAATTCCATGGCGCCGATACCTATGGGCGAGCGCCGTACCAGGCTCATCTGGTTGGTTCCGCTTTGGGTTAATTCACTGACCGAATTGCCCAAATGTGAGGAAATGGCTGTCAACCACTCCTCGGATAGGGCATTGGTGGGATGCAAGCCGCCCATGCCGATCATGGACCGAAGCTGGGTAACGGTACGCAACTGTTGCATCCGGCCCTCGGTAATTTCCCAATCATAATAAACCAAGTTGGTCCGTCCAATCACTTGGTTGAAGAGTTCGGCCGGGCCTTGTTTCGCAGGCCCGATGAGGGGGAAAAAACCAAACGTTAAATAACCAGGGTCGTCTGCGAGCTTTAAAAATGGCACAGCAATAGGCAGGCCCGTCAGGGAAACACGGTTCAGATTGGTATCGTGTACGAGTTGACCCAGCATGGGATTGCCAGCAGCAGGCTTATATCGCTCGACCAAGGCGCGGCCTGTCGCATCCAACTGGGCTTGGGCATCAGGAGCGGACACAGCGCCATTGCACATGAAGGGGCTTAATGAAACCGACCAAAGATAGGCTTGGGCGGGCGGCTTGGACCACGCAAAACGATTCAGCAGTTCCGCGCCATTGAGCCAGGCTGTTGGATCCTGCGCAGCGCTGAACGCGACCAGTGGATCAATTATGGAATTGGTGGGAACATTCCATGGTGTCAGGTGAAGGTTCAGATTCGTGCCGAAACGCAAAGTCGCCAATGAACGGATGCCGTCGCCCCTGACAGAGCTGCTCCATTGGAGCGCGGATAAGCCGGGCATCAACCCGGGCCGCACAGCCGCCGGCCAATGGTCCAAGTTTGCGGAAAAAGTTAGTACGGCCTGAGTGTCGTTTGTATCCGCTGTGATCTTGTCAACCCAGCCACTTAGATTGGTGTGGCCGGGCTTGCTCTGAATCACCACCCAGGATCCCTTTTCGGTGACTTGAGTTAATTCATTGGTGAAGGCCGCTCCGCCGGTTTTCCATGAAGCCGGTCGCTCCGCAGGAAACTGTACGGCCAAAGCAAACAAAGGAGAATTGGTGGGACCGCTAACCAATAGACGGCAGCGGTGCTCCAGTGCTTCCCTAAGCACCAGACTCAGATCTCCGGGCGCAAAACCTGTCCAAGCTGAAAGCCCCGCCGTGCCCGAGCGTTGCAGTACCTCACCTGCCATAGCCGCCGATTCCGCCAAGGCCATCACCTCACGAAGGGTTACGAGGTTGGTATTCTGCCTTAACGCCGCCGCTCCAGCAAAATCAGCCTCAAGCAAGTCCGCAGGCCCATTTTCGGCCTGGACATTCAAACTGGCGCAGAGCGCCCAAAGCGCAACCCATGCACGTCGGTAATTCATCGTCCCTTCCTCATGCCAGAGAGTCCGCCTTTCTGCAACCGAATAGGGTTGCCACCAGCCATGGACCCAAGCTTATTTAGTGCGTGCGTTTTCCTTTGTTGCTTCGAGCGTGGGCCCCGCCTGTCGTTTTTATGTGCCTGATTTTTACGGCGTCGACCGACCTGGGCTCGCCCGCACACAGTTCCAGAATCATCGGCCCGCTTTTGCGGTGGCTCAACCCTGATGTCACCCCCGCGACCATCGATATCGTCCAGGCCATCTTTCGCAAAGGCGGTCATGCCGCAGGTTACGCCATACTTGCCCTCCTCTTGTGGCGAGCGTTGCGACTGATCAACCCGCCTACCACAGCGTGGTCACCAAAAATTGCCAAACTAGCCGTGCTCATCGCGTTCATCTACGCAAGTACGGATGAATTCCACCAAATCTTCGTCCCAAGTCGCGGAGCTTCGATCTGGGATGTGCTCCTTGACACAACGGGTGCGGCACTGGGCATCTGGGCACTTTGGATGATCGGACGCGCAAGGCGGAAGTGGTGATGGGCGGACGCCCCATGGTGATGCCGGCTGCCGCCCTTGCGGCGGGTATGGTCGTCTCCATTTGGCTGCCACTGCCTGCATCGTCATGGTGCATCGCTCTATTACTGACCCTGCCGGCCTGCGTAACTTTTGGACTAAGCTGCCGCTTCTGGGTATTCCTCATGCTGCTGTTCCTAGGGGCAGCGCTGCTTCAATTCCGCACTGAAATCCGCAGCGATGATGATCTCCGTCTGGCCGTCTCGGAGACCAGCATCGGCCATATCCGTGCCATCATTTCCGACCCCCCGGCCCTGCGCATTCTGGAAAGCGACCGGGGGTCTCTCCAGCGCAGCATTGTGCGATTGCAAGCCATCTCCTGGCGTACGAATGATCAGTGGCACACGGTGCGTGGCGGGATTGTTGCCACAGTGGCAGGAGATGCCGAACGGTGGCTGCATCGAGGTGACACCGTAGAAATCGACGGCGTGTTGCGACCCCCCGCGAATTCGCGTGCGCCCGGCTTGTTCGATTATGGACACTTCCTAGCTTGGCAGGGCATCCACCGGGAAATCGTCACTCAATCGAGCAATGATTGGAAGATTGTGAAGCCCGCCTCCAACTTGCCTTGGCTGGATCGCTCGGCTCAATGGTCCCGCGCCACCCTGACACGCGGGTTGCCCGACGACGAAAACACCCGATTGCTCCTCGCCATGGTTCTTGGCTGGCAAACCGGCCTCACGGCAGAAGTCAGCGAACCTTTCATCCGCACCAGCACTCTACATATTTTTGCCATTAGCGGCGCCCATGTAGCCCTTTTGGCAGGAATGATTCTGATTGTCCTGCGCGGCTTTGGCTTCGCTGATCATCGTAGCGCTTGGATACCGCTATTGCTGATGTGGTTTTACACCGGCTTGACCGGCTGGCAACCCTCGGCGGTGCGCTCGGCAGTGATGGCCAGTGTTTACCTCGGTGGCCTGCTACTCAAACGCCCTTCAAACCTTGGCAACAGTATTGCCCTGGCCGCATTCCTTCTCCTCATCTACGACCCCCGGCAATTGTTCGGCGCGAGCTTTCAACTTTCCTTCATCGCCGTGGTCACCTTCGCAACCTTGCTCGCCTGGTACCGACGCTTTGAGCGCGGCGAGCATTGGAAACCTCTCATGGAAGGCCAAAATCCACGAGCATGGCAGATAAGGGCATGGGATCAAATTGACCGCCTGACCTTGCGCCGATGGTATGCTGGAGATCCTTTTTCACTCCGCAAACCACGCTCTGCTGGGCCTCGTTTTATGCGTGGAACAATGGCAGGCCTTGCCATCTCGCTCGCTGTGATGTTATTGACCGCTCCATTAACCGCCTTTTACTTCCATTATTTCAGCCCTATTGGTGTATTCAGCAATCTGATCATTGGCCCCATAAGCGCATTGCCATTGGGCGCCAGCTTCGCGAGTCTGGCCTTCGGCTGGCTCCCGTGGATTCCAGAGATTCTGAACAACATTGCGTGGTGGCTGATGTGGTCGATGAACACAGCCTGCCAAGCATGGAGTCCGCTGCCATTCGCCGCTTGGCACGCCGCTGCGCCCGCGCTTTGGCTCATGGCCCTCTACTACTTCGGCGTGATCGGCATCACTTGCTTCTACTCCACTCGCGCTTCTCTTGGTTCAAATCGCAGCATTCGACTGCTTCCCTTTTTCGCCACAGCCGCGCTGGCCAGCCTGCTAATGATGGTCTTCGCACCGACTCCACACCGCCTGGTCATTCTGCCGGGGGTGGCCGGAACAACTTTAGTCCAAACACATCACCGCCGTGAAACCCATCTCATCAACCCGGGGGATCGCTATTCGGCTGAACGACTGGTTGTGCCATTCCTCCATGCCCAAGGCTTCGACGATCTGCCCGCCTTCCTTCTCACCCAAGCCGATGCCGCACATGTAGGTGGCACCTCTCGCGTGCTGGAGAAGATCCCGGTGAAAGCCGTTGGAGCCCCTGAAACCCGCTCTCGTTCCCGGGTTTTCAAAGAGGTTGTCAACCAATTGCAAAACACCTCGATAGCTTGGCAACCTCTTGCTCAAGGCCAAAGTTGGAAAGGTTGGACCATCCTCCATCCATCGCCTGAAGAGACCGCCGTTAAAGCAGCAGATGCGCCGCTTGTTCTGCAAATGGATTTCGGCGGCTGGAAGATCCTCTACGTTTCTGCCCTAAGCAGGAATGGACAGCATGCCCTCTTGGAAAACAATCCTGCTCTTGAAAGCGATATCCTGATCGCCGGACTTCTACCAAACGACGAAGCCCTAAATCAGGAGTTCCTCGACCACATCCATCCCCGCCTTCTCATCGTCGCGACCGACCCCTACCTTCCACGCGCCCGGGGCAGCCGTGCGACGCGCGAACGCCTGGCTCATGCCGCCCCTGAAGTTTATTTTACTGCCGACGTTGGCGCGGTTACCATCACTCTTAAGCAAAATTCTTTGATCACCGAAACCACCGAAGGCGCAGCTTTACGCTTAACGAAATGAATGCACCCAATGGAGATGTCAATTTCCCACCTTCGTTACCTGATATCATTTATCCCTGCTCTCTAAAACCTCCGCAGCTCGACTGATAATCGGCGCAGAGCCAAAATGCTACTAAGGCGTTGACCTCACACGCTCATTGATTTCCAGACCTGTAACACTGGACAAATCCTCTGCAAATTCTTCGGCATCCCGCCCGGGTCTTCTGTCCATCCCCGCTGGAAAGTCCCGAAGCCATAATACACGGCCCGACCGATGGCGAATCCCCACCGAAACCTCTTCCTCTATCCAACCGTTTGTGTAATTGATCGCTTCAAATTCAGCTAGCGGCCAACTCTTGCGCTTTATTACGCGCAATGAGAAAAGAAGAGATTCACTCCTCACCACCCGTTTGGCGCAATCGATTGAAAATCGTTTCGTGATGACCATTGATAGGATTGCAGCGCAAACAAGAGGAGCGACGGCCCAATACCAATCCGCGTTAAAGAAGCTTCCCGCCACTACAGTAGTGGCAGCGGCCAGACCTGCCACGGGAACTGTAAACCATCTGACCGGGTATGGTTTACTCACAATTTCACCCATATTCTTACCCATGCAGTGTGCTCTTTGTTGCTGCCCAATCTTGTCCTTAAACCGCCCCAATCAAACTCTTAAATTTTTAGTGAGTTCACTTTGGCGGAGCAGTGTTCGTCTTGACGATTAATCCATAGCGTTTCGCCAACTCTTCGTCCATCTGGACCCCGCTCTTTGTGCTCATTCTTTTTGCTGCTGTGGCATTGGTCCCAAACGGTATACCGTAACGTTTCGCCAACTCTTCGTTTAACCCAAACCCAGCCTTTTCTGAAGACCTTTTTGCAGGTTTGGGTTCAACGTAAGGATGATCAATCATCTCTTGCCGTATTCTCCAAGAATCAAGCATCGAAATCATGCTCACAATCGTCATCATCTCAAGCACAAGCACGGCCCCGATGATTCCGAGCTGCTTCATCACATCTCTTCCAGCTGGAACCCCTCTCACAAAATTACGGCGAGCCAACCACAATAACACCCAGGCTAAAAAAAGAATGGCAGACCAACAGACCACCAGCCCCAATATGACACTTTGATCGGGAGTCAAAACAATAGGCGGCGCACCCAAATCATGAGAAGCACCCAACAGAACACTGTCTTCCCATTGCCCTTTTTGCCATTGTGCCCACCCGTTGCTGATTCGTTCCGCCACCACTGTCATTCCCACCAAAAGGCCCGCAGAAACACAGGCGGCCTGGATCGTGTTGCGCGAAATGGTTGACGCATAAATCCCAATAACCATCAAACCGATACTAATCATCACGCCCAAACCCCAAGTCACTCCCGGTGGTAAATTGACATCCGCTAAACCGTTTGGCGCGGACATCAGAAATAGAATCAACGGCCAAGCCACACCCAGAACCAGACCCAGCACCAGTGTGGTGCCCACCTTCAGCCGCCACTGTTTGGACATCGCCATGGGAAGGGTCAACTGCCATTCCATGGTCCCGAGTTGCCTTTCCTCAGCAACACACGCCGCCCCGCAGAATAGCAGGGTTAAAAAACCAAATACCGCTGCCAAGGATTGTTTGATCTCTAAGAAGCCGATGGGCCATGGATTGGAAGCCCCGTTCAACCGCTCGGCAAGCAGGGTCAGAAGCGACAGACCCAAGTACACAAAAGCCAACAACCACGGCACTACTTGCAATCTCAACTCCTTCCCAATCAGGGCGGACCATCGCCCCTTACCTTGAGGCGGAAAAAGCTTTAGTGCCCGGTCCAAAGGTTTCGCCAAAGGATGCGTTCCGCTCGCTTCGGGGCCTCCGCCCTCCCGCAATTCCAGGCGACGAAAAGTGAGCCAACCCAAAACAGCTGAAATGCCAAAATACAGAGGCAGCGCAATCCAGCAATACTTAGTAAATTGACGGCCAAAAAGCTCACTAAATTCTGCTTCAGGGTGCTGCATCCTTGCCGCGAGCGAAATGCCCAGCTGTCCTACCAACACCAAAGCCACTGGAACGGCCACCATGAATACACTCCCCGCCAGTGTGCTCCTCGTCTTCAAGCTGAGATAAGGCCCGGTACAAACCGCCACCACCGGAAGCACGAACAAGAAGACCACCTCATCAATGGAAGGGAAATGAGGCGAAAAACTCGCGATGCAGAAGAGAAAATTTATTGTGGCAAGTCCCGTCAGAATACTCAAAACAATGAGCTTCCCGAAGTATATCCTGGCACGGGAACCAGGTGCGGAAAGCAATAAGCCCATGGTCTTCTGATCGAACTCCGCTCCGAACGCGCCGGCCCCAAGTATCAATAGGCCGAACAAAAAAGCCAAAGCGGCCACCCCCTCCGAACCGGGGCCGAACGCGGAAACTATCGAAGGCCCTCCAACCGCAAGCAGAGCCCCTCCCAGTTGCCCGCGCAATTCCTTGGCCAGCCTTTGCCTCTTCACACCAGAACGGCGCAGGCCAAGCCATAACATCGCCCCACCGAAGCCGCACAATGCAAGCGGTTGGAGAAGGAAAAAGAAATTGTATTCTCGCGAACCTCGCAACTGCGCCACCAAGGAAACCACCGCCACCACCAGTAGCATTCCCCAAGCCGGATGAAAGTGGTTATGCCAGATCCGAGTTTGTGTGCTCATAAATTTCCTCTTATCTGACCGCTTCAAGGAACACTTCCTCCAAACTCAAGGATTCCGCCGTGAGGTCCAAGGCCTTCCAACGGCGCAGCTTTGCCAGAACCTCGTCACCATTGCCGTTAACCGTCAGTTCGATGCTACGCGCCTCACGTCGCACCGATTTCGCCTCCTTAAATTCATCCGCAGGAGGTGCCTCCCCCTCGAACCGTGCCCTCACTCGTCGATATTTTCCCCGCGCCTCGTCCGCTCCCATGGTGAGAACCGCGCGCCCTCGATCAATCACCGTAAAGCGGTCGATTAACCCTTCAAATTCAGTGATCAAATGAGTGGAAACAAACATCGTGCGACGCCCCGGCGCGGCATCCTGATAGGCGCCAATCACTGTTTGAATGAATTCGCGCCGCACCAGCGGGTCCAACCCCGAGGTGGGTTCGTCGAGAATCAGCAAATCAGGCTCAGCCGCAATCGCACCGATCAAGGCCAATTGCGTGCGCTGACCTTTGCTAAGGGCGCTGGCGGGCTGGGCTGGGTCCAATTGAAAGCGGCCGATCAAAGCTTCCTCAGATCCCTTATTCCAGTTGGGTCGAAAACTGGCCTGGTACTCCAAAACCTCGCGCACCGACATCCACGGATAGAACGCCACGAAATCAGGCACATAGGCCACTCTTGCTTTGATTCGCGCCTCTTCATGCACGGGATCCATACCGAACACTCTTACCTTACCCCCGGCGGGTCGCAGAAGATTCAGCAGACATTTGATGGCGGTAGTCTTGCCCGCCCCATTGCGTCCGAAGAACCCGTAACACTGCCCGGGCTCCACCTCCAGAGATAACCCGTTCAAGGCGTCGTTCTTACCGTAGCGATGGATCAATCCATCCAATTCAATCACTGGCTCGCTCATAGTCCCTCCAAAGTTGGGCAGACCGATCTCTGCCGTTCGTGTGACCCCAAAAATCAATCCGCTTTTCTTCGTTTTTGTTCCGCCCGGAAAAGCTCCAACCGCTCCTCCAGCAGCTTCCGCAATTCATCATCCGATATCTGGGAATGATGCGCCTGCACGATCACCCCATCGATTTCCGCAGCCAATCGCTCCGACCGCACCGCGCGCCGCAAGGGTGATGACCCGTTCAATTTCAAAAAACAGCCCGTACCCGGACGGGTTTCCACAACACCTTCCATTTCCAACTCGCTGTAAGCCTTGGCCACCGTATTGCGATTGACCCGTAAACTCTCCGCCAGCACCCGCACCGAAGGTAGCGCCTCCCCGCCCGCCAAGGCCCCGCTCGCCGCCGCAGATTTCACCTGCGCAACAATCTGCAGATAAACCGGCACTCCCGACTTGAAATTAAGCTGAAAAAACATGGCTACGATCACACTCTGTCATAGGACTGCATGACAGTCAAGCGGAAAAATAATCGCAATTCTTTGAAGGGCGCACGAC
>JANYDC010000147.1 GCA_025359965.1 Pedosphaera sp.
GGTGACACCCAAGGGACGGGCCGCCGTGACCGCCGCCAAGGCGTCACCGATGTTCTCGTTGCCATCGCTCAGCAGCACAATTCGCCGCTGACCCGTTTCCGGAAATGCAGCAGTAGCCAGACGCAGAGCTGTGGAGATATCCGTTCTCTCGGTGCTGACCACAGCGTGAATTTTTTGCAGATCGGATTTGTCCGATGGCAGATATTCAACACCTGATTCTGAGCCAAACACCACCACACCCGACTTGTCCAACGGCCGCTTAGCGGCGTCAGCCTGGTTGACATAAGCGCGGGAAGCTTCCTGCAAACCGGGCGGCATGCTGTCCGAACGGTCCAACGCGAAGAACACGTTCATGCCTTGAAGGGGGCGGAGCCATTCGAAACCAGCCAGAGTCAGAATCAGGCAAAGCACCACGATGCTGCGAATGATAGCCGAGACGATCCTTCGTCCTGTTGAAAGACTGCTATCGGACCTAATGGCCAACCACCAGACAAGGCCCAGTGTTGGAAGCAAAGCCATCAGCCACCACGGTGATAAGAAACGAAGCGGCATGACTAAGTTGATCCTCCCGCGCGTTTGCCGCCGCCCCGGCGAATATATTTAACCACGCGATGATTGAGTGCATCGGCCACGTATAAATTTTCCGCTCCATCGAAGCAAATGCCCCATGGATTGTTCAATTGCGCAAGTCCAGTGCCTGCACCGCCGAGAATCTCCAGGGATCGTCCTTCCTGATCGAAGAGTTGAACGCGACTGTTGCCAAACTCGCATACGAAAATAACGCCGTCCGCATCCACTTTCACATCGTACGGATAACTTAACTCGCCCGGCCCCTGCCCGGCCCTGCCGATGCTGCGCAGAAACTTTCCGTTCCCGTCAAAAATTTGAATGCGATGATTCCCTGAATCCGCGACATAAACACGACCCTTGGAGTCCACGCCGATGCCTTCAGCGCGATCAAACTGACCTTCGCCAGTGCCGCGCGAGCCAAATGTAAAACGGAAGGTCTGCCCATCTTGACCAAAACACTGGATTCTATCAGCTGGACCATACTCGCTCACATACACATCGCCAGAAGGCGCAACCGCAATTGATCTTGGAAAGGCCAGTTGACCGGCGTTGGTTCCATTGACTCCCCACTGGCGAAGCAAGCGGCCATCAAGATCAAAATGGTTAACTCGTGTGTAATGGGGCTCGACCAAAATGATTCCTCCGCGCGGATCGCGATCCATCCCCTTGGGTTTGCCCTTCTCAGTTTGCGGCATATCCCAGAGCCGGTCATATTCCCCGCCTGCCGAGAACCTTTGCAGCCGTCCGCTCATATCGATGACAAAAAGGTGATCCTTGGCATCGCATGCGAGCGAGCGGGGTTTATTGAACAGACCGGGGCCCATTCCGCGCGAACCTATTAAACGAACGCTGGCAAAGCGTTCGCTGCGAAGTTGAGCCTGCCCGTGTTCAGCTTGATTGCATCCCATGTTGGCCGTTGCGCAACCGATCAGAACGAGACTCGTGAACCAGCGGTGGCTCAAATTTCGGCGGATCAAAGCATGGATTGCAAATCCACCAAGCAAAAGGCCGCACGGAACCAAGATCAGCACCAGTGTGAGCGCGTTCGCTTGAGGGGCGTGCCCGTAGTGAAGAAGGTTGAACAGTCTCAATGCAAGGGTTTCACCTCCGGCGGGCATGAGAAAAACCTGTGTTTCGGCATCCCACAGACTAAAAGAGAAGACCGCGCCCATGCCTGCCACACACGCCGGAATCAACCGCGGCAAACGCATCCATGCCAGGCGTTGTCCTAGTGTTGCGCCGCTCAATGCCGATGCCTCATGCTGAGCACCCGCATTTGCCCGATCCGCAAAAAACATCAGACACCCGGCCAGCGCGGCGAAATGGACACCCTGGACCATGCTCATCAGCCCCAAAGATGGATACGCCCAGCCCAGCAGCGAATTGTTAAAAAAGAAGACGGTGAAAACGCCCAGCACCATTCCTGGAACCAATAAAAGCAACCAACCGAAAGCAAGCGCAAGCCTCCAGCGTGCCAGCACCATTCCCAGACAACCACCGATTATTGCCGCCCCCAAACTCACCAACAGCGATACACACAACGAGTGCCAGCCAGCTTGGAGCGTCGGTGCCAGGGCGAGATAAGTGGAAGGCTGACCCAGAAGCCACGCCATGGGAAAAACCAACGAGCCGAATAAAATCAAAACGCTCAAAGTGGAGGCCGCCGCGTACACCCATCCCAATCTGGCCCTCCACACATCGGCTGGCAGGGAACGCTTTGAGGTAGTCCTCCAAAGAGGCGTCCTCAATAATAGGATTAGCAGTAAAACGGGCGCGATGATCATGGGCAAAGCCGCCAGCAGGGCACCTTGAAAATCAAACTGGGTATTGAATCGCAGCCACACAATTTCTCCGAACAAATTCGTCTGAAGCAGCGTTGGCACCGTGACCTGACCCAAAGAAAGGGTTGCAGTGACCACCCCCGCGATCCCACCCATCTGCAATCCGACCGGAACGAGCAAATGTCTCACCAAGGGAATGCGAGTCAGTGATGTTTCAGCCTCAAGATGTTCGAGATGGATGGATGCCCAGGCCATGCGCCAAGCCTGAAAAGAGATCGGCCAAAAGATCCCCGAAAGAATGACCAGAACCCCGCCAACGCTGTAAATCGAACCGGGCCAAAGGTGGCCCCAATGTCCACCCGCGCCGAAAAAGGAGAGGGCGACCGTAATCAGCAAAAACGGAGGCAGGACGAGCACCAGCAAAGAAGCGAGCCGAAACAATTTCTGTCCCATCGGCGGCAATCCTTTTTCACAAAGCGCCGCCGCCATCCCCCCAACCAGACACAGGGTCGCCACCCCGGTGGCAACGAGCAGACTGTTGAGGAATGTGATGAATGACAGCGCCATGACTATCTTTTTAGGACTTCACGAATTTTTGTGATGGTGGATTCCTGTTGTTCCATAAGCTGCGGCCATTCGACAGCAACATTCCCGGGTGACTGGGCAAACTGCAATCCACCGCTCGCCACCATTTTCGCAATCACTTCGGCTGAAGTCAGGTAATTCTGTAAACGCTCGACAGCAGGTCTTGTCTCCCGACCCGTGATTTTTCCCACTGTCGCAAAAATCAGCGGATTTTCGTCCACCAAACGCACTACAACGACGGATGCCTGCTTGCGCAAAAGCACTTCGGCGTCGTCTGAGTCGGTCAACCCCAAGTCGTACACGCCGGAGCCCACCTGGCTGGCCACAGCTGAATTGCCATCGAGAATGCGAAGCTCGTTTAATCGCATTTGCTCCAGCCATCGCCCCCATGATTCCTCGCCCCATTTCAAACGCAAATAACCCATGTGAAACCGCGTGGTGCCAAACTCGGGATAAGCCATGGCCACCCTGCCCTTCCATTTCGGATCGACCAACTCACGCAACGATTGGGGCGCTTCGGAAAGTGTGAGACGATTGGTGTTAACCAGCAAAACGCGACTGCGGCCGCCAGCCTGCTGCCAGGAGTTGGAAAGAATGATTCCTTCCGAAACCAAGGTTCTCAACCCCAACTCCTCGTTGCTCCAGAACAGATCACAACGCGGCCTGCTTTTTTCCGCGCGCAAGCGATTGGCCAGACCTACGGTTTTCACGGCCTCGGCGTCATACAAGGCCAAGACGCGTATTCCGGTCTGACGCTCAAAGTCAGCCAGGATGGGCTCCGCCAGCCACTGATCTTGTGACGTGTAAAGAACGACCTCCTCCGCGTTTTTTCCAGCGCATCCCCAAACCCATAGAAATATTGCGGTGAAAAGAAGCGGGAGGCATTTATGGGGGAAAAATGTTCTCATGCTGTACGACGATGGAAATACCACCACTCACCCATGCACAGGAGTAATCCCGCGACCAATATCCACCGCCACAATTCGTAATTCGTTGGACGCCCGAACGCTCCGCCCGAGCGACTGTATTTACCCAACGATATTTCGGTTTTGGGGGGAGTGGTTGATTCGAGGCCGCTGAGCAGATTAGCCGCCACCAACTGGAAGTTTGTCCCGTAGTGCAACTGATAAAGCCCATGCTGCCAGGTTTCGCCAAACACGATTTCAAGCCTTTGCGTATCCACCTGCATGGTACGCTTGGATAGGTCGGGCATGGTGATCTCCACGCTGGGAGTCCCTGATGGCACATTCCAACGCAAGGCCGTACCGGCTCGAAAACTGGTCCGGGCGGCCTCGACGACTGATGGATTAAGCCAGTCCACCGCGTTGGCCATAAAAATTGGGAATGAAATGCGCAGGGGCCAGGTGGATTGTAAAAGATCAAAGGCCACGTAGACGGTGCGATGACGATCAAACTCGCCCGCAATCACCAGGGCTTGTTTCGCGCCATCCACCATGGCCACGCCCCAAGGTGGCATGTTAAAACTCAAGGCCTCAGCAATCGAAACACCATCCAAATTAACAAATCTCAAGATGGGGTGAGCAGTCCGCCAATCCACAATGGCAGGTGCTTCGACTCGTGCTGTGACCTGAATGATATTGGTGGGAGCCTGAGCAAAACAAAGCACATTGGCATTCGGCCATGACGGAACGGCGACGTTATCCAAGACCACCAGATCGGCTCCATCCGCCCCTGAGGGGAGTGCTGAGACAATCGATAATTCCAGATTTGGAATTGAACGTAGGGCTTTTTCCAAAAACCGGTTTCCGGCCGTGACCAGCGTTACTTTGATGGGTGGTGGAAGCGTGCTGATTACGGAGGCTTCGTTGTCCGAGGCCAGATCATCGTCCCCCAACAGCTTGGCAGTGAACACCCCGTTTCTGGATTGGTTCACCAAAAAAACATCCGACACCACTTCGGCGGGGGCTAATTGAAAGGCCTTCGAGGCCACCTTGTCTTCTCCGAAACGCAGCTCCAAAACCCGATCCATGCGGTTGCTGGATCCATTGGCCACGGTTACGAACACAGCGCGTTGCGATGGGTTTTCCGGATTAGCTTTCGCTTCCATGCCCACAATGCCGGCATTCTCAATCCGTGCACCCACAGGGTGCAGCACCAAAGGCAGTTGTTGGTTTTCAAACTGATCAAGACTCCCGAAAGCGCCATCGCTGAAAAGATGCACCTCTGGACGATCAGTGTTTTTGATTAGCGTCAGGGCAAGGTTAAGCGCATCGGCGGGAGTGGAGGCGGCATCACTAACATGCAATCGACCCATGGCCTGTCGTAGCAGGGTCTTGTCGCGTGTGGCTGATTGCAGGACCTCAGTCACCACTCCGGCCTGGAGCAGCACCATGCTGTCCGAAGGGGACATGCCATCAATCTGTTGCTGCAAAAGTTTTCTCGATGCCTCGAACCGATTCGGGGACACATCAGTGCTTTGCATGGAGGCTGAGGCGTCGACAATTGCCACCAAGAGCCGCCCAGCCACTTCTGTGGAGGCGAAGAAAGGCCGGGACAACGCAAAAATGATGAGCGCCAACAGAAGAAGCTGCAACCAAAGCAGCAGATGATTGCGGAGTTTTTGAAATGGAGCATTCGCCTGGTTTTCAGCGAGAAACCGCTGCCAAAGAACTGTGCTGGCCACCAAATGTGTAACTCGTTTGCGTCGCAGCAAATAGAGTATGACAATCACCGGCAAAGTGAGGGCGAACCAAAAGGCGGCTGGCGACATGTAATTCAACCAAACACCTCCATCTCGCGCAATTGCCGCAAAAGCAACTGGTCCAGCGAGACATCAGAACGAACACTGGAAAAACCAATGCCGCGCCCGGCGCAAAACTCGCGCAGCTTTTGGCAGTAGGCCGCAACGGTGGCTTGGTAGGCCTCCAAACGGAACCGTCCAAACGTGACTTCCTGAACCGCTCCGCTCTCGCTATCGACCAAACGAAGATCACCAAACTTGGTTGGATTCACTTCCTCTGGCGCAAGAATTTGCACTGCATGGACCTCGAATCCGCGGGCAACGAGAGTGGTCATTCCTTTTTCGTAACCTGCCGGATCCAGAAAATCACTGACCACCATGGCGATGCCGCCCTGTCGGGCGGGTCGGGCCGCCTCAATGAGCGAATGGTTGAAGTCGGCCGGTCCTTTTGCTTTGATGCCTGCAAGAAAGCGCAGGAAATTCATCATCGAGGATTTACCCCGGACCGAAGCCAACTGTTGTGCCAGCGAACCATCGATCACACCTTCGGGAAAGCAGCGCACGGAAGCGCGATCAAAACCGCTTAGAGCCACATGGCCAAGACCCGCAGCGAGTTGTTTGCCCAAATCCACCTTGCGGGGCTGGCCGAAGTTCATCGACTCGGAAACGTCAAGGAACACGGTCAAAGGCAGCTCGCGTTCCTCCTCGTAAAGTTTGAGAAAAAGACGGTCCAACCTCCCGTAAAGATTCCAGTCAATATACCGAAAATCGTCGCCCGAAGAATAATTGCGGTAGTCGGCGAACTCAACGGATTGTCCGCGCGCGCGGCTGCGGCGCTCGCCTTTCAGGCCGCTGCGGGCGCGCCTTCGTGCCATCAACTGGAACTGTTCCAAGCGACGAAGCAGGCCCGGATCGAGCAGGCTGTCGGATGTCCCAAGGGTGCCCATTTGATTATATCTGAGGATCAGGCTGCCAGCGCGGGGGCGGCTTCACGAGGAAGATCCTTCAAGATCGAAGCAATCACCATGTCCGAGGTAATGCCTTCTGCGTCGGCCTCAAAATTCAAAATCAAGCGGTGCCTCAATGCAGGAATTGCGACCGCAACGACGTCATCAAAACTGACATTGGACCGGCCATCAATCAAGGCGCGAACCTTCGCCGCAACAATGATGGTCTGGGCGCCGCGAGGGCTGCTGCCGAACCGAAGATACTGGTTGGCCATGGGCAGGGCGGTGGTGGTTTTGGGATGCGTCGCCAGAATCAGGCGCGCCACATAATCCTTCACATGGGAGGGCACCGGAACCTGCCTTGCGAGACGCTGCATGGCTTGCAATTGTTGACCATTAACCACTCGTTCAACCTTGGCGGAATGCCCCTCGGTGGTGCGTGTCAGAACTTCCAGCAAATCCTCGCGCGTGGGATAAGTCACAACCAGTTTGAAGAAAAAGCGGTCCAACTGTGCCTCAGGCAGCGGATAAGTGCCTTCCTGATCGATAGGATTTTGCGTGGCGAGCACAAAAAACGGCTCATCCAATTTACGGATCTGCCCACCCGCGGTGACGCTTTTTTCCTGCATGGCCTCCAGCATGGCCGACTGCGTTTTTGGAGTGGCCCGATTGATTTCGTCCGCCAGAACCAAGTGGGCGAAAATCGGTCCGTGCTGAAACTGAAACTCGCGCTTGCCTGCCGGAGTCTCCACCACCAGATTCGTCCCGAGAATATCAGCCGGCATGAGGTCGGGCGTGAACTGGATTCGGTTGAAAGAAAGCTCCAATACGTCACTAAGCGTGCGGACCAGCAGTGTCTTACCCAGCCCCGGCACACCTTCCAAAAGCACATGCCCACCACCAACCACGGCGGTCAGCGTGCCCACCACGATGTCCTCGTGGCCCACGATGACCTTGCCGATCTCGGCCTTAATTTTCTGAAAGGTGACACAGAAATCCTGTACTTGAGTTTGTATATCCATGCGGCTAGGGCTTTGTTTTTAGGTCGTCGAAGTAGTCTTTGACCGCGCCCTGGTAAGCTCGCGGCACTTGATCCCTATTCAGGGCGCTCTCGGCATCGGATTGCGCCGCGCCCACCATTTCCTGCATTTGCACGCGGCTCGTGCCTTTAATGCTGACGCCTTTGAGAGTAATGCTGGGCATGGGTCCACCGGGGGTCATCTGTCCCTTAATTCGAGTGGGGGCGAGGTTGTCCGCTAATTGAGCCTCTCCTCGGTCTTTCAATCCCCGTGGCGTCCCTTCCTGTTGTTGGACTCCCGTATTATCCCACTTGTCGACAAAATCGGGATATTGATAGCTATCATCCTCGGACCATTGGCCCACCCCGCCCTGAGTCCGAGTCTGTGCACCCTCGCCGGAACCAGGACGACCGGGGCGCGGGGTTTGGCTCCAGCCCTGACCGCTTGCTATGGCCATTTGCGCCCGCTGAAGTGATTCGATTGACGACAGCATGGCTTGCGCATCCGACATTTCTTTGATGGCCTGATCTAGTGCCGCCGCAGCCTGACGCATGGAGGCGGCGGAGCCGGCTTGGTCACCCTTTTTCATTTGTTCCACCGCTTGAGCGAGAGCTTTCCCAGCTTCCGATCCAGTTTGCTCGGCTGGTTTCAAAGCCTCCTTCATCTCACCCAGCATTTCTGCTTTCTGCGCATCGGTCAGCGGAGCCTTGTCTGCCAGCGCGGCCATTTTTTTGAGAGTCGATTGGGCAGCCTCCAACTGGCCGAATTTGAGTTGCTCAGCCAGATCCTTACCCAAACGCTCCATCTGCATCTGCAATTTTTCCAGATTCTTGGCCGCCTCCCGATATTTCTCCAAGTCCATCTCCGCAACACTAAGGTCCTTCAACACCTGCTCAGGCTCGGCCTGAGCCAGAGCAGCAATGGCTTCATCCAGCGAAGGCAGGTCGGCGCCCATTTCGCGCGCCTGTTTGGAAAGATCGGCCAATGCTTTTTCCAGTGTCTTTTTGGCCATTTCAGCCGAGGCCGTTTTATTGGTTGAAAGTGCGGCCGCATCCTTGCGAGCCTCGGAAAGCTTTTGGCCCAGTTTTTCGAGCGCATCAGGATTGGCGGATGCGGCCTGGCCCATCTGCTGCTGCAATTTCTCCATCTGTGCCTGTTGTGCGGCGTTGAGTCCCCCTCCGCCTTTGCTGGATGCCTGAGCAGCTCGTTCCATTGCTTTAAAACCGGCGTTGTCGCCCAGTTTCTTCTCCACCGCCTTCAATTTTTCGGCCATGGCCTGAAGCTTCTCGAGCGCGGCTGCCTTGCTTAGAGTTCCCTTGCTCAATTCTGATCCCACTTCGTTTACATTTTCGAGTGAACGGGCCACCGGCTCCATCGCCCCGGGGTGTTGGGCTATCTGACGTTTTGTGATCTCCACCAATCGAGCACCGGCATCCTTGACAATCTCGGCCTCGCGTTTGGCTCGCTCCTTCTCTGGATGCCTGCGCTCGGGAACCCACACCAAAATCGCACCCATCATCAGCAGGACCAAACACCAGTGGGCCCGACTCGGCAGTCGCCAAGGCATGAGTTGTGGCAAAGAGAGCCCCTTTAGATTCTCGACAGCGCGATTCAGAATCAGAATATTCCAAGGCGACTGGGATTCCGCTTTGGAATTGAGTTCTACAGCAGCACTGACCTGTTCCTTGAATTTGCAACGCTGATCAAGCCAGCGTGCCACTTCGATGGGTGAATGTTTTTTGAAATATACAATGACAGTCACGACGGCGAGGACCACCAGGGAAAGCGCGGCCAAGAGCAATTCAATCGATGGAGGCACAGCCAGGAACTTTTTGTATGCTATGACCAGCACCCAAATCAAGGCAATGCCCGCAAGCGCAGACCAAAAGCCGTCAGCGGCCTGCTGGCGTCTGCGACGGTCCTCAGCTCGACTGAGAACTCCTGTTAAATCCTGCCATGGGTCCATGAGGTTTTCTTGAGCCGAAAGTATGGATTTCAATAGGAAAGCTCCACAGAAATCGGTCGCTTAATAACTTGGACCGACCCCACCCCAAACCGTTCGATACAAATGATTAGATCCCCTCGGCGATGTGAGGAGGAAGCTGATAGCTTACGGGGACTTCAGGGGCGAGCGAAGTGCCGTCGGTAGCCAGCAAACGGTACTGCCTAATTTGCATTGAGACCTCCAACTCATCACGGAGTCCGAGCGTGGCGTATTCCTCCTTGGTCATACGGGCGCGGATAATGAGTCCCGAAGCCAACTCCACCTCCACCCTCAGCATAATGCCGAGGAAAAAGGTTCTTCTCAGGACCGCGCGATACCGGAATTGCGTAAGGTCCGATGAAATTTGTACCGCGTACGGGCGGAACCCCAGCCGCGCTGGACCATCAGGCACATTGACGAGTGGAAATTCCATCTCCCCCACCCGACCCATCCCATTCTTAACTTCAGCCTCAACCACATTCATCACGCCAATAAAACGCGCCACAAATTCGTTCTTCGGCTGTTCGTAAACTTCCCGTGGAGTTCCAATCTGTTCCAGGCGCCCTTTTGCAATAATCACGATGCGATTGGAAACCTCCATGGCCTCCTCCTGGTCATGAGTCACAAAAAGAGTGGTGACGTTGAGATCGTGATGAAGTCGGGTCAGCCACTCGCGAAGTTCCTGACGGATCTTGGCGTCAACTGCTCCAAAGGGTTCGTCAAGGAGCAGTACGCTGGGCTTCGGAGCGAGTGCGCGTGCAATGGCTACGCGCTGACGTTGTCCGCCGGAAAGCTGGTGGGGATAACGCTTCTCAAGGCCCCTTAACTCCAGCAATTCCAGCAACTCCGCCACCCGTGACTCAATATCAGCCTTGGACCATTTCTTAATCTTAAGACCGAAGGCAATATTCTTGGCCACCGACATGGTCTTGAACAAAGCGTAATTTTGAAAAACAAAGCCAATATTACGCTTCTGCACCGGAACATCGTTGACCCTTTGGCCTCGAATGATGATATCGCCTTCCGACGGCATTTCCAGCCCGGCAATCATTCGGAGCACCGTTGTCTTGCCACCGCCGCTGGGCCCGAGTAAAGCCACGAGTTCGCCTTCACGAATTTCAAAATTAACATCCTTGGCGGCCACCACATCGCCGAATTGTTTGCCGATATTGCGAACTACAATACTCATGAAAAATCAGTTTCCAACCTCGCCTGTGGCTTCCTGCGCCAATGCATGATCGCGCTCTGTCCTCCACTCAAGATAACTCTTGATGACCAGGGTAATTAAGGCCAAAACGGCTAGAAGGCTTGCCACCGCAAAGGCTGATACACCCGCCGCCATCGATGCGCTATGAAAGAGCTTGTCCACCCGCAAAGGAATGGTCTCAGTGCTCCCCGCTATGGAACCGGAGACCACTGATACCGCACCAAACTCACCCATGGCCCGCGCATTACAAAGAATGACCCCATAAATGACGCCCCACTTTGAGGATGGCAGGGTAACATGCCAAAACGTCTGCCAACCACTCGCGCCAAGCGTCAGAGCCGCCTGCTCCTGCTCGGTTCCGGTGGCTTGCATCACGGGAATGAGTTCCCGGGCCACAAATGGAAATGTGATGAAAGTGGTGGCCAGCACCATGCCCGGCACGGCAAAGATAATTTTGATGTCGTGCTCTTCCAACCACCCCCCGAAGATCCCCTGCCGCCCAAACCACACCACAAACATAAGCCCCGCCACCACTGGCGAAACTGCGAAAGGCAGATCAATCAGCGTGATCAAAAACGCCTTGCCCTTGAAATCAAACTTGGCAATGCACCATGCTGCGGCCATCCCAAAAATAGTATTCAATGGGACCGTGATACAGGTAATCAAAAGGGTGAGTTTGATCGCATGGACAGTGTCTGCCTCCAACAGCGATTTCACATAAAACCCCAGACCCATCTGAAAGGCTTGAACAAAGACATTAACCAGAGGCAGCACCAAAAATATGCCGACAAATGCCAGGCCCAGCGTAATAAGCAGCCAGCGAACCCATGCCGGTTCATCACTACCCCGCTGCGATTTCACGGTGGCCCCGCGACGTTTATGATTGACGATTCCTGCCATGGCTCAGCTTTGAAAACGACCGGCCCAACGCTCAAGCAGGTTAATGGCTGCAAGCATGGCCAACGAAATAAACAACATGACCACCGCGATCGACATGGCCGCCGCATATTCGTACTGCTCCAGATACGTGATAATCACCAACGGGGTAATCTCCGTCTTGTACTCCATGTTGCTGGAGATGAAAATAACCGAACCGTATTCGCCCAGGGCGCGCGCAAATGAGAGGGCAAAGCCTGTCATGACGGTGGGCATCAAGGTGGGCAAAACCACTGTGAAAAAGGTTCTCAACCTCCCTGCCCCGAGCGTCGCAGCCGCCTCTTCTGTCTCGCGCTCCATCTGTTCGAGCACTGGTTGAATGGTCCTCACCATGAATGGCAGGCTTACGAAAGTGAGAGCAATTACAACGCCCAATCGGCTGTAGGCGGCCTTGATCCCCCAAGGCTCAAGAAATTGTCCCAGCCAGCCATTTGGGCTGAACATGTTCGCCAGCGTCAAACCCGCAACTGCTGTGGGGAGGGCAAAGGGTACATCCACCAAAGCGTCCACCAATCGTTTGAAGGGAAAATGATATCGCACCAGCACCCAGGCCAGGATTGTGCCGAACACCGCATTCACTGCGGCGGCAAAAAACGAGGCTCCGAAGCTCAGCTCATAAGACGCCAAAGCCCGCGCTGAAGTCGCGTTATGCCAGAATCCACCCCAGCCCAATTGAACGACGCGAAAGATCATTCCCCCAGCCGGGAGAATGACCAACAGCCCCAGATAAAAAAGCGTGAACCCCAAGGTCCGCTTGAAACCGGGCAAAGCATTCGACTTCCTAAACATCTACGCGTGGGATCATTTCTCCACTAAACAGCAAGACTTACAAGTATAACCCTTCAAAATTTGGAATTCGCGGCTTGTTCAACAGAGGGCGGCGCCACGCCGCACAACTCTTTTGCGTCCCCCTCATGCATGGGAGCAACCCTGATTCTACCACGAACGGAATTGCTTCGCTAAGGCAGGGCACGAAGCAAACCGAATTCCCGAACACAGCCAGAGAGGAAAAACTAATGTCCGGCTTTCGTAATTTTAAGTTTACATTTTTAAAATTTGATCGATTTGTTCACTTAATGAAGTCTGCTGAAGGCCGAAAAGCATTAAGAAAAATTCAGGAATATATTCAACCAGCAGCTCAGACGAGTGGCGCAGTCTCCGGAGAGACTTGAATTATAAACCCTCTGCAAAGGCCATCAATTCCCGATATCGGCTCAGCATGGTGAGGGTGGCGTCGGCTGCCGCACGTGCCTGAATGGCCTCCGGCAGCTTGCCTGGAGTTTCAAAAATCACTTCAAAGGGCGTTCGGGCCAGCCGAGGCGGTGCCGTCAAGACCCCCTCATAACATTCACGAATAACCCCCCGCCGGGCGGCAAAGCCATCGATCACTTCAAGCTCATTGCGGGGCACAATCGACTCCACCGAGGCCAGGGCCGGTTCAAGCAGTTCAAGCGCCAGCAGGTCTCCCCGCACAAATCCATAAGTACCGTGGCTGTCATCATCAGCGTGCAAAGAAACAATTCCGGAAAAATCACGCCTCAGTATTTCGGTCTCAAGAACCCGGACTTCATCCGCCAATGATTCCCGCCAAAATTCACGGTTCAAGTCTCTTCCGAGGCGGTCAAAACGCCGATGGTTTTCGTACCCCCAGGGATTGCAGACCGGGTAAAGAAAAAGATCATAACCCGTAAGGAGCCTGGGGGATTCGAGAAGCAGTTCGGCCACCCCCCGAAGCGCCAGGGCTCCGGCAGGCTCGTCTCCATGCAGACCAGCAAAAAAACCGAGTCGAATTCTCTCACCGCCACCGCCACTCGCGCCGGTAAGACGCCATGCGGAAAGCCTTTCATCGCAATCCAATGCCAGCGGCACAAGATTGGAATGAGTGTCGGCCAGCCTTTTGAAACTGGCGTGCAGCTCTGCCACGCTCCGTACCGTCGTCACTGCGGCGGGTTCGGAATGGGTGTTATTTGGCGTAGATTTGGTCAAAGCTTCCACCATCTGAAAAATGTTCCTTCATGGCTTTCGCCCAGCTGCCGAAAGCCTCCTCAACTTTAATCACCTTAAGATCGCGGAATTGGGTTTTGTGTTTTGCCGCCACGGTAGCCAAGGAAGGCCGGTAACCAAATTTAGCCACTAATTCCTGAGCTTCATCACTATACAAGAATTGTAAATATTCATGGGCAATCTCTCGCGTCCCTCTGCGGTTCACCACTTTTTCAATCACGGCCACGGGCATTTCCGCCTCCACACTCTGGCTGGGTACGACAAGTTCAAATTCCCCTTTAAGGTTTTCACTGACCAAGGTTAGGACTTCCGCTTCAAAGGTCACAAGAACATCGCCGATTCCCCGTTGAACAAAAGTGGTTGTTGCGCCACGCCCACCACTGTCCAAGACCAGCACGTTCGTAAGTAGCTGGCTTACAAAGGATTTGGCTTTGGATGCATCATTTTCGTTCTTTGAAAGTGCATAAGCCCAAGCCGAGAGGTAAGAATAACGTCCATTTCCAGCAGTTTTTGGATTGGGCAGCACCACTCCAACGGCTTGTTTGGTCAAATCATCCCAATCCTTAATTCGTTTCGGATTACCCTTGCGAACCATGAAAGCCATCACAGATGTGTACGGTGAGGCATTATTGTGAAATTTGCCACGCCAGTCCGCGGGAATGAGCCCCCTGCCCTTTTCAACAATGGCATCAACGTCGGTAGGCTGATTCATGGTGACCACAGACCCCTCTAAACCATCGATCACGGCTCGCGCCTGCTTCGAGGAACCCCCATGGGACTGATTTATTTTAACCACTTCGCCACGCTGACTTTTCCAATGAGCCACGAAAAGCGGATTGTACTGCTCGTAAAACTCGCGCGATACGTCATAGGAAACATTTAAAATGGATTTTTCCTCGGCCTGAGCAAAGGCAACCGACAGTCCAAGATGAAGAGCAAACCAAAACCAACGCATAAATCAAATTTGTTAATTGCCCATCGACGCGACGGACTTAACTAACTTACTCAAGTTAATCATGTATGACCAACCGTAGTCAACCTCATTGTGTAAAAATCGGCTCGAAGCTGCCGCCTCCGAGACGCGCTTGACGCATCCAGAGGAAACATCGACCATTTTGCACATCAAGAGTCAGCCCACTCGGTGGGTCACCTACAATCGATTGACGTATCCCAAGGTTAATAGCATGAGTTTTTGGAAAAATAAGCAGGTTCTGGTCACAGGCGCAGGGGGTTTTGTGGGTAGCCATTTGGCCGAGCAGCTCGTGCGTGAAGGCGCAATTGTCCGCGCCATGGTCCATTACAACGCGCTGGCGCAGTGGGGATGGTTGAACCACTCCGATTTAGCGGCACAGATGGAAGTCACGGCCGGTGACATCACCGACCGGGACAGCGTGCGCAACGCCATGGAAGGCAAGGAAGTGGTGTTTCATTTGGCGGCTCTGATTGCCATTCCGTATTCTTACCGCGCGCCCGGTTCGTACATAAAAACCAATATCGAAGGGACGATGAATGTCCTTCAAGCGGCTCGGGAATTGAAAACCTCAAAGATCGTTCACACCTCCACCAGCGAGGTTTACGGCACTGCGCGATTCGTCCCCATTTCCGAGGCGCACCCACTGCAAGGACAATCACCTTACTCCGCCTCCAAAATTGGAGCGGACAAAATGGCTGAGGCGTTCCACCTGTCGTACGGGGTTCCTGTCACAACGGTGAGGCCGTTCAACACTTTTGGTCCCCGCCAATCAGCCCGCGCGGTCATTCCATCAATCATTGCCCAATGCCTCAAGGGCCAGACCGTCAAATTGGGCAGCCTCACGCCCACACGAGATTTCAACTACGTTGCAAACACGGTCAGCGGCTTCCTTAAAGCCGGAGCCAGCGAAAAATCCATTGGGCGGACCTTTAATTTTGGCACAGGACGGGAAATTAGCATTGGGGATTTAGTCCAAATGATTTCGCAACTCACCGGTAAACCCATTGATTTGCACACCGAGGAAAATCGTCTGCGCCCAGGCGGCAGTGAAGTGGAGCGACTTTTGGCGGACGCTTCGGCCGCACGCGAAACACTGGACTGGACCCCTGAGGTTTCGCTGGAGGAAGGCCTCACCCGCACCATCGAATGGATTGGGCAAAACCAGGCAAAATACCGCGCCGATATCTACAACGTGTAAGACATATTCGTCGGCAGTTTATAAACAGGAAGACACCGCACCCAATGCACAAATCCCTCTCAACTTGGCGCGGGTTAACCGTCTGGGTGGTGCTCACGCTCAGCCTGCATTCCAATTTCGCCGCAAAGCCCTTTGATCTTGATGATCTGCTAAATGTGCGAAGGGTGGCTGACGCAGAGGCCTCTCCGGATGGCAGATGGGTGGCCTACACAGTCCGCACGGTGGGGATGGAGAAAAACAAATTGCGAGGACATATTTGGGTGGTGTCCACTGAAGGCGGTCAGCCGCGCAAAATGACCAACGGCGAGGAGGGCGAGGGTGGCCCCCGCTGGTCACCGGACAGTAAAAAAATCGCTTTTGTCACGTCCCGCGGAGGAACATCACAAATTTGGGTGGTGCCGTTCGACGATGGCGAAGCCCAACAAATCACCAAACTTTCAAGCGGAGCAGACAATCCGGAATGGTCTCCCGATGGATCGCGCATCGCTTTCACAAGCGAGGTTTACCCCGAGCTTACCGGAGACGCCGCGCAGAAGAAAAAGGCCGATGAAATCGCCGCATCAGGAGTTAAAGCCAGAATTATTGATTCGCTGATGTATCGGCATTGGGTGGATTGGAAGGAAGGTAAACGTGTTCATTTATTCCTGGCTGATTCCAGCGGAAGAAATGAGGTACGCGACTTGACGCCAGGTGATTTTGAAGCGCCAGTCTATCCGCACGGTAGCGACCTCCTCGCCTTCTCGCCTGATAGCAGGCATTTGGTTTACACGCGCGGGCCAGTCAAACCCGAAAACGGCAGCGCCCGGGACATGGAGGCTTGGAGCACCGATGCCAATCTATGCCAAATCGATTTGGCCACCGACAAAACAACGGTTCTCACGGCAACCAACAAAGGTTGGGATGGCTCTCCAGTGTTTTCGCCAGACGGGAAATATATCGCCTTCCGGTCGCAAGCCCGGGATGGGTATGAGGCTGATAAGTTCAGACTGGCCCTGCTGGAACGCTCCAACGGCAAGACCACTTATTTGACTGAAAGTCTTGATAGTTCCGTTGGCGAACTATGGTGGGGGGATCAGAATGACAGGATTTATTTCAATGCCGAAGAAGAGGGAAAAACCACCTTTTTTGAAGCGGGCCTTGATGGAAAATCCATCCGAAAAATCGCCCGTACTTCCCACTTTCACGGCATCTCGCACCCGACAGGCAGTTACAAGGTTTTCGGCGTCATTGATTCACTTCTTCGTGCGCCAGAAATAGCTTCGCTTGATCTCGGCTCTGAAACACCCGCTCCGAAGTGGCTTACCTCGGAAAACGATGCTCTCTTCAGCGACCGTGCGTTGCCAACCGTGGAATCGGTCAATATCCAAGGCGCGCTGAATCATCCCCTACAATCATGGCTGCTGCGCCCTGCAGGTTATGACTCCAAAAAGCTTTATCCCTTTATTTTACTAATCCATGGCGGCCCCCAGAGCGCTTGGGAGGACAGCTTCACTTTTCGATGGAATGCCCTGCTGTACGCCTCCAAAGGCTATCTGGTCATGCTGCCCAACCCTCACGGATCGACCGGGTTTGGCCAGGCTTATTCCGAGGAAATTTCCGGCGACTGGGGTGGTGCGCCTTACGAAGATCTGATGCGAGCCACTGATTGGGCTGTGGAGTTAAAGATGGCTGATCCGGATCGCATGGCCGCCATGGGTGCATCCTACGGTGGCTATATGGCTAATTGGATTTTGGGACATACAAACCGCTTTAAAGCCATTGTTTCCCATGCGGGGGTTTACAATTTGGAGGAAATGTACGGCACCACTGAGGAACTTTGGTTCGCCGAATGGGAGTTTAAAGGACCGTTTTGGAGCAACCCGGAGATGTATCGAAAGTGGTCTCCTCATCTGTTCGCCGGCAATTTCAAAACGCCCACTTTGGTGACGCACGGCGAATTGGATTTTCGGGTGTCTGTGACGCAAGGGTTGCAACTTTTTACGGCACTGCGCCGTCAGGGCGTTCCTTCACGCCTGGTCTACTTCCCTGACGAAGGGCACTGGATTAACAAGCCCAAAAACGCCCATCTCTTTTACTCCGAAGTGCTCGGGTGGCTGGAGAAATACCTGGGGAAGATCGAATAAAACTAGGTTTCACTGCTGAGTTTTCAGGGCAACCCATGAGGTGTCCAGCAGGCTTTAAGTCTCCAGAAGAGCTTTAACCCTGCTGACCAGCTCACGGGGACTAAACGGTTTCCCCATGTAATCATTGGCACCCGCCTCTAGCCCAAGATTTCGTGACTGCTGGGTTGTCCACGCGGTGAGCATCAAAATGGGAGTCGTCGCGGTTTCAGGAGCCTTTCTGAGAATCTCGCACAAAGAGATGCCATCCAAATCAGGCAGCATCAAATCAAGCAGGATTAAGTCTGGGTTGTGCCGCGAGGCCTTTGTCAGGGCAGCGGCAGCACAATCCGCCTTCAACACCTCAAAGCCTTCCTGCCTTAGATTGTATGAAATCAACTCCGCGATGTCCGCGTCGTCCTCGACGACAAGTAAAACCATAGTTCAATTATTAACCATTATCATCATAAATTTGCGACGCTGTTGTTACAACCATGTGAATTTAAATGACTTCATGTCGATTTGTCGGCCAGACGGACAACCAAATTCATGCCTGGAACCTTTCCACGTCCTCCGAAAGCGTGGCGGAAACTCGATTTGCCATTGATCGGTAAACTCACGAAAGTGATCTGATCGTTTTTGGTATTTAATTCAAATTTTGAAGATTGCAGATTTTACGACAGATTTTTAGTAACGGTTTCTTCGTTTTGCTTCTGAGATAGGTGTGCACGTCGAAGCGAATCCAGCTTTTACCTGCAAAACATTGGTCCGAAGCCCAATTGGGCATCGCTCCAGAAAACCAACAAACACGAGAAGTTATGACTGTTCAGTTTTATTCACTTACCTTGGCCTGTGCTCTACTATTTGGAGGAGACGTTTTTGAGTCTTATGCCCAAACAACACCAACCGTAGCAGCCTCGGGACTATCACAGGCTGAGGCCAGGCAAGATTTTGACTTATTGCGATTGGCACTGGAGGAAGCACATCCGGGATTGTACCGGTATTCAGCAAAACCCGTAATGGACAGAATGTTTGACACAGAAAGGATGAAGTTGGAATCAACCACCAAGCTCGGGTTCATGACGGTGATCGCCGAAACTCTGGGAGCCATACGATGCGGGCACACCAGTTTTCAACCGGATGACGAAACAAAAGCGGCAGTTGATGCAGCTCTAAAATTCCCGCTTCGAACATTGATCGAGGGCAAGAAGCTCATGGTTTTATTCAACGACACGCCCGATGACAAAACCATCCAGCCGGGAATGGAAATCCTCGAAATCAATGGACGATCAGTGGCGGACATTATCAGCAAGATGTGGCCCACGGAATCCGCGGATGGAGATATTGAAAGTGGTAAGCGGCTGCACGTCCAAAATGGTTTCGCTTTGTATTACTGGATATTGATTGAGCAAACCGGGCAATTTAAAGTAAAAGCAAAAACATCCGAAGGCAAGATTGTGACGGCCACGTTGGCTGGCGTGACCCAGGATGATCGAAAAAAGAACCAAAATCCTGTGAATGCAGTCATAAAGGAGAAAATAGCCAAATTCAATTGGTCGGAAGGGAATCAGGCGCTTCGTTTCTTAAAAGATCCGGATATTGCCGAAATCCGCCTTCGGTATTTTGTCGGGGATGAGTATCCACAATGGATCGAAAACACGTTCAAGACTTTGAAAGAAAAGGGAACGAAAGCTTTGATCATCGATCTCAGAGGAAACGGAGGAGGCCAAGATATGTATGGAGCGATGTTTGTATCCTACCTCACGGATCAACCGTTCCGATACTTTGACCGCATCAATCTCAAATGCATCTCACCTTCGTTCAAGGATCATTGCGACTGGAACGTGGCTGAGGAAAGCAAGCTGCGTGAGCAGACCACACCCAACCCGGCGGGAGGATACCTTGTAAGCGCAAAAATGCACCCGGGCGTAGCCGAACAGGCTCCCAGCAAATTTCCGTTCTTAGGAAAAGTTTTTATCCTAACTGATGGAGGGACTTTTTCGACAGCCGCAGATTTTTGCGCGGTGACGCACCATCTAAATCGGGCAATTTTTATCGGCGAAGAAACTGGTGGCGGGTACTATGGCAATAATTCCGGCATGCAAACCATGGTTTTGCTGCCGAATTCGAAACTCAGCATACGGCTGCCCATGAGTTCATACTGGAACGCTGTGCCGGGCTACGAGGGCAAGCGACGGGGGACCATTCCCAATCATATTGTGGAGACCAGAATGGCGGATCTCCTGCTGGGATTGGACGCGCCATTGGATATGGCACGCAACTTGGCCGCAAACGGGTTGTCATCCAAGTAGTGCCACGCCAGGAGTTTTAACTATTTTTCCTGTAACATTGTCTCGGTTTTGCTTCTGAGGTGGGTATGAATGAGTCTGACACAGAACAGAATATGCCAAACAAATGCCCCCAGTGCGGAGCTTCACTGCCGGTTGGCGCGCTCGATGGGCTTTGCCCGGCCTGCCTCCTTGCCCAGGGGGCCGCTGCTGAAACGGTCAATGAAGCGGCGCCGTTCCTGCCTCCAAACGTCGATGAAATGGGGCGGCTGTTCCCTCAATTGGAGATTCTTTCCTTCATCGGCAAGGGCGGCATGGGGGCGGTCTACAAGGCTCGACAACGGACGCTGGACCGGATCATAGCCCTGAAGATTTTGCCGCCCCAGGCTGCGAGCGGTCCTGGCTTCGCCGAGCGTTTCAATCGCGAGGCCCGCGCGCTGGCCAAGCTGAATCACCCCAACATCGTTGCCATCCACGAATTCGGCCAGATGAACGGCCTGCCCTATTTCATCATGGAATTCGTGGATGGACTGAATCTCCGTCAGTTGGAACGGGCTGGCAAGCTCTCCCCTCGCGAGGCTTTGCAGATAGTTCCACAGATTTGCGAGGCGCTTCAATTTGCTCATGAGGAGGGCATCGTCCACCGCGATATCAAACCCGAGAATATTCTCTTCGATAAGAAGGGGCGCGTAAAGATTGCGGACTTCGGCATCGCGAAAATCATGGGCCTTGAGCCGGATACTCAGATGTCGCAGACCAAAGCCGCGTTGGGCACCCCACACTACATGGCCCCGGAACAGGTGGAACGGCCAACCACAGTGGACCATCGAGCGGACATTTTTTCCCTGGGCGTTGTTTTCTACGAAATGCTGACTGGGGAGTTGCCTCTTGGGAATTTCAGCCGGCCATCCTCGCGCAAGATTGAGGTCGATGTGAGATTGGACGACGTGGTTCTTCGCGCTTTGGAAAAGGACCCGGAACGGCGCTATCAACACGCCAGCCAAGTCAAAACAGCCGTCGACACCATTGCCGGAACTGCCGCGTCCGCCCCACCACCCATCGCGCCGTTGCCAACACAGGAAACACCGCTGCCGGATTACAACTTGGATGTCACCAGTTGTGTAAGACGCGGCTGGGCCTTGGTAAAAAGCGATTTTTGGCCGATGGTCGGCAGCTTCGTGCTCGTGGCGATGTTTTCAATCATCGCGGGTATCGCAGCTGATTCGTTTACGCACTCATCGGCGCTGCTGCTGATACTCAGCCTTCTGTTGAATGGCCCGATCCTGGGCGGATTGTGTTTGCATTTCCTCAAAAAGATTCGCGGGGAAAAAACCGCCATGGAAACAGCCTTCTCCGGCTTCAATGATCAGTTTCTCCATCTTTTCCTCGGTGGCTTTATCACCTGCACGCTGATCTATCTCGGCTTTTACTTCCTGATCCTCCCCGGCGTTTATCTCCTGATAGCCTGGATGTTTACCCTGCCTCTGATCATTGATCGGAAAATGGAGTTTTGGCCCGCCATGGAATTGAGCCGCAAAATGGTCACGAAACATTGGTGGCAGTTAATGCTTTTCGGACTCCTGGTGACTCTGGTTGCCTCGGTTGGGATACTGGCCTTGGGAATCGGCCTCTTGGTCTCGGCCCCCGTCGCGCTGGCCGCCATGATGTATGCCTACGAGGACATTTTTGGATCGGTGGATCGCAGCGCGAACCAGCCAACTCCCAGCACCCCGCCGATCCTTCTCGGAAGAAACGCCGTCATCACCGGCATGACCATCGTCATCCTGGCGCTGGGATTCATCGCCCTAAGAGCGAGAAACTTTCACCGCCAAGAATATCGCGAAACCAAAGATTCTGTGGCAGCTGAACAACCCGAACAAAATCAGCCTCCCGAGAGAATCCCCAGCTTCGCCTTCGGGCCGGTCATTGATCGATCCATCCACAGCCTCGGCGAGCATAAGGGAGACGAAGCCCTCGACCTCAGAACCGGCGAGCTTTCCACCGAGGCAGCGGCATCGGCTGAATCAGCGAATTCAAACGACTGGTTAAACACCAATCGCATGAACCTGCTCGTCATCCCCGGCACGGATTCCGGAAACCCCCAGTGGAAACTGGCCACCAAAGATGTGAAATTGGTTGATTTTCGAGCGAGCCAATGGGCAGAAGCGACTCCAGCCAACTGTGCCGAAGCTTTGGCGGCCGACACCACTTTAACCAAAATCGAGGCAGATACACCGCTAGGAAAGGCGGGTATGACCATTTACCAACTGCCATCCAATGCGGAACTGCCCCTGACTTTGGCCTTTAAAACCAGTGAAGGTGACCATGGTCTTATCCAGATTGTAGAATTTTCCGAAAGCCCTTCGGGAATGAAAATCCGCTATAAAAAGGTGGAACAAATCCCGGATGAGGCCAACAGCCAAAATTCCGGAACATTCGCCAAAACCCGGGAAGCTGCGCGTGACACCTTGAGAGCGAGACTTGAAGCAGCCACCATGGTAAGCGACCTTACGTCAAGAGATCGCGTGTTTTCAGGGGTAGCCCTTGATGCCGCCAAAACGGGCGAACCAGAGATCGCAAGCCAAGCCATCCAACAAATCAGCGACATAAACAAAAAGGATAGCACCGCACATGAATCGATCCGCTTTCTCATCAAGCGCGGACTGCGCAGACAGGCCATCTCCATCGCAAACAGCATCGGCGACGTGACCACCCGCGACCGGGCGCTGTCAGAATTGGCTCAGTAAAAATCGCCCGCGTAAAATGAGTGATTCCAAGCCCGAGCAAATAGCGCAAACGACAAGTGCTGGAAGAGATATTTTTGCCACCACGCGCTGGACGGTGGTCATTGCGGCCGGTCGCAGCAAGGAGCCACATGCAGACGTGGCCTTGGAGGAATTGTGCCGCACCTACTGGTATCCGCTCTATGCCTATGTCCGGCGGCGGGGTTATTCGCACGAGGATGGTGAAGACCTCACACAGGCCTTCTTCTCCCGCTTCCTTGAGAAAAATTACCTCGAAGGGCTCAGCAGCGAGAAAGGCCGGTTTCGCGCATTCCTATTGATTGCTCTCAAGCATTTCCTGGCAAACGAGTGGGACCGCACCAACCGGCAAAAACGCGGAGGCGGCGTGCCTCTCCTGTCGCTCGACGGCCAGGAGGCAGACACCCGTTACCAAATCAATCCAGCCGACCACCTAAGCCCGGACAAACTCTATGACAGGGCTTGGGCGGTCACGCTGTTGGAACGTGTCATCACGCGCTTGCGTGGGGAGAACTCCACCGAGGACAAGGTTCGGATTTTCGAGCAACTGAAACCATTCCTAACCGTCGGCAAGAGTGCCATTCCCTATGCCCGCGCGGCGGAAGAGCTTCAGCTTACTGAAGGGGCTGTTCGAGTGGCAGTTCATCGGCTTCGCGGACGTTACCGCGAGCTTTTGCGTGATGAAATCCGCCAAACGCTTTCTGATGCCGGGCAAGTTGAAGAGGAGCTAAGGACCTTATTTCAGGCTTTTTCGCCTTGAGACAGACTGAAAAGAACTAGTTGAAGGCGTGGTTGAGGCACGATCGACCTCCAATTTGGAAAAAAAAGGCGGCGAAAAAGGTGGCCAAAAGGATGCAGACCCCTTTTCATGCTGGCTTGAACTTTGTTTTTTATCGGCTTCTCATGAGCAGAGCACAGCTTGGGGGTCAGGAGGATTGACCTCCCGCTCCAACGCCAGCACGAGTCCGCCAAGGCAATCCTCCACAAAACGGGGGTTTGAGCCAATTTCATTTCAATGCACATCACTAATTTAAATCCAGAAACAAACATCGGGGCCAGCGCATGGATGCTGGAAATTGAGGGGCACCGCCTGCTTATGGACGCTGGCACTCACCCGAAACGCGAAGGTCGCGAAGGAATGCCTTTGTACAGCAAGGTCAAGGATCTGGATGTCGATGCCATCGCCATCACGCATTGCCATCATGATCACGTCGGCACGCTCCCCATCGCCCAGCGCTACTTCCCCAAGGCGCATGTGCTGATGACTGAATTGAGTTACTTCCTTGTGGAACGGGTTCTGCATAATTCAGTCAACGTCATGATCCGTCAGAGGGACGAACTGGGCATCAAGGAATACCCGCTGTATACTCATGATGAGATCGACGAGAGTGCCCATCTTTTCCAGGGCTTTCGTTACAATCGCGAGATTGAGTGGGCCTCCTTTGAAAAAGTAAAACGCGGCCAGCGCTCTCCCACCCTTGAATTTCTTGATGCCGGACACGCACTGGGTTCGGCGGGCATAATGGTTCGCGGCCAGCACCAAACTGTCTTTTACACCGGCGATGTTTGTTTTCACGACCAGACTATTCTGAAGGCCGCCCGATTTGAGGACGTAAAAGCCGATGTGATGATCATGGAGACCACCCGGGGCAATCGCGCCACTCCTACTGGATTTACCCGTGAAGCAGAAATTGAAAAACTTGCGGAAGCCATTCAGCGTGTTCAGGCCCGCAAAGGATGCATCCTGATTCCGGTGTTTGCACTGGGCCGCACCCAGGAAATTCTCGCGCTACTTTCACTTTTGATGCAGGCGGGCAAAGTCCGCAAGCAGCCGATCTACATCGGGGGCCTCGGCAGGGTCTTCACCGAAATTTACGACCTTCAAGCCCATCGTGCCCACCGCAATCACACCAACTTGCGTCTCACGGAAGCACTGAACCTCACCGTGTTGGAAAAAGGCCAGGCCGAACGGATGAAATTGAGCGACGCCAAAATTTTTGTGGTGACGGCAGGGATGATGTCTGAAAAAACCGCAGCCCACGACCTCGGGCTTCGCATGGTTGGAGACGAACGGCACGCCATTTTTTTCGTGGGATACGCCGATCCCGAAACTGCCGGTGGAAGACTGAAAGCCGCCAAGCACGGAGAGGAATTCATGTTCAGCCCAAGCGGAGGCATGGCCACACGTAAGTGCGAACTGGAAGACTTTGATCTAACGGCCCACGCCAACCGCGAGGATCTTCTGGATTTCGTCGGACAAGTCTCCCCCAAAACCATTCTGCTGGGTCATGGCGACGAAGATTCCCGCTTATGGTTTGAACAACAAATCAACGCACGGCACCCAAAAATTAAAGTGATCCAGCCCCAGCCCGGCGTGCGCGTCGAAGCGTAATTGGCCTCGCCATAAAAATGGCTGTGCCTCTTCCTCGGGGCCAGTCGCTACTCATCGGAAGATCAAAGATTGCGTTTGCACCCGCCGATGCGATAGGTAGATCGCGCCTATGAACCGCCTTTCTGCACTTGCCGCCCTAGCCGTGACGCTGCTCTGGAGCCTCACTTCTGCACGCGCAGCGGATGATCACTTTCCCACGTTGGAACTTGGGGCTTCCGCACCTGATTTCGCCCTACCCGGCGTCGACGATAAAACCCATAAACTGGCTGATTTCGCTAGTGCGAAATTGCTCCTGGTGCTCTTCACCGTCAACCATTGCCCGACGGCCCAGTACTACGAAGAGCGTCTTAAAAAGCTGGTAGTCGATTACTCCCCGAAGGGCTTGGCGCTCGTTGCAATCTCCCCCAACGACCCAACTTCAGTGCGCCTTGATGAGCTTGGTTATACCGATCTCAGCGATTCGTTCGAGGAGATGAAAATCCGCGCGAAAGAACGGAACTATAATTTTCCTTACCTCTATGATGGAGACACCGAAGCAGTCTCCAAAGCCTATGGCCCCATCGCCACACCCCATGCTTTCCTTTTCGATGCCTCACGCAAACTTCGATATGTGGGACGCATTGATGATTCCGAACGCCCAGAATACATCACCACTCATGACCTGACTGTTGCCATCGATGAACTCTTGGCTGGCAAGGAAGTAACGACTCCCAAAACCAAAGTAGTGGGCTGCTCGGTCAAGTGGGGTGGCAAATCAGCTGCTGTCAAAACCTACATGGACAAGCTAGCGACTCTGCCTGTCTCTTTGGAACAGGTGGACGCCGAGGGATTGAAGGCACTCCGCAAGAACGATTCAGGCAAACTTCGCCTTGTTAACTTCTGGGCTACTTTCTGCGGGCCTTGCGTCACGGAATTCGCCGATTTTATCGACCTTCACCGCCGTTTTGGCCAACGAAATTTTGAAATTGTTACCGTTTCCGCCAACTACCCAGATGAGGAGAAAGAAGTGATGTCTTTCCTGAAGAAAAACCAGGCCGCGACCAAAAACCTGATCTTCGCCACAAACAATAAGGCGAAACTAATGGAATCGTTCGATCCCACATGGGACAACGCACTCCCCTACACCCTGCTTATAAGCCCAAAAGGTGAGGTGTTATGGAAAACAGACCGGGCCATCGAGCCGATTGAGGTGCGCCGCGCCATTGTCAAGGCACTCAAAGAGGATCGGTTTAAGAACTAAGCAAGGATGCCTCACCGACACGACGTCTGGAACAGAGTACCGGAAAGCGCGCGACGACATATGGAATCCGAAGAAAAGTTGGAATCATGGCGCTTTTGAAAGACCACGTCCTGACCGAAGGAAATGGTTATCAGGTGGTCCACTGGCCTGAACGATTGGATCTTTCCATCGCCGACCTATGGCTCCGCTTTCCAGAATTGGTCATCGGAAAATATCTTGTAAACACTTCCTATGACAGCGGTTTCGTGACCTTGTCCGAAACGCAAAAAGAGAATGGCTGGAGGATGGTCGGACAGTTGGCGCACAGTCCCTTGATTCGCGATACCAACCAGATTCCTCACGACCAATTTGACGAATGGTTAGTATTTGATTGCCCGGTTCAGGTCGAGGATTTCAAGACGATGGTCAACTATTGTGAGTATTCCCCCACCGATTTCGATTTGGAAGATGAATGGGATACCTTTTGGAAACAGGTCCTCCGATTAAATCCACTGCACGTTTTTGGAGAGAACTACGGAATGTATCTCGTGAGTCGCGACAAGGATACCATCCAAAGGGTAACTGCCACGAACCTTCATTCTCAACCAATTGGTTGACCAATTCAAAGCGGCGCTCGCCATCATAAACTCCCTGAAGCAAGGCCTTCTCAGAGCCTGTCTGAAAAGTCCCCAATGTTAAAATGATGAAAAAACGAAGAAAAGGCTTGATTACAGTGTGCGGGTGAAAGCTTCCCACTATTAGCGCAGCTCTGTTGGGGCGATGAA
>JANYDC010000005.1 GCA_025359965.1 Pedosphaera sp.
CTGCCCGAACCGCTGTCCGCGAAAAAATTAAGCGGTAAGTTTGTGCTGCGCGTCGATCCGGCCTTGCACCGCCGTCTTGCCCTTAAAACCCTGGCCGCCGGCGAAAGCTTGAACAGTTATTGCGCGAGGACGCTGGTTAAGCCGTGACGCCAGCTACTTGATACCCCCGTATCCCCGCCATTCCTTCTTCTCCTCTTCGCAGACCGCCTCGCGGTTAATCAAACATCTCTCCTGACCCCTTCTGTAGTCTTGCGAATTAAATGGCGGATCGTGCGGATTTAAATGGCGGATTCCAAACGTTCGCGAATTTCGGGCTGTAGCCGCGCGATAGTATCCACAGGCGAACCCGCGTTGATTTCCCAGAACTCCTGAGCGGTGATGATGATTTTGTGGCCGGGGGAGGGCGGATCGGTTGCCAGCAACCAACGCCACGAGTTGGCTCCATCCCAAGAAACTGCCGCGCCTTTTTCTCCCCATCCAAGCATGACTGCCATTGCTTCGCCGAAGGTTGGCTTATCAACAATCACGGTGTGTTCGGCCACCGGCCATCGACCATAACGTTATTGACCCAAATGGGTTTCATCCAGCCAGACTGCCACGGGCTGGCTAAATGTAAATGGCGTCGGAATACTCTGAGGCGGTGACTTTCAGGTGGTCGTCCTCGTCGAGTTCCAAATCTTCAACTCGGAATACCTTGGCCTGCCAAGAGGGCTGGCTTCCCTGAGTAATGTCGATCACATCACCTGGTTCCAAGGACAAGCCTTTGATGGACGTCTTGAAGCTGACAGTCCACCGGATGGTGGTTTCCTCGCGCAGGACCATTTCTCCAACGCGCTCAGCCTGGCTTTTGCTGTCGATGGCGGGAAGGGTCAAATTCTCGTCGAGAACCCCATTGTTGCCAGCCCTTGGCGCGCGGGCACGCTGATCAAAAACATCGTCGCGAATGGCTTCAGATTCGGTTTGCTGGCTGTCATCGGAGCGGAACAGGACCTTGATTCGATTCTGCCTGGTTGATCGGTCCACCAGCTCCGATCTAAAGGTGGATTTCCCGTTGGTGACCAGAATGTTGGATGCATTGAAGCTGAAGACTGAGCTTTCAGCCTTCAATTCCTTGATCTTGAACTTGCCCTCGCTCAAGAACAGCAAGGCGCGTCCAGCATCAAGGATGGCCTGCAGGTGATCTTTTAGGGGCTTTCGTGAATCGATGGCGTAATTGGTGGTGTATTTGGGGCTGGTGACTGGCCCCTCACTTGTGACCCAAGTGACCGAGGCTGCGCAAGATGTGTAATAGGCATCAAAGCTGGCCCAGTCGATCTTGGACTCATCCATGCCCTTGCCTCGCAGTGTCTCGGTCAATAAGTAGACGGCATGCGCGGCCGGGTTGGTCTCGAACTGGCGAATGAAACGCGTGTACGAAACGAGGATCGTGGCCGCTGCAGCGGGAGCTGTGATGAACTCGACAAAGCCCTTGGTTTTGTTGAGTTGGTAGACGTTGCCGGTTTGCGCGGAGGCTGCTATTTCGGCGTAGGCCGTCCCGTTGACTGTTAGGCTAACGCTCTGTATGTCCTCAGCGGGCAGATTAAAACGCACCTTTGTGCCATCCGCACCAGCCAGTGATGCGCCCGTGACAGTGTCGGTTTTGAAGCCATAGGCATTGAAGGTCCGGCACTTTCGCCCCTGCATTTTCTGCTGGACGTTCAAGTCGTTAAATTTGCTCGAGTCAACAAATCTGAGGACGGTATACGCACATCCCGCAAAGCCATAGACGGGAAATTCGCGGTCATAAGAGGCGCGGATATCGACCGGCACGGTGATATCGTTCAATCCCTCATAGACGGAGAAGGTGGGCACATTCAGGTCCGTGTTGGGTCCGGTCACAAACGTGCCGTCAACGCACTCGGCTTTGGTCTGAGCACCGAAGGCGTTGGGCGTGTATTGAATCCCAGTGCCAATGCCGTGGAATCCGGTCCAGAACCCATTGGCCTGATAGTCGTTGCCACCGATGAGCATGATCACATCGCTCGACGGCCATCCCGAGAGCCTGGCAATATTGCCCGATCCCCAAATGACGACCCGGTTGATTTTTTGAGTGGCCGGATCGGAACCGGGATTGTTTTTGTCCTGGGTGGACTGCATCACGGCATTGCCCGACAAAACGCCAGCCCCCAATAAGTCCGGCAGGGGCAACGTTGTGCTGGTTTGGGTGGCCAGCGGGCTGAAGCCGTAACGGCCCGTCTGATTGTTGAATCGGGGCTGCTTTGGCCGGATTAGGTAGCTGGCCGCGCTTAGGGCGAGGCTCAAAACCAGCATGATAACAAATTGCGCAACAGGCCCGCCGAGTTGCTCGTTGGCCAATGCGCGCCAAAGCCGCTCGGAATCCCGGCAATCGATCATGCCGGCCAGATCACAGCCCGCGCGCCTTAACAGCTCTATGCCATTGTCAATGCGGACCCCGCCTGCAGTGGCGTGCAGCACCTTTCCGTTCCCCAAGGCCACTGCGACATGCCTCAACTGACCGGCTTTTCTAAACCCCAAGACTGTCCCGCGCGGGAGGGCGCGCACGTCCATTGGCCACATCTGAAATTCGGCGGTGTCGCCCGCCTTTTCGTAGGCGGACGGTGGAAGCTCGGGGACGTGAATGCGAACCTCCTCAGCCAAGAACAGCTTAACTAGGCCAATGCAGTCGACCCCGCCAGCACGGTCGCGGCCGCCAATTTTCCACGGGATCCCAGAAAACTTTTCGTGATCGGTTTTCAAACCTCGGCCTCCTCAAGAGGCAGCGTGGTGAACCCGCCGAAATTCTCAACGTTTCCGCGCGCACAACAGTCGTTGAAAGTGCGGCCGCAGCCCCGCTCGATGGTGAAGATGTCGCCCGAGACAGGCGCGGACGGCAGAGTGCCACAGGTCAGCTCCCCACTGTAGCTCTCTTGGATCAACCGGCTCACGCCTCGCAAAGCAACGGTTGTGGTTGAGGGATCAAAGCAAATCCATCCATCGCGCCAATAGTGGCGGCCGCCTTCGTAGGCGCTGATTTGTTTGATAAAACAGGAGCTGAGCCGTGCCTGCCAGCGGTTGCGGATACAAATCCGCCAGTACCGGTTTGAACTCGCGGACGGGATGTAGCAGTCAATCACGTCCAGGTATCGCGGGGGAACCTGAAAATAGCTCTCGAAAGTCCACGTTGTGCCGTTGGGCGACGAGAAAATTTCAATGAGCCTGGGTTGCTGAGCGCGGTTGCTGGAATTAATGATGAACTGCCAGACCCGACAGGCTCGAGCAACACCGAAATCGAATTGAATCCACGGGGTCAGGGCCGCATTGCGCAACCCTGCCTGGGCGTCGGGGATCTTCCAGTATCCCGAGGTGAGTGTCCCCCAGTCAGCCGGAGCATCAAAATTCCAGTATCCGCCGTTGGCCGCCCTCACGCGATAGCCTTCTTTTCCAACCGGAGAAAAGCTGCTGGCAGTCACGGCAGCATTAGCCAGGGCGTTGACCAGGTCAGTTCCGTAACTGCCGCGCGCACCGGTGTCTTCGGTCAATCCGGAGGCAATCACCACTGAGGTGGTTGACCCGCTCCCAACCGTCTTCGATTTGTAGTGATTGGCGTGGAAACGGATCATGGAGCACATGTCATCCGCCCAGGCGAAGCGGCAGTTTTCATGCATGTTCTCGGCTGGCTTGATTACAGCAAACGTGGCCAGGTCAGATGACAGAGTTAGACTGATCGATTCATCGTCGATCCCCGCGCTGTCGACCAGCCCGGAAAAGCCGATCCCGCAATCAGCGGAGGTTAGTCCAACGGTGTCAATCGGCACCTTGCGGATTACGACGGGAGTATCATACCAATCGATGGCGGCAATCATTTGCGCCCATCCAGTGCTCACGTTGGATGCCACCAGGCTCAACTTGTCATTGGTGGATTTGGCCGAGGCTTTCACAATGCCGCGTTTGAGGGGCCAAAACAGATAACTTGCGGCGGCACCACGCGTGCCAATGGGCTCGGGGTCAAGTAACGGGGCAAAGAAGGCGAAGCCAGCCGGAAGCGTGGTCAACCGCAGGATGTTGGTTACGCCTTGAGGAGTGGTAATAGCAGACTTCAGATATATATCGTACAGCTCGGCCCAACCAGCCTGAGTGGCGGCCGCCGCTGTGGCGAGTGAAGAGGCAAGTGTTTTCATGGCACGACGGCCAGGCCGTATTGATAGCCAAGCAGGTTGTGGAGGGCTTTGACTTGCGCCAGGGTCAGAGCGTTTTGGAA
>JANYDC010000087.1 GCA_025359965.1 Pedosphaera sp.
CCGTTTTCGCGAATCGTAGGCAAATGTCCATTTGCGCCCAATTTCGTCCTTCTCCCAAGCCTTTAACTCGGTGTCGTTGCCACTGCCGTCGCGGTAGTCCGCCTCATAGGTGGTCCGCACATTCGCTGAGTTTACATCGACCCACACAGAGTTGGTTAAATGCCCGAGACTGTCGTAAGTGTTGCGCGTCTTTTGCATCAGCGTAAAGACCGGCACATCCCCATAGGTCGGGTCTGAACCGATTGCCGACATGCCAGAGGTGCGAATCTCCACCGGGTTACCATTTTGCAGAAAGGATGTCTCTTGGGTGCTTTTGTTTAAGACACAATCCATGGCATCTGGATAAGGAGTCCAATAAATGGATTGCCAGTAAGAGGCATAAAGAGATGACAGTAGAGTACCAGTGTAGTGAAATCCGCTGGTCTTCCTAATCAAAAGGTCATGCCCGTTCTCATTATTGGTCCAAGTGCCCGAGGAGAAAGCCCCGCGTTGATACTCATACAAGTCAGCAGAATTATTCTCCCCCTCGTATTTTCTAACCAAATCGTTGTACCAGGCCCCAGCATCTCGATACCGCTGAGAATAGTTCAGAGTAAAACCATCAACAGCAAAGCCTTGTGCTATGGTCTTACCCCGATACTCATTCGGAAGCGTATTGCCATCGGTCGAGTAATCACCGTTGGCCACCCATTCGTTCGATAAAAGAACTGGGGCAATACTGCCGTCGCTGACAGGGAAATAATAAACCTCCTCACGATGCGGATCATGAACATCGACGCCGGTGGAAGGCCGATCAATACGGGTTAAGACCACATTTGTAAGACCGGGTGCGGGAAGCAGGCTCAAATCTTTCCATCCACGAATCCGCACCTCGTTCCACGCATAAGAATCAGTGAATGCATCACTCAGAGGCCAGCCTTGGGCCATGGCAACGAGATTGGTATCCCAATATGGGTAACAAAAGACCTCCCAGCGACCTCCGGGAGAGATGTGCTTGAATAATTTGCCAAAACTGACCACTTCATTGGTGTTGGCGTGATAAGCGAATGAATTGGTAAGCCCGCTCCCATCTGGATTGGTCACGACATTGGTAATCTCCCATCCCCACAAAAACTGCTGATAATCCTCAATGGCCTTGTACAAGGTGTTGGTGGGGGATTTAATCAGCACCGTCTCCTTCCGTCCGAGGGTGTTTGTCTGGATTAGACGGGTTTCCTCCCGATAATCAACTCCGTACCCGGAGACCAGCTTCCACAGGTTTGTGCCATCAAAACTCAGCAAATTTGTGTAAGATCTGCCCGGACGATCCTCAACAATATTGAGTTGAGTGTAGTTACCGGATGTTCCCGGATTTAGGAGCCGCCAAGTCACGAAAGGGCTGTTAAGAACAGGGTACAAGCCGTTGGTTTTTGCTCCGGCATTGGCGGGGATGTAGAATTTCAGGTTACAATACTCGGTGGGGGAATTGGTTGCCTGAATATCTACCAGCACCTGAGGCGCACGGATCTGCCTCAGACCGCCAAGAGCGTTAGTAACGACGTCGATCTCGTTGGTATTGTCGGACCTCGAAACATAAACAAGGGCCTTGGAATTAAAAACATTGGAGGAGATGCCCTCTTCGATGATACGGATTTTTCCCGCCGAAAGCCCATTCCACATCTTGCCCAGATCAACCGACCAGCGAAACGCTGTTTTGGATGGCTGAGTGGACCTACCCGGCCCCAACTCAAGCCACTGTCCGTTCCCCGGAGCCAAGTCGCCGTTCTGATCTTCGTCGTGGCTCCACTGCTCCTCATAAGCCGACTGATAAGAAGGACGCACGCCTTTGTCAGGGCGCACCTCCAAAATCAGGTTGGTGGACCAGTTGGCACATGAGGCTGTTGCTATTGACACAAGGTTTGTCCCTATAAATTCGCCATTTAGGTAGACCAAATACGGCATTGCGATCGAATTCGCCCCGGCCTTTTTCAAAGTTTGTTTTGAAATATAACCCTTGAACTGAAGCGTCACCTGTTTCCAATCCACGCCGCTTAAGCTCAAAGCGTACTGCGTGTGGGGGTGCAGTGATGGGCTCATGATCTGCACATCCCCTGCCGCCGTGCAGCTAGTGCCCTGCAAAGTGTAACTCTGACCAGCCAGTTGTAGTGTTACTGGCTGGGTGCCATATGTTTCGGACTGAATGAGCACGGGGCTTGAAATGGGGTTTCTTGTCCACCGTTCCCAAGGCTCAGTAAATTGCCCTTTGTCAGCAACAGGTCCCGGCTGAGTCTGGCTGAGGGGTTCGGCTTCCTGCGCCGCTGTTTTTACGATCAACAGAAAGACGGAGATAACTGTTAAAATCGCTAACAATTTATTTTTCATGGCCTTCATGGTTTTGCTCTTTGAGATTAGGGGTTGCTGGGGGTTTCAATGCGAATGGCGGGCGAGCCACTTAGCAAGTTGGGTGAGTTGTAGGACAGCCAACTGTTTTCGCCGGAATCGGCAGTGCCGTTACCATTTTTGTCCTCCAGATAATCGGGTGCTCCGTCTCCATCGTTGTCGAGGGGAAGGCCATTACTGTCAGTGGCCACGTAGTGAAAACCGATATCAACGACTGAATTGGTTTCTTTGGTCTGGCTGGTCTGGGTGGTGTAATGGAACAGAGTGGCATTGGTCGCGTTGCGGCTGCCCAGGTTCACCATATTGGTCGCGCCCTGATACCAGCGGCCCAGATAACTGGTGGCGTAGGGGAAGGCGGTCAGGGTGATGTTGCTGCTGCCCCCGAGTGATGTAGTGCTCTGGTAGGCGTTGTTGGCTTTTAGGATGTAGGTGGCCGGACCGGAGCCATTCTGGCTGAGAGACACCGTATCAAAATGGTTGTCCTTGATGTTCCAGGATGGGTTGTAACCGGTATGGGTGTCGTAGGCGAAGGTGACGAGCCCGCCGTAAAAGAGGTTGTTGTAACAGCTGACCGTCATGTTGATGTCATACGAATAGTAGTACTTGCTCAGGTACACGGTGCAGCGCTCAAAGACATTGTTGGTCAGTGAGACCAAAACCTGCTGGCCAATTCCGCTGGATTGCTCGAAAAACCTGACCAAAGTTCCGCGAAGCTGACAATCGGTCAGGGAAAGCTCGTTGATGTAATAACCCGGCGTATCCAGAAAGGTGGGCCCGGTGATCCCGGCCCCCATGCCCGAGACATCGGTGAAGCGCATGCGAACAATAGGGCGGGTCGAAACGGAACCAGGGATGTCGAACAGAGCCACAGCAGTCGCCCCCAAAACAATCGGTTGCTCCTGGACAGTTTGATAGCGGACCAATCGATTCGGGGCATTGGGAGTGCCTTGGCTAATTAACACACTACCGTTGCGCAGTTGCAGACCGCTCGCCCCGTGCACCCCAACCGCCACGCCGTTGGTCAGGGTCAGGGTGCAGTTGGTCAGGTTGAGTGCAGTCAAGCGGAAGTCGAGGACGTTATAATGGTAGCCTAAATCCGGCACATCAGAGTCCCGGCGCACGGTGGGATAAAGGACAGTTGATGCAGTGAAATCAGTGGTGAGCGTGACCGGTGCTTCGGTGGTCATCTGCCGGAGTTGGGAGAGCAACAAGGCGTTGATGGTAGTCAGGCCGGAATCGCGCAGGCCGGTCGTGGCGGGGTTGAGGTAGAAATACCCTGCGCCGGTGGGGAGGAACGGGGAACTGGCGAAGCTGTCCACGGTGGCTGACTTGGTGTAAGTCCCCAGCGTGCCGAACCCTTGGACGATGGAGTTGGTCAGGGCCAAGGTGGCTGCTCCGGAGGCAAAATAGGCAGTGGCCGAGGATGGACCATTGAGAGTGACGTGCTCGCCAGTGAGGGCAATAGTGCCGGTGCCGCTGATGGCGCGGGTGCCGATGTTGCCCATGAGCACATTGCGCAGGGTGACCGGGGCAGCTGTGTCGATGCCCTTGCCGCAGTTAACGATTTGGGCATGCCTTACCTCACCACCAGTCCCGCTGGCCATGTAAATCGCCGTTTGGGACTGGCGGATGACGATGTTGCTGATGGAGTTTGTGGCCACGCTGTTCTGGATTTTGATGCCATAAACCCCATAGTAGGCGTTGGTGGTGGCTTGGGCATTGGTATTGAGCTTCTCTCCCACAGAGTGATCGTCAACGCAGGTGATGACCACCGGTCGGTAGGGGGAGCTGAGGAAACTGACCGCCCCGTTGACAATGAGTGAGGACGGAGAGGCTCCGTTTGTTAGTTTAACAATACTACCCCCCTCAAAAATCGTGCTGCCGCCAAGCGTGGTATCGGACGCAATAAAGTACGTGGTATCCCCTTTAAAGGTGTGGTTGTTGGTGGTGTAGTTAAGCAGTTGGTAATCCATGACGAAGCCCGGCTTATCAGGCATGGACCTTTTTGAGAGCGCAGCCATGGCGCGGTTCTTCGATCCTTTAGGATGGGCTTGAGCCAGCAAGGATTGGGGACGGGAGCGTTTGCCGGGGACCGCCTTGGCCATGGCCCTTTCAAGGAGGTCTTTGGCTGGCTTCTTTCGCGCCTCGTTGACCGGAAGGTTGTCAATTTGCGGCTTCGCTTCGAGAAAGGGCACCGATTCAATGAGGAATCTCATGTCATCGGCTGGAAAATCCACCAACTCCTTGGCCACGCGGATTTTCGCGAGTTGCTCGGAAGGCCCAGGCAGGAGGGTGTCCAGACGGAAAGCGGAACCCTTCGCGAAGGCCATGCCATCGAAGATGATTTGTTCATCCTGGTCGGCGTTGCCCACTTGGCGACCGGGAATTTTCTCGACTTTGACGCGAGCCGTTGGCGAGGAAAGAATTTGCGACCACACCTCAAGCCTGCACTCCGGCGGAAATCCCCAGTCTGCTGGGTCGATCTTCTCTTCCAGAATAACGTCTGACTCAAATCCAGCCCTCGTATTTTTCAAACGCAAACTGGCTTTGATCGGGGCGAAGGCGTCGGAATAAATCACGGTGTTGGCGTCGATCTGTTCACCGATGCTCTGTTTAACCTCCCCGAGAAACATGGAGCGACTGTTGTCAAGAGTAGTGAGGGCAATGCCAATGGTCTGGAGTTGGATGCGTTTGCCATCGGGCATTTCGACATCGACGGTGGCATTGGCGCTGTTGGCATCGGCAGAGAGGATGACGCGGTGCTGGCCATTAGCGGCCACGGCTCCACCTTCTGGACCTTGGGCGATTTCAATGGAGGCGTCAGCATCAGACCATTTTTCAAGTGCGGCATCCCAACGCGATAACCCGGTGGCCATTTCCACAAAGCTGGAGGTCACCTGGCCGAGTTCATTGGTCTGGACCCAGGTCTTGGTGTTGGCGTCCTGCTCTTGCACGACGAAAGCGGGCGCATCTTCGGCGCGCAAGAGTGTGGCGGTAAGAGCCAGCAGGACTAGAGTCTTTAGGGCAGAGTTCATGCGTTTGTAAATTTGTGCCTCAAACACCTTTTTTGCTTCGGCGCGGGCCTAAAGCCAATTAGGGGGGTAAGTTGGTTGTGATTGCCTATTGTGCCTTGGTGATATTGCCAAAATTTAGGGACTTGGCCTCAAAGCCATTTGCTTGTTCTAAAAGCATGCGCGCACTCAATCAATTTAAACGATTCATCAAATCTAATCCTGCGAGTTGAAATTCAACGCGCAGCCAACTTAATTTTCGCTCTCTTTGTAGGCGCACAAAGTGAACGACTTGAGTAAGTATGACTTTATTGAATCCGTCAAAACAAAAAGAGGAAAATATCAATCGAGCAACCAAACCACTCTCAACCACCCTTTCCAGCCATCATGATTTCCGCACGCGAATCCCTATAAATAACTCCCTCCCGGCCCGGCGAGCACTGTCAAGGTGGAGGCTGTGGGCGGCGGGGCGGCACGACCTTGACAGGCGGAGCTGGGCCATAAAATGAAGAAACCGATTCGCGCACGTTCAGCGGATCAACTGAGCCTGCCAGTCCGGCTCAAACCCTCCATCACCTTGCGTTTCAGGGAATGGCACCCCGGTTCACTTCTACCGCTAACCTCCCCCACATTTCGGTCTGGAGCGGCCGAGGGAGCGGGAGGTGGAGGGCACCCCGGAACCGCCGCGCAGAGGACGCTTCAGACGGAAATCGGCTTACACAAGGGCGTTGGGACGAGTGCTGCTGAAACGACCCAATCTTCACAGGCACTGGTCCCAACGCCGTCACCCCGTGAGAAACCTTCCCAGATCTTAAATAGTGCTGATGGCCTTTGCATTCACTTCCTCCAAGGTTTCCTGCCAGAGAAACCCAAAACATTCCGAAACACTGAACCCTCGCGCCGTGCATTGGGGCCAGTTTCATCTGGAACCGACGCTGAAAATCCACATTAACTCCATGATTGATCCCGATCCAAGGCACGCAGACACCAGAACTTACCTTCGCGCTCATGACAAGCCGGTCCCCTTCCCTCCCCCGCGACGGTTGTTCTTTTCCTCCCAGCCTTTGTGAATGGTGCTGGTAGCCTTCGAGAGCCAAGCCGTGTCCCTTGCCAAAGACAGGATTTCGTGGGCCGGAAAGGTTTTGAACCCGTTCTTGGCCGGGTTGCCCAAAGGTTTGAGCAACCGCGCCGCGACCAGCCGAGGAATATCATGAGGCTGGAAGTTGAGTGCCCAGGCGGTCTGTTCCACCGTGAAACGGGCGGGCGGCTGGGAAAGCAGGGAAAGAAACTGGCGTTGTTCGTCGTTCATAAGCGGTTTCCGGTTCATCCCCTCCTGACTCCATGCGAAGCCCAAGCGGGGGTTCATCCGAGAAAGTCGGAATTCCGGGCAAAACCGAACGGACTATTTTTTAAAAACTTTCCCCTGCCCTATGCCGTTGGTCTTAACGCCCTGAGGAAAAGCATTGCACCCCAAGACCCGCCCCCTACATTCCACCCCAGACATGAGCCTGCTCGCCAAAGTGAAGGCCTACCTGAAGCCCTCCACTGCGCTAAAGCGCCGTCTTCAACTCGGTGAAGAGCTGGCTCGTGAATTGGTCCCACTCCTGCGCCCACTGATTGTACGGACGGTGGGATGGGACCGGACGGACGATATTTTGCAAGACTGCCTGGAAGCCATCTTTCGGGGACTGGGCGGGACTAAAGCAAAGACAGAAGCCAAGTTAAGAGTCTGGTGCCTGCGCATAGCCCGCAACAAGGCCATGGACGCTTTGCGGGGCAAGTACGCAGAGCAAGCCGTGCCCACGGACCCTTTCGCTCTTGCGGAAATCCTGGAGCAGGGAGAGCAAGGGGCGGACATTAAGCCTTGGGATCTAGAGGATTTGCGCATGCTCTTAAGTCTGCTGCGAGCTGCAAAATTCCCTTGCGACCAGATTCTCTGGGAGCACATCGTCTTGGGGTGGAATTATGAGGAAATGGCAGAAGTGTACCAAGTCGAATACGACACCATGCGCATGAAAATCCGCCGCTGTCTGGAGGCAGCCCAAGAACTGGCCAAGCCATTAAGGTAGATATGCCCGAAGAACCATCAGAATTCCCCCACCTGCGCCGACTCAAAGAGGCAGCTGTGAAATTCCGCCAGGGCTGGGCCAAGGACCATCCCATCTCAGAAAAACATCTGGCGGCCGTAAGGGAGACTATCCGCGAGGAATGGACAAAGGAACAGAAACTGGCTCAGCCAAAGTCAAAAGAGCCACAAACGCACGAAAAATCCCCGGCCCACAAGAAGGGCGAAGAACAAAACAAACAATCCGGCAAAAACCAGCAAACGCAGTCGAAAAGCAAAGGCCAAAGCCATTAACCAAATGGATTGCGATTGCGGAACACTCCGATGGATTTATGGCACCGATTGCAATGTTGATGGCGGGGTGAAAAGAATCTTGCCGTGAGTTGGGGCCAAGATCGTATCAGGCTCCGCCAAACTCACCGTCCTACCGAGGGTAAAGCAGAAGACCCTGGCCTCTGGAAATGTCTCTATTAGATGCGGGACCTTGCCGGTGAAGGTTGAGCCTCGAGTGATCACGTCATCCATCAGGAGAATGCTCTTGGGCAAAAAGAATATCCTGCTTTTGCGTGGAAAACAGGCGCTCTCAAAATGGGTCAACGGGTCCGGTCAGTGACCGCGTTCGGCTGTTGATGATATTTGCACCGCTGTTTTCCGCTCCAAGAGCTCCACCACCCAACCTCCCGCACCTAGTGCGACCAGATCCTTGGCCAAACTTCTGGCGGGCCAAAGGGCGTTCCTGTCCCGACGGGGCCTGCTCCTTGCAACCGGCACAATCAAAGTGCCCAAGCATTGAGGACAAATCGCACGATGGATCGTTGTCCACCAGGCAGGTTCGGTAGCCCATTTGGGACAGAGCCGCGGCAATGGAAAGGGTTGTGATGGTTTTGCCACAACCGCCTTTTAGATTCGCCAGGCTGATCACCTGGGTTTTTCGCAGTTTCAAAGTGCCTCAAGCAAAAACGGTTCTTCTCCACATACCACAGGTCACAACCCTTGGGAATAGGCTCAATATTTGAACGCAAGCGGTGCCACTAAGGGAGCCAAACATTGGCGAGCGCAGCCCGCAAACGATTTCAAACGGCGCAAAATCTTCACGTGAGTGACTGAAAACGGGCAACACCTTGGCCTGCGTTGCTGTCAGGTTAGGACTCGCTATGGAGCAAAAGAAAAAACGACTCCCCCAACAATTGAAATTTAACTCGATCTGGCAGCGGGAAAGGCATTCAAAATGGCACACGCCCAACCTGAAGCGAAAAAGATGGTCCGCCGTGGGACAAACAGACGCCCTCGCCCTGCAAGCCATCACCCCTGCACATCCTGCATCAAGCTGAGCGCGAAGGCATCCAAAAGCAACCGGCGGGCAGCGGACGCCCCGCTTCCCCCGCGCTCCAAGAGCCCACGTTCCAAGGGTGTGGCGGCGGCCAGTGCCTCCTCCTCCAGGCGATTCCGCTCGTCTTCCGATTGGTTACTCCAAAACTGGGCGATAGCCTCCGCCCTGGCCAAATCCTTTCGCCGCCTTGCCTCCTCCTCTTTTCGTGCTTTCTCCTCCGCCTTGGTTTTGCGCTGCAAGGCGCTGGCCGCTTTTTCCGCCAAAGCCGCCCTGTCCAGAAAAGCTTTCGGCGGGGCATACTCGCCACGGATGGAGGCAACCAGAAAACCGGCCGGATTCCGCGATAGTCGCGCCTCATTCTGGCTGGCCAGCCAGTCAAAAACCTCCAGCTGCGAGGCGATTTTTTCGGAGGGTTGCTGGGAAATTAGTTCTGTGGCCACAGACGGGGTCACCCCCCTTTCCTCCAACGCTTTCAACAACAGATCAGGCTCCTTCGATTCGGTCCTGCCTCCCGGAGGCTGCCGCACTGGAGGCGCCACGCGCTGAAAAAGGACATTCCAATCGCCGCACCGCATCTTGCGAAACCGCTCCTCATCCGGGAGAGGCACAAGAAAACCCTTTTCCTCCAGCTCAGCCAGGCCGGATTTAAGCTTTCGCTTCAGATTTGCGCTGTCATAAGAGCGGGCCATCCCGATGTGTTCGAAGGCAAATTCCTTGAGATTGAACTCCCAGCGGGGCCGCTGATAGAACCGCTTGTCCAAAAAGCGGTAGACCCGTTTGGCAATAGCGCTTTTGAGGCCCAGATAGTAATCAAAATCGAGCTTTTTGAGATTGCCCGCCTCAAAACTTTGGAAAATCGTCTCATTCCAGGTGAAGCTTGAAACCGGCGGCTGGCTCGTTCCGGGAGGAAGACGCTCCCGGTCAAACAGGGTGACATTGTCCAGGATGTGAAACTTCTCGTCAGCCCAGCACTGGTCCCTTTTGTTACGCCAGGCGTTCTCGTAATAGAGCGTTACCCCCACCCAGCGGTTCAGGGAGCTCTCGATCCGCTCGTAGGACTTGCTCTCCTCCCGCCAGTTGAGCAGCCGGATGAGTTGGTAGCGGCTGAAGGAAACCTTGCGCTCGGCAAAACCACGCATTTTGGAGAGCTGGATCAGCCCCAGAAGCACCTCGTCATCCTGGGCTGTGGGAAGGCCATATTCCGAGGAGCCGGTGATGGTAAGGCACCGGGGGACCATCTCACCCCGGCTCGCGTCCCAGGTGCGGTCCTTGAAAACCAGGGTGTTTTCCCCCGGTGGCAGCCGGTCAGAAATGGCGCACAGGGGAAACTCCGCCAGATTCATCTCATCCTTGCCGTCAGAAAAACCCTTCTCCTCCGTGTTGTTGCCTTTCATCCGCTCCTTCATTGTCAAAAAGACACCAACCCCATTGTTGATGTCGTTTTAAGTTACTTAAACAAGGTTTATAGTTATGATCCGATTTTGCGAAAAGGATCAAGGGCCTATCTGGATTTTCCTGTCCCAAATCCCCCTTCTTCCTGTCTCGATTCCCAGTGGGCCCATGTCCCGTTTCCCGGTGTTTCCTGTCTCATTTCCCAGTAAAATGCTGCCTCGTTTCCCGGTGCGTGCCTGTCTCATTTCCCGGTACGCCCAACCAGGGAAAAGGGACGAAGCATGGGGAAGCTGTCTCATTTCACGGTAATAGTCTGCCCCGTTTCCCGGTAGAAACCTGTCTCATTTCCCGGTGTTGAAACGGAACCTCCGAGCCATACGAACAGTTTTGGTTCGCACCTGAAAGTGTGAAAGCGTTCCTCCAGGCGTGGAGCCTCATTGACCAGTGGTAATATGAGGGACCAACGTCAGTCAACCTTCTTGCACCTCCGTCACCGGTCGACCAACTTATCTCCCGGCTCAGTAAATGAACTCTAGAATGATTGCCATCGGCAATACGGCACGTCGACTCGAACGCACCTTTTCAACCTTATGTTCCCACAGCAATGGACGCTGGCGGGGAAGTCCTCCAAACGGTTGGACAGCATCTGAGCCTTATGGACAGTATTCATCGTAGATACGCGGCTGGAATGCCTTTGCGCTCGCAAGAATGCGTGCAGGAAAGCGGAATGGATTTGTTTCGGAGATGATGTCCGTTGTGCCGCCCCACTTTCAATCATTCAAGGTTCCCCCGACGTCTGAATCCATCCCAGAATGCCTACCTCAGTGCTTGCCAGTCAGCCCTATTAAATTACTTCATCCATCCTCCCGAGCCGTAATGCGGTCCATCCTGCCATGATTCAATTTTGCACGCATGCACTCTTGCACGCATTCGTGCAAAAAAGCCGAATAGAGTCGTTTCAGTGAGGATGGCAATCGTGGTGTACCACTTTCCATCATCCAAGGTTCCACTGACGCCTGAATCCATACCTGACTGCCCACCTCAATGCCTCCCAGTCAGCCGTATCGGATTATCTATTTTGTGTTGGCCAGCCACACTGCGTTCAATTCTGCCACAACGCAATTTTGCACGCATTCGTGCAAAAAAGCCGAATAGAGTTGTTTCAGCGATGATGAAGGTCGTGCCGCACCACTTTCAAGCATCCAAGGTTCCTCTGACGTCTGAATCCATTCCCAAATGCCCACCTCAAAGCTTCCGAGTCAGTCCTATTGGATTACTTCATCCGTTCTCCCCATCCATAACTCGATCAATACTGTCATGAGGCAATTTTGCACGAACGCATGCACTCTTGCACGCATGCGTGCAGGAAATGGAAATGACTGGAAACATCTCAAGTAAACTTTCGAACTATTAGTGTGGAAATGGACAAAGTATGTACTCCAAACGCCACGCATGAATCCACCCACGCCGTCCTGCAAGGATTCTATATGGGCGGATGCCGGGCTTGTTCTCATTAAATACCGCACTCATTCACCCAACCACGTTTCCAATCCGGAAGGCGTGGGGGAATGGGTGCCAACCCACAAACCATCATCCCGGAAAACCGCCCAGCCTGCGTGCCTGCAATCATCTCAGACCGCAAACTGCCATTCCCGGAAGTTTCACCTCTTGCGGAAATTACAGCTGCACGGTATGCCTGCTGACACGGCATCATTCTTGAGGGTTTACATGCTTATTTCCATGGTCAGCGCCAAAGGCGGCGTCGGCAAATCAACCATCACGGTTCATCTGGCAGGGTACTTGGCGCAGCTCAGCCGCAAGGTGGTGCTCATTGACGCCGATCCCCAGATGCACTCCTCGGCCTGGCTCAGACAGGCCTGTCCGTCGGCCACCGTCCTCACGCTTTTGACAGCCGATGAGATTCTGGAGGAAATCCCGCGTCTGCGAGCCCAGTTTGACGACGTGTTGATCGACTGTCCGGGCGGGCTCTCGGATCTGCCGCGCACGGTCCTTTTCATCTCCGACCTAATGATTTTGCCGTGTGGGCCCACCTTTCTGGACCTTAGCGGTGCCCAAGGCTCGATCCGGGTGGCCCGGCAGGTTCAGGCCATGCGACCCGACGGGCTGGAAATCATCCTGCTCCCCAATAAAATCCAGAAAAACAAAAGGCTGAGCCAGGAATTTTTGCAGACCGCCCAATCCTTGGGCCTCCGGATGACCGGTGGGCTGCGCCTGCTCCAGGCTTACGCCGACGCACCCGGCCAGGGACAATTGGTCTGGAATCTGGGACGCCAAGCCAGGGAAGCCGGCTTGGAAATTCAAAATTTATTTAAGGAGATATTCGCCCATGAACTCAACACCCAGAAGGTCCATGACCGAAGCATTGCAAACGGTTGAACTTCCACCCGAGGCGGCGGCCTTTATCCATGCAGGAACACCGCGACCCAAAATCCGGGCGGTGGACGGACCGGCACCGGAAGAAAAAGCAGAAGCCCCCGGACAACCTGCTGCGGAACCGCCCTCCGTGCGGACCCAAATGGTGACGGCGGATGACATGGTGAGTACCGCGCCCGACCCCGAACCGCCCGTGATGCAGTCGCGGTCCTTCCGACTGCCGATGGATCTGTGCAACGCTTTGCTGCGTTTTTCACTGGAGCGTCGGCTCGCCCGCCAGCGGCCGTGGACGCAGGAGGACATGGTGGCCCAGGCCCTTCAGCATTGGATGCGCAAGAACGGGTACAGCGGAAAATTGTGACCCGTCCGACATTCGGACTTAAACTCATCGCCTCGGAACACCATGATCACCCGGCTTACACCCCTTGATTTTCTCAGTAACACTTCGGGAATTTGGGAGCGGGTCAAAAAGGGGGATGCGTTTGTCATCGTCTTCCGGGGAAGGGAACTGGCCCGGTTTCTGCCGGTGCCAACATGGGACCGCAAGGCGGTGGGTAAAGCCGTGCTTGAAATGGAGAAGATGCAGGCTTCCACTCCGCTCAACCGCCCCGGCCAAACGGTTCTTACTTGTCTGGAACTGTTGGGGAGAGCTCCGCGATGATCTGCGTGGTCCTCGACGCGAGCGTAGCCGCAGGCTGGATTTTTTCAGATCTGGCCACTCCGCCTACTCTCAAGCTCCGGCAATCCCTGGCACGGAACACCACGGCCTGTGTCCCGGCGGTTTGGCGGGAAGAAATCATTCATGCGCTTCTTGTGGCGGAACGTTCCGGACGTTTGTTGCAAAAGCAGGCCGATCTCTATTTTCAGCTCCTGTCTTCCCTGCCCATTGAGATCGAGGAAAACCCGCCCCGTGCGGCATGGGGGGAGGTTTATTGCCTGTCCCGCCAGCATCAATTGAGCACGGCCCAATCGGCATATCTGGAACTGGCTCTGCGACGGGGTTTGCCCCTGGCCTCAATGGATAATGGGTTACGGGAGGCCGGCCGTCGCTCGGGGGTACGGCTGGTGCCAACCTGAAATCGGCAGGTTGCAATGGGGAACCGGAGGACCTGTTGTTTAAAGAGCCAAATCAAGCTGGGTGAGCCCAGAGGAAGAATTCCCGTTTTCCAACCAGCTCCGGAGTGCCTCTTTTTGTAAGGCGGCAAGAGCTCCGTCCAATTCCAGTTTTCGGGCCTCGATCTCGTTGCCGGACGGTTCACCGAGACTTTGCAAAAACTCCCCGTAAGTATCATGACGGGCAAACCACCCTCCCTCGGTGTAGAGGATGCGCAGTAGGTTCCGACATTCCGTTGGCGAAGGCTCCGAGGAGACAAAAACCACTTGGGGTCCAAGCCTGAAATTCTGCCTGGAAAAGATGGCTTTGCGTCCCTCATAGCCACGCTCCACACGGTCCGGACCCTGGTAATCAGCTTCAGGGATGAGCGGGTGACAATTGGCATAAGCATGAAAGAAACGGGAATATCCTATGCCGCAGTTGGTATAAAGCTGGCCTGCTTCACGGAAAGTTTTCACTTTGGGGAAGGTATCGGCACTGTAGGCCTCAATGATATCCCCTGATGGAATGCCCCACAGTCCCGAGGAGAACCGGCGCCAGGAGGTTTCGATTTGCTGCGGCCATATTTTTGGGCGCATAGGAAGGTTCAGCGAAGAGGGAGCGGGGAGCGGGGATTTGGAATTCGGGGAAAGGTTATCCAGCAAGGTGTCTCTCCAGATTAACCACGAGGAACGTCACGCAGCGCCGAAGCTCTGACATCCTTGATAACGCACTTTCATGCCTGGTATTGCCTTCAAATTTGCTGGGTTTAATATGAATCAATACCCGTTTTAACTTCCGACGAAATAGCTTGTTCAACGAATGCAGAAAATTTTGGATTCTGAAAGGCAATCGCCCGGCGCCACGCCAATTTTGGAAGTGGAAGGGAAAAGATTTCCTGCGCGTCGTTCCTGAAAGCTTGTGCATCAACCGGAGTTCCCTCAAGGATCAGCTCAAAGGCAACGGCAAAATGCACGATCATTTGTCGAAGAAAGACCTCCTCGTTGTTTGTCATTGGGGCAGCCACCAGATCCACCTCGGGCTGTAAAATTCGGGATTGGCGTGGATGATATTCCAGAGTTCGCGATGTTCTTTTTTGAGTGCCAGCAGGTTTGAAAGCTTTCGGGTCCGGGTGTCACGTCGCCACGAGAAGCTGGTAAAGACAAGACCCAGGACAATGCCGACCGTTTGGAAAAGGTTGATCCAGTTTGTTTCGAGCCAGGTTTCAATGTATGCCACACACTGGATGTAGCACATGGAGACTTGGCAAGGTAGAGAGCAAAATTAAAGAACCAAGGGAATATCGGGGCGGGCGAGAACCAAAGTTTTTCTGGGAACCCATATGATAGACTCATCCGCTCCGCAGCTGGCGGAGGAGGGAAGTTGCGGTTTGGCTTTTCCCGTAATGTCTATCCCGATAATGGCGAAGTCGCCTGTTTTGAGCTCGAAAATGTCAGGGCAACCACTTCCTCCGGCGGATTTGGCATTACCCTCGTGTGGATCGGGACCAAGTCGTCGTGCAAACATGCGCAAGTTATGCTTATATGCATATCTATTGTCAAACGCTTTTTTGAGTAGTGGTCAGACGTGACCAAAGTACAACGTCGCGCAGCGATCAGCACTGAAACGGTTCGTTTGATTGCAGAAGCTCGAAAACGTCGAAAAATGTCAAAGAACAATCTGGCGACTCTTTCTGGCCTTAATCAGTCAACGATGAGCCGGTTTGAAAACCATGATCAAAATCCCACCTTGGACTCTTTGCTTCGTGTGGCAGATGCATTGGATCTCAATTTAGGGGAAGTGCTCACAACGGCAATTCACAATGTCGGGGGCCGATAAGAATCAGACAGTAATTAGAGAGAGCAAACGGTTACCATCCGGTTTCACGCTCTGCTGCAGCCAGAGGAATTGATTCATTTCCTGCGATGAGAATCGCGTGTTCCATTGATTATTGTTTGGGTGGAGATGGCAACCTGCGCCTTTTTCTCCGCCTGGAATCAAATTGGATTAGCACATAGCTCTTTCGATCCTACAAAAAAACATCTCCACCCCTGCGTGTTTCCATCCGTTTGAATCGAACGCCCTAAATACCTTTTCCAACGTTCCTGACCAATCCCTCACCACCCATTCACTGCCCTCCCAATACCCTATGGCCTGAAAAGCGGAAGGCATGCCAGAATATTCACTGATGTTTTGCCTTCCACTCAAATTATAGCTCGGAGACCCCATGAACCCTCTGTCAACCGATCCTGACGCCGTGCCCAAACCCGATCTGGAGCAGTTCAGGCAATTGGTGCAGAAGCCCATCCGGCTGGTTCCGGAGAAATCGCTCCACCTGTTGCTTGAATCGGTGCGGGAAAATTCAGGGGGAAGCCAGGCCGCAAGATCGTTTCTCTACTGGCTGGCGGGCGAACCAGATCCGACCGGGTTCAAAGGCCAAGGGGCACTGGAACTCAGAAGGATGGACGCCTCGCTGCAAAAGGCAGCCCTGGAAGTTTTCGAATGGTGGATCGGACCCACTGCGAGCGACGAGCCGCTTTGGAGGGTTTTACGAGTGTTGCGTGACAAAAATATAAAGGAATCCCAGCCCAAATGTGCTCTACTTTGATCTTTCTCAGAAAGTGATTCCACGACGGTTGGTCGAACCGGTTTGTACCCATTTTCTTTTCAAAACAACTGCCACAGGATTAGACAAGACACGCGTCGCGCGACAGCTACCCGGATGAATAATCCAAGGAACACCTTGTTGCCATCTTCCCGCCCCAACCGCAGTGCGATAGGATTGGTGCATGGATTTGGAACTCATTCGCCGGCTCACCATTATCGCCATGTTTTCCGACGACGTTCTGATGGAGGTGCTGGTTTTAAAGGGCGGGAACGCTATTTCCCTAGTTCACAAACTCGGGGTCCGAAGCTCCATCGACATTGATTTTTCGATTGAGGATGATTTCTCCGATTTGGAGGATATCAAGTCGCGTGTGTTCCAGGCTCTTCGCACCCGGTTTGATTCGGCCGGATACCGGGTGTTCGACGAATCCTTTGAAAGGAAGCCCAGCATTCTCCACGAGGGGCAGGACCCCAAATGGGGCGGATACCGGGTGGAATTTAAAATCATCGCCCAGCAAAAGGCCCGGAGCCTGGGCACAGGCATCGAGGAGTGGCGGAGGAACGCGGCCGTGGTAAGCAACACAAGCACAGTATTTCGGGTGGATATCAGCAAGTTTGAGTATTGCCAGGGAAAGCAAAGGACTGAGATGGATCATTTCACGGTCTACGTGTACACCCCGCAGATGATTGCCCTGGAAAAGCTGCGGGCCATCTGTCAGCAGATGCCGGGTTATGGCCCCAGACGGAAAAGCTCTCCCCGAGCCAGGGATTTTTATGACATTTTCAGTTTGATCACCCGTGGGAATTTAAATATGCGGGAGCCAACCAATATCACCCTTCTGCAAAACATCTTTCTCGCCAAATCGGTTCCTGTGGATCTTCTTCTTTCCATTGGAAACCAGAGGGACTTCCACGAAGTGGACTGGCCGGCGGTCAGGCTTACGGTGGGCGAGCAGCTTCAACCCTTTGCTTTTTATTTCGAGTATGTGACCCGTCTCGCCCAGGACCTACATGCCCTTGGGATAAAATAGGCGCCACCTTGGGTCGAAGGCTTTTTCCCTCAACCCATGTGTCAGGTAAAAGGAGTGTTCCATGCCAAGAGCCTCGACCCGTTGCAGGGCTGATTCAGGGTAACCAGCCCGCTCCATATAAAAGCCGATGGCCTGATGGTACGGATAGAGGTAACCGAGCTTTTTCAAGGTGGCGAGGAGCACGTTCACAGAGGATTTTCCCCTGGCCCCTTTGAAGGCTTCCAGCACCTGATAAACACCTCCGCCGTAAACGGGGCGCACCGCGATATCGATAAGGGTTCTCTCCAGACGGGTCACCGAGAGTTCCACTCCATCGGGGCCGGGCATTGATCCCACTTCCAGGCGTCCTGAGTTCTTGCCGGACAGAACCACGATGCTGGTTGTTCCAAGGTGGTAAGAAAAAGTGGATTCCCTTTGGGCTCCGGCAAAGGCCCGGTCCAATCCCGCCTGGGCAAGCCCGCCCAAGGGGGCGGGTTTTGGGGACTGTTCAATGTTGAGATAAACGGTTTGGGGTATTTGGTCGGTGAGAGCATGAAGAAGAACGGCAGACCCGTGGGAGAGGTACGAGCCGTGTTGCAGGCTTAGGGCCAGTTCAAAGGGGGAGGCCTCGCCAAAAATGTAGCGTATCTGGTTTTTGCCCGGATATTTGGGGCTTTTCAGTTCCATCACCCGAAGCAACCCTGAGGCAAGGAGTTCCTCAAGAAATGGTTTGGTACGCAGGTCCGAAGGGAGCTTCCATTCCAAACGGCGCACGGGACTAAGGATGCCCGGAATATCCGATTTGCGGTAAACGCGCCGGGGCTCCCTTTGAAGAAAGAGTCTGATGTCGTTCAATGCAGAGGAAAATGGTTTGGTCATACGCACCTTGTCGCCGTATCCAAAGGTATATATACCACTAAACATGGATATGTGGCAACTTGAAATCCACAAGTACCTGATTACGAAGCGGTTTCGCTTAAAATAAATATCAAATATTCGGTACTGGTATATATACCAATCTATTTCTTTTAAATTTCGGAAAAAACAAGCGCTCCAAAAAGAGGCTTGAGGGTAAATAGCCTCCTGCTGCGTTAATGGAAAACGACGGGGCACTCGGTTATTCGGTGATGATGCCAAGTCTTCACTGGGCAGAGTTGCGCTTTGCTCCCGTTTTTTGAAGGCAGGGACTACTCAAACCTGTTGGGAAAGCTCCAACACCGGTCCCTCTTCAACCAGCTCGCTGGCCAGAAGTTTCACCTGGCTCCGGCTCATCTGCCGGATGGTGGACCCTATCGAATCGCTCAAATACCAACGGGTTTGTTCCGAGGCCCGGGATGCTTCCACGTAACTTAACTCCTGGTCCTGGCCGGGGCCGGTCAAAATGTAGGTGTTAGTGAAAGTCGCGCCCTGGGCCTTGTGCGTGGTGAGCGCGTAACCCAGGCGAAGATGGGGATAAGTAGAGGGATTAACCCTGATGCTTTCCCCCAAATCCAAACGCACTTGCAAAAGAAAAGGGGTGACCTCCTTCACAACACCGAGATCGCCGTTCATGACCCCCAGCTCAACCGAGTTCCGGGTGAATAGGACCCTGTCCCCCACATGAAAACACTCGCTTCCCACCACCAATCCTTCCAGGGAAAGATGTCCGGCCCGGCCTTGGGCCTCCTGGGCCAGACGGTTAAGTTGCAAAACTTCCTCCCGCCGTCCCGTCAGAATGACCTTTTGGGCCAGGGAGTCATGGGAAGCGCCCCACATCCCCACCAGCTTTTCCGCCGCCGCCTCCAACCCATCCTCCTGATGCACCAAACCGCGCTCGCTGCTGGCCAGAAGAGCCCGTCCCACAAAGCCGTCGGCAAAGTCTTTGACCATCCGCCGGGCCCACGGTTCCCGCTGGCGAACGATCTCGGTCAGTTCCACCGCCCCAAGCCTGCTTGCCAGCCCGGCAAAACTCCCGCCCCGCTCAATGGCTTGGAGTTGCCGCGAATCACCGCAAAGCACCAGAGAAGCCCCCTGTTGCTCGCAACGTTTAATCACCTCAAAGAGCTGCCGGGTTCCCACCATGGCCGCCTCATCCACCACGATCATGGAGCGGGGACCGGGCGATGCACCGCCATTCTTCCAGCCATGCAGGGTCCGGTGAAGAGTCTGGCTGGGGATTCCGGTGGATTCATCGAGTCCGCGCGCGGCTTTTCCGGCCAGGGCCGCCCCACTCACCTCCCATCCCTGGGCCTCCCACACCTCACGGGCTGACCGAAACAGCGTGCTCTTTCCGGTGCCCGCCAAACCCTGCACCACGGTGATCCCAGTCGGCTGGCAGAGAACCTGCAACGCCGCGCGTTGTTCGGCATTAAGCAGGGGATGACGTTCCAGAGCCTCCGGCAAACATCTCTCATCGAACGCAGGACTTTGTCTCTGGCGGAGCTGGTCAGCGGCAGCAAAAAGCCGCCGTTCCAAGGCCAATACTTCCCGCGTGGTCCACTGGGGCTCACCTTTAAACTCCCGCAGCGGCACCAGTTCCGGGGTTTTAAGGAGTGATTCAGCGAGGAGAAGAACCTCTTTGCCCCCCAATCCCCGGCCCTGGGCTTCCTCCGCCACCGCTTGAACCAGATGCCGCCGGGCAAAATGGTTTCGGCCTGAGGTCAGCTGTTCCACAGCCAGTGCAGGGGTTTGGGCCCGTTCCCTGTTCCAGTCACGGGCGGGGCCGGAAGCCTGCAACAGATCATGCACGGCTTTTTCCCCCCAGCCGTGGGTCAGCCCCATAACCCGCCAGCGGCGGAAAAGCTCCTCACGGGGCAAAGCCTCCTTTTTTTCCCGGGTGGCCAGGGCGACCCGCTCCGCCGCCCGCGCCCCGCTCCAGCCCTCCTTCTCCATTTTCGCCACGATCTCGGCCCGCCTCTGGGAAAAAGCCTGAATAAGCGCACGATTGACTCCCATCAACTCAAAAGCCCGTCCCTCCCGGACCGCCCGCAACCCAAGCCTCCACTCCAGTTGACAGGCCAGTTCCGCCCGAAAGAGCGTTCCCGCCGCCAACTGGTGTCGGTACAGCTCCTTGGGCTCCAAGGCCCCAGTGGTGCCATCAGGCCTTACCCCCACATTCAAAAGAAGGGTGTGGATATGCAGTTGGGGATCGAGCGAGCGGCTGGTGGAATGGGGAAAAGCCGCGAAAACAAGGTCGGCTTTGGCTTTAATCACCCCGTTTTCCCCTTGGCGGGAGACCACACCGATGCCGTTCAGGTATTCAATGCCCAAAGCCACAGCACAGCGAAGGGCTGCTTCGATCTCGTGTCGTACTTTGGCCGAAGCCTGGCTCCAGACCACCGACACCGATTTGGGGGCGGACCAGGTCAGATCCCAGCCTGCCCGTCGGCGGTGGGTGGGGTTTCTGACCAGCGGCCGGGTTCCGTTTCGCGACCAGCCGCGCAGGAGGCGGCGGAACTCGTCGGGCTTAAGCTGGCCGCTCAGGCCCAGCTTGATGGCTCCCTCACCGAGCCAGTAGCCGGGCGGTTCCTTGTCACTGGACAGGTAGTAATCGTCGGTGGCGGCAAGGCCCAGGTAATACTCACCCTGACCGCTGCCTTGAATGGGTTTGGAGATGGAAAGCACCTTTTAAGTACCCTCCTTTTTTCGAACGCAGTTTAATGCGTGGGGTGTGGTCTCCCTTTTGGGCCTTTCATGGGTAATCTTTTCTTCATGGGACATCGTTCCGGTCTTCGGCTCAAAGTGGGGGCGAGCTGAAATTGGCTCCGTCTCGGTCCACGGGCGAAGGTACTGCCGGTTCACCGGAAGAGGCACAAAATTGGGGACAGACCGGTCCGGGGGAAGAAGCTGGGCGGCGATGGTTTCACCCGGCAGATGATCGCAAAAGGGGCCGGAGGCGGGGGTGATAAAATACCCTGACAACCCGTTGGCCGGGTTGGTTTCGGGCAGCCCCAGAAATTCAGAGTCCAACACCAGCGGCCTCGCCGCCACGGAGTGGGAGACCGACTCGCTCCGGCTGCTGGCAGTGGAAAGCGATTGCGGGGTGCTCTTTGAGTTTCCGGCCTGGCGTTCAATAACTTCGCGGGTGCCCAGCAGACTGGAGGCCCAGGCCGCTGTTTTGGGGGAGTTGAGCCTGAGGATGGCTTTGTTGGCACATTGCCCGACCAATTCCTCGGCCACCTCTGGGCCGTAAACATCATGGAGCCCCGCAATATCCTGAAAGCCCAGCACCACCGCCGCCCCCTTGCTCCGTCCTTTGGTGAGAAGCCGTGAGAGCCCATCCAGCCGCCCGGCCTCTCGAACCTCATCCAGAAAAAACCAGGTTCGCCGGGTGTCACCGGGACGCAATTCCTCGGAACCCAGCACCAGCTCGGTCAGGCGGCGGAAGATCAGGCGGTTGAGCGCGTCCATGGCCGCCCGGTGCGGCTCATCACTGCCCAGAACCAGCACAGCTTCCTCCCGCATCCATTGGGTCAGACTCACGGCCTGCCTTCCGTCCCAGGCGGCAGCGATGACCTCGAACGGGCAGAGATGGGTCAGCAGTGTGGAAAGAATATTTTGGAACGTGCCGGTGTGCTCAAAATATTGGAGCAAAAACTCGGTGTGCGGGCAGTTGGCCAGGAGTTCCCGGAGGCGGGGGCCGTCCCGCGAGCGGAGGATGAGATCGCGCAGGGTCCACGGCTGGCCCAGATGGATTAAAGCCAGGGCTGTTCCGTAAAGGAGATGCCGGGCGGCATTGGTGAAAAAGGGGTTGCTGTCCGACTTGGCCTCCGGGATGAGCAGCGAGGCCACTTGAAGGGCCGAGGCCGGGCAGGTCACATCAGCCGCCATGTCCCACGCCACCGAGCGGCTGTCCAAGGCGTTTAACAGGTAAACCGGGCATGTCAGTTTCATACCCGCCAGCATTGATACCGCGTCCTGTTTGGCATCGTAGACCAAAGCCCGGTGCCCCAGGTTCCTACCCACCAGAGGCAGGGCCGACTGCATCAGGAGTCGTTGCAAAATGGTCTTGCCGGAGCCGGTGGCGCCGACGATGGCGAAATGGGTGCCGGCAGCCGAGGAAGGGAGGGCCTGCCGCCCAAACTGAAGGGAAGTGTCCCCAAGCGGCAGGGCTTTGGCAAAAGTGAGGGCAGCCTCGCGTGAGGTTCGCATGGAGCGTCCGCGCAGATGAACCCGCTCGACGGGTTGTCGTCGCTTGCCACGGGCAAAAGCGACCGCCGACAGCAAAAGGATTGCACCCAAGAAAACCCTCAGTCCCTGCTCGTCCAAAAGCCCAAAAGCCATGCGCAAACCGCCGCTTACTAACCGTGAAAAAACCTGTGCGAACCCAAATTATATAAGGCATTTATCTCCAGCGCGCGCTCTGGGTCAACCGGGCTTTATTCGAACGGCTGTTGGATGGGGTGTGGTTTACATGATCTGAAGTCCGGGCATAATGCGGGCGCCAGCTGCAAGGGAAGTGAGAACGATGATCGGTTTGCTCCGCGGGGCGGTTTCGTGATAACTTCGGGTATGGGCGATGGAAACCCAAACCTCGCGCCGGGACAGTGACGAGTGCCCAGATTCGTCCGGCCCTGGAAGAGCGGCCAAGCGAAACAATATGAGCTCGGACATGGAAAAAAAGGGGGGATCCCTTTTAAAAGGAACTCCGGCCACTGGGGCGGAGTGGGGCGGCATTTTACGGGCTGGTGTTCAGGCGCAGCGTCTGGTGCCTGGCGCTATTTGCGTGGGAGGGACGGCGGCGGCTTTGTACGCCGGTCACCGCATTTCCTATGACACCGACCACGTTTTACCGACGCTTAAAACAAACTTTGAGGAAGTTCGCGCTCATCTGGAAGCCCAGCCCGAGTGGAAAACCGCCCGGATTAGGCCGCCCGTTTTGATCCTTGGAAGCATCAACCAAGTGGAGGTTGGCTTCCGCCAGATGCGGCGCAAAACCATGATTGAAACTCAGGTGATGGAAACCGAGGCGGGGAGCCTGACAGTGCCAACCCTTGAAGAAATGCTCTGCATGAAGGCTTTTCTGGCCTATGAAAGAAACACCACCCGGGATTTTCTGGATTTTGCAGCTCTCACCGAATGCGCCTCCCCTGACGCGGTTATCAGTTCATTGAACAGGCTCGACTCCCGATACGGAGAACTTCAGACCGTTTCAGTGGGTCTTGAGGTGGCGAAAGCCTTGAGTGCGCCGTCTCCGTTTGATTTGGATGAATCGGAGTTGCCGCGCTACAAAGGCGTGTCCGGAAGGTGGCAGCATTGGGAAACCACCCGCACCCTATGCCAGCGGTTCGGAGCTTTATTGGGTGAGAATCTCATTCGGGGAGGAGTCTAAGTCATGGAACATCGACATATTGATACCAAGGAATGGACAGCGGCTGCCATCGACTCGGCTCTCGACCGGGGCGGGCTTCCGGACTGGCGGGAGCTTTTCGCCGCAGTGGAGAATCATGCCGAGGTGGCGGAGCGGGTGCTCCGCGTGGTTGCGGCGCGGGAGCCGGGAGGGGCCTCATCGCTTGCGCGATCCCTGGTCACACGGCTTCGGCCTGAGCTTGGCGAACTGAAGTTCCCGGATAGAGCCCAAAGGGGAAATGGCGCAGGGCATACTCCATAAATTGATCTGATGATCGGTGGGCGTATGATTCTGTCATAGCAATCACCAAACAGGTGAACACAGCCGAACAGCCATTTTGATCCCATTGCCATGAGACCATGCCAATGGCATACTGGGCTGGTATGAAAGATCAACTCGTTCCCATTGACCAGGCCGGGCGAGTCGTTCTTCCGAAGACGATAAGGGAGGAGCTGGCCATCAAACCAGGCGATCTCCTCAAAATCTCGGTGCAGGGCATCTCGGTGACGTTGGTGGCAAACCAGGCCGAGCCGGCCGGTTTTCAACGGAAGGGGAAAGCCTTGGTTTTTGTCTCGGGAGGGGACGCGACCTTCGGCAGCGAAGTGGTCGAGGACATCCTGAACGAGACACGCGAGAAACGGTCGGGTGAATGGCCACGGCCGCAGGGAAAGCGGAAGGCATGAAGGTCTTTTTTGACACCCACGTTCTGGTGGCCGCCGTGAGCGGCAGCCACACCAAACATGCACAGGCCTTCCCGCTTTTAGAGCGGGTGCAATCAGGAAAGGACGAAGGATTTCTCTCGGCGCACAGCCTGGCGGAAATGTATGCGGTCCTTACCCGGCTGCCCGCACCGTATCGTCACACCCCGGAACAGGCCCTTCTAAGCATAGAGGAAAACATCCTGAAGCATTTTAAGGCCACGGCTCTTACCCCAGGCGAGTATGCGGCTTTGATCAGGGAATCTGCGCTGGCTGGATTACAAGGGGGAGTGGTCTACGACGCGCTGATATTGAAAAGCGCGGCGAAGGCGGGCGTGGAGCGAGTTTTCACATTCAATTTAAAGCACTTCCAAGCGGTGGCCCCCAAAGGGCTGGCTTCGGTGCTTGTCAGCCCGTAGCCCATACGCCTTGCAAAGAGTAAAAAGGGTGGTTTTCCATTCAAAATCCTTTCTTCATAGTGGCATCGTCCGGAATAAGCTTACGTCAGGAATAGTCTGAGAAGGTGAGATGCGACTTGCCAATGCCGCAGAACTACATGGCACCACAGCGCGATTTGTCCAGTGGATATCAACTCATTCGCTCAACCGAAGATAAGCAAAGGGTACGAAGCAAGGCCGCAAGGCCAGTTTTATCCAGACGTCTTTCTGAAATATCTATCATGGCGGCGTAAAGCTTTTCGGTAGCCACAGGGACCTCAATCCCGTTGCCCTCCAGAAATACAAGGGCTGCCGACATACCGGTGCGTTTGTTTCCATCCAGGAAGGCCTGCGCCTCCGCAATGTGGAAAGCATATGCGGCGGCAATCTCAAAAAGCCCACCCTGGCTGTAAAGCCAAACGTTGCAGGGCTGCATTGTGGCACTTTCAAGGGCTGCGCGATCCCGTAAACCATCCTGGCCCCCGTGCCGTTCAAGTGCCATGCGGTGGAGGGTTTCAACCTGCGGCACGGTGAGAAACAGAGGATCGCTCAATGGCTGAGTTTCCTCATCAGTTCCTCATGGCGCTCAAGCACCTTTTCACTAGTTTCCTTGAACCTTGCGGAATCCAAAGTGTGGATTTGGTTTTGCCCGCTAATCCCAACGACAAACTCAACAACCTCCGCCTGCTCCTCGGGAGGCAGCGCTTTGATTTGTTCGATGATGGCATGAGCGGTCATGCAAGCATTATATCAGATCATTGAACCAGTGGGAAGGGGCGGAGATGGCAATGCCCTGATCCTTATCCTGTTGGCCACCTGTCCTTAAAGATAAACGTGCAGTAAAACAACCCCTGTTAAAGACCCGTCTTTTTTGCGGCATTGTCCCGAAACAGGCTTCCGTCACGAATGTAGGTCCGAAGGACCTTAATATTTTTGTGTCCTGTTTGGTTTTGAATGGATCTCTCGCTCGCACCCGACATGGCTGCTTGGGTGGCCAAACCGGCACGCAGTGAGTGGCCTGAGAAGGGGAGAGGCGGCTTGCCAATGGCCGCAAAAGCACGCTTTACAATGAGCGCCACGGAGTGGGCGCAAAGTCTATTTCCTTCAATCCTCCCGTGCTGGTTTACCTTTCGAAAAAGCGCGTCGCTTGAAATGCCTGATGCTGTCATCCACTCAAAAACCGACTTCACCGGGCAGGTCAGCGGATTGCTTCCGTAGGGAATGCCAATTTTTCGTCCGGCTCCAAGCTGGTCTGTTTTACTTTTGCGGACCAGGATGACAAGGCCGTCGTCAGCCATCTGGATCTGATCACAATTTAACGCAACCAATTCTGAGCGGCGCATCGCTCCGGCAAAGCCAAGCAGGATAAGAGCCTTGTCCCGGATTCCTGCGAGCGTGGTGAGATCGAATCCGTTGCAGATGGCTTGAAGGTCCTTGAGTAAGGCTGGGGCTTTTCTTTCCTCGGGCACACTATTCTGCCTCCGGATGCCAAGCCATGTTTGTCTGACTCGAACATCATCCACTGGATTTTCAACACCGCGAATGCGGTGGACTTTGCCGATAACAGTAAGCCTGCGCCGGATGGTTGCCACCTTATGGATTTTTGCCCGCGAAGCCAGATAGGCGCAGACGCATTCCGGTCGCGCGGGAAGCGCAGAAATTCGGTGGGATAAACAGAAACGCTGGAAATCTTTCCAATCGTCCTTGTAGGCGCGGGCGGTATTTTCCGGAATCGAATCCCTGGCAGCTGCCTGGGCCTCAGCCAGCAAATCCTCAATCGAGACAGAGTCGTTTCCTTGAATGAGCGGCGGAGTTCGGACCATCACTTTCCCCTAAAAAATATTCCCCGTTGCAGGCCTTTGGTCAGTGATGATGGCACAAAAAAACGAGGAAAACAAGAGGCTTAGATCCCCTAACTTACGATAACGTACCATTATCGTAAGTTAGAAACGCATCTTACTACTCCGTAACCAAATGCATAGGTCCTTTATGAGTGACTATCAATGGCCGCAGAGGAGCCAGTTTTCCCGCGCCTGTTTGACCTGGGCAAACGCTGATGCTCACGAGATCAGGATTCTCCGATCCTTTTTGAAGGCATTTTCTCGATGGCAAACCGCACCCAAGAAATTGTCCTCACGTTTTCCGGTCACACTTTCCCCTGCTTATTGCAGCAGCTGAGCCTCAAGCAAAACGTAGGTTTCATGGGGTTTTCACCGCGAACATTCGCAACCGCAGTACGCGTGAAGCTTATGCGCGGGCCATCTCCCAATTTTGTCAGTGGCGCGACGAGCGACGTTTTTCTTTAGAAGTTGCTTGAGCCGGTGGTCATTGCCGCTATGACCTCGCGGTTTTTCTGAGGCGGTAATGGTAGAAGCTTGAAAAGCCCTTACTAGTCCAAGACAGTGGTTGAGGCGTAGAAATGCAGGTTGTCAAGGGCTAGCCATTGTCACTGGAATTGCTACGATAATTAATTAGTATGCTATTCTATCAAGCCCAGATTGAGTTGTCGGATACGACTTTCAAAAGCTTTGAAGCGCACGGCTGCGGGGTCGGTCCGCTCGCCAATCTCAATAATTTTCCGCTTAAGAAACTCTTCCGACTCTTGGCGCCGTCCAAGCAAATGCAATGCTGTGGGTATTCTATACGCGGCCGGTTCTGGCATTGCAAATCGTGCCGATCCCAGAGCTTCTAAAAGAGTGTTCAAGTCTGCGTGATTTTTAATAAACGGTAAACCATCGGTTGTTAATGCATCGACCAAGTCGCGAGCTAAAAGTTCTACCGAGCTGTTCTGCGAAAAGACAAAAGCCTTATAAGCCTGATTTGGCCCCATATAGCCAATGTTTCCAGATAGGGATGGGGGGGCAAACTCATTAAATGGCTCCGCAGTGAGCTTGGCAACCAACCGCTCAAGCTGCTGATTCCTAACACCGACTACCGGGTTTACTTCAAGCATCCCTTCACGTGTGCGAACGGCTCTATTTAGGCCAAGCCACCCCATCGAATCCAGAGTTTCTGGAATTGTGAATAGTTCCTGCTTTCGCTTTACGAAGCCAAGTAAGAGAAGCTTTTCGTGCAAAGTAGCGAATACGAATTTAACAAAATCTTTGGGAGTGTTCATCAATGTTAGTCAGTATAACGAATTATTCTCACACTTGTTGGGGGAAGCGGAGCACCAACTTCCAACCCGGCTGCGGCTGCATTCGCTCCCTTTGGAACAGCTCCTCCTGCCCTTATAATAGGGAATCCCGCTTCTTGATTAGCTGTCAGAACGGCCTTCGCTCCATTTTTTACTTCGACAAACTCAAGCTGACCTAATGCATTGCGAATCAACAGATCAGGCCGAGTTCTTACGGCACCAGCTTGCAATGTAATTTCGCCACCTACAATTGTTCCACCCTCGGCTTCGATAGCAGCTATCGCTCTGGTCACACCAGCTTGTCCTTTAAGAACTGGACCAATCCCTCCCCTGGCAGTACTAAGTGCAATTGCTGAGCTTCCTTTTAGCATGGCACCAGCCTCTGTTGCAAGGGGGCCAAGTATGCTTCTCGCTCCTTTTGCCGCTGGACCCAGAATGCTGAGCCCAACCTTTAGGGACGCCTCGGTTTTGGAAACATCACCGCCGGTTAAAGGATCATGACCGGTTTTGAGTTCATATAGGCCTTTTGCGGTCATCACTCCAGGAGTGATATCGGCCAAGCGGGAAGCATCTGCTAACGCCTGACTTTCACCATGATCCCAATCAGGATTATCGACACCCCGAAACCTTGTTGCGTACTGTTGCGGCAAAATGGACCGAATTGCCGAATTAATAGAGTCAATCCAGTCTAAACCCGACGGGTCGCTGAGCCGCAGCGGATTGTTTCCCGCATATGAGTAAGTATTCCAGCGTTGAGGTTGTGAAATCCAAGAACGGCTGACAGCACACGCCAGCGGATCTACGCGCGTGAACCGTCCTAAACTTGCCGTCAGAAACCTTGCCTCAAAGCAATGCAGCCCGCTCTCAGCATCACGTTCCTTCTGAGTGAACTGGTAATCTTCACCTCCGCTTCGCGTGCGAGCCTCACCGCGCGTGTGGCCGAATGGATAATTGGCGCTTTCCTCAACCAGTGCTCCGGCGGCATCGCTTACTATGCTGGAGGAACCAAGGTGGTCCTGGTGATAGAACCTCAGCGAGAGCGCGGGATTGGGAACTTCCAAATCGACCGAGGCCTGCGCATACATCGCCTCGTGAGGTGCGAGGACGGACGGGAGATCGGAAAAATTGAGGTTTGGAGATGAAATCTTGGTCTGCCAGTTCTGAAGGTCCGGAGCAAAACGCCAGAGTGTCGTTGAGGGTAGAGAGTTGAAAGTTGAAAGAGGCCAGGCCTCCAATCCATAGCCGGGCAGGAAATCCCCCTCCGGCGGCGCGCGCAGGTTTGGCATCGGACCTGGATACGCACCCGTAACGCGCAGCGTTGCTCCAGCCAGAGCTTTCACCCACATAATACTTCCCGCCGGGAGAGTATCGGTTTGCGATAAGAAGGCAAAGGTACGCGTCGCAGTATCCCATTTGTAAATGGCCTCAGTTTTTTCCGTGGCAGCGAGTTGTGCCCCTCCGTTCAGCGCGGTCACCGCCACGGAGATGAGATTCCACCCCGTGTTAACCCGGAACCGTTCCACGCGCCTGTTGGCAGAGAGTGTGCCTGTGACGCGCGCGATGCGAGTGTTTCCGTTGAAGACAAATTTGGTTGGGGCGTCAAACTCGCGCACCTCGAAATGCTTTCCCACATAAACGGTGGTGTAGGGATATGCTACGCGAGGCGCGAGCCCTCCGGGCAGCGCAGTCTTCTTGAAGACGCGCTTGGTGATGCGCCTGTCGGTAAAGTCGTAGGCATACTCGGCTCGCATGGTCTCGTCCTCGAGCGCCACGAGCCTGTCCTTGAAATCCCAAGTGGCCGCCATGCCGTCAACGTAGGTCATGTTGCCATTGGAGTCATAAGCGTATGCGCGGTTGGCGGAGGCAGTGGCAGCGAGGGTGAGCGCATGCGGGCCCGCCGGGTCGCTGGTTGCGCGTCCTGTGCGGTTAAACCGACCAGACGTGCCGCCGTAGCTCATCGCACCTAGGTCCGTGACGGAGAGTTCGCGCTCGGTTTGCACGATGGGCGAATTTTGCGCAAGCATGTTCCCGATGCGGTCGTAGCGGTAGGTTATCTCGCCGTTCTTTGCCGGAGCTGTACCGGGCAGCGTGAATGAATACTGTACGTGGGTAAGGCGGTAGAGATCGTCGTATTGGAAAAGCTGCGTGTTGCGCCGCTTGTCGCCGGAGGGAACGACAGAACCGGGACGGTTGTCGGTAATGGACCTGATGTTCGAGACGCCGTCGAAATCGTAGCCGAAGGCAATGAGCGGCGAGGCCGTACCGGCCTGTGGCGCGGTGACGAGCGAGTTAAGCCGCAAGCGCGAGTCGTAGGCGTAATCGGTCTTGATGCCGTTCCCGTAAAGGATGCCAGCCTGTTGGCCAGAAGGCAGATAGACGAGATTGGAAATAATACTGCCAGTCGGCCCGCCAGTAATGCGGGAGAGAAGATTGCGGTCGTTGTATTGGTAACCGATGGCATCGTTGTCCGGATAAGTGAGCGAGACAATCCGGTCCACTGAGTCGTAAGCAAACCCGGTGCGGTACCCGACAAGCTGTCCGTGGAGCGGGTCGCGCACACGCTTGACCACATAGTCCACTCGGTCGCGAGCGTCGTAGCTAGTGTGTTCCTCTCCGGACAGATCCCAGACATAAGCGAGCTTGCCCTGGAGGTTTAAGGCCGTTCCGAACGATCCGTCCCCCAAATCCAGATTGGTGACCGGCGCATCATAGAAATAAGCCACATCGGGACGATTCGTAGTCGAAACGGGGAGCAGAGGGTTGAAGGCGAAGTTAAACGAGAACGGCTGGCCTTCGTCGTGGTAGTCCTCTGTAAGGATGCGATTCGCGCCGTCGTAGGTGTAGGTGATCCCCTGCCCTTTGGCGTCGGTAGACTGGGTGAGATTAGAGGCATCGTCGAAATCAAAGTGCATCAGCCCCCGGTCAAGGTCATTCATGAACGTCTTACGCTGGAGCCCGTCGTAGCTCATCAGCTTCACGTTGTTCTGCGAATCGGTGATTTTGGTGAGTTGATCGTTGAGGTCATACTCGTAGCGCGTGGTCCACGCCACAGGAGGAGTCCCCGAGTCTCCCAAGGGCTTGCCGTCATCTGTCAAACGCACCACCTCCTGAACCTCAACCAGCCGACCCAATCCGTCATTCCGGTGGACCATGGGCGTATCGTGATAAGGGGAAAGAGGGTCAGAATCGTTCTCATCAAAGGACCGGGTCAGCAGTGGTTCATAAACCGTCTGGCGGAAAGTACCGTCCGGGTTCGTGGCAGAAACCTCACGAAGAGTGGCATCGTAAACAGTCGAGCTTTTGTGGGCAGCTGAAAGCTTAAGCGGCACCAAGCTTCCGTTAAGCGAGAACAAACCTGACCACTCAGGGGCCTCAACGCTCTCAAAAGCCAATTGATTGTCCAACGTTCCTTCGATGAGCGAGAAAAAAGGGTTGAGGCCAGCGGAAGCTTTCATTCGGGCATTGAACATCACCGCCCCACTGACAGAGACGCGGGGAGGACCGCCGGTCTCAGCAAGTTCTGCTTCGGTTTTGGAAAGAAGGTTCCGTCCGAGTCCATCGACAAACTGACGGGATATTAAGTAGCTGTCGCGTTTCGCGGCGGCCACCAAATTGGTCTTATCCAACTGCCGACTCTCAATGTAGTTGACCAGATTTGTCCCGAGGTAGGGGACGGCAAGCGCGTAGGAATATTCGGTCGTAGGAAGATCAACCGAGTCGCCCGGGCGAATGATATTGATCAACCGGCCAAACTCGTCATAGCGATAATTGGTGCGGTTGCGATTGAAGTCAGTGGATTCGGTAACTGTCCCAAACCCGGGATCGTACGCCGCGCGAAACACCAGCGGATCCTTTCCTTTGCCCAGGTGTATGGTTTCCGTTAACGGATAAGTGTGGAAGTCGGTGTCATACTCAATTTCGCGGGCGTGGCCTTTGTCGAAATCAACCTCACCATCGCGAGCAATGCCAAGCGGATCGATCAAAACCACCGGATTGCCGTAAACATCATATTTGGTGCGAGCTGTGCGGACAAACTTTTCCCGGACAGCAGGATCGATCCATTCAAGTTTGAGACTTAAGTCACCCCGAAACACCTCCCCAAAGTGATTGGTGGAAAGAGTGGGATCATCGTAGAAAAACTGCGCTCGCGAAAGAACCACTCCCTTTTCGTCGCTCAGTTCGGTTGAAACTGGTTCCCGGATCAGCCAAAGGTTGAGGTTAAGAGCAAACTGGTTGGTGGTAAACCGTTCGTCATCGAAGGCGGATCGGTCTCCGTTCTCTACGATGCCATAATCCCGAATGGCGGTTTTGTTGCCGTAGTCGTCATATTCAAACTCGCTCTCGAGCCGCCTCTCTGTTCCGCGCCCCAGTTCCCGTATAAGTTTGGATGAGGACGTGGGATGGGCGAAACGCACTTCGCGCCCGTCAGTTCCTTTGTAAAGGAGCCTGGGAGGCAATTGCCATTCGGTCATTTCCTCAGTAAAAATGCCGCCCGTTTCATTCTCCGTCTCCAGCCGCAGAAGGCGGCCTTTCATCGCTTCGGAAAAACGGCCTGTATCAAAAAATGACCGCGTGACCAAGGTCGGAGCGGAGGGATCACCCACCTCATCCTGTTCAACTCGCGCGAAGCCCCTAAATTGCTTCTCAACGGGATCGTAGTAACCATCGTGGTAGTGCAGCCGCGTGAGGTAACGATGGCCAAGCGAATCGTCCGTCTCGACGCTTGAAACCACTTGCACGGGGAAGGGCGTTGAGTCTGGCCAGGGTGTTCCGCGCTCAGAATCCGCCAGCATATACTCCGTGGAGGAAGTGTAATGAATGGCGATAACGCGGCCGATGCCGTTGGAAATACGATTGATCTGATGGTTACCGGTGACGCAGCCTAGGAGTTCGCCGATATCGACAGCCTGAATTCGGGAGTCGTGCGACGAATCCGCATAGACGAGGTCGGAACTGCCGTTCCCGTTGATATCCGCCCAGCGGAGAACCGCGCCGGAAGCGAGATCGTTCGGCAACCCAGTCACCGTATGGCGGCTGGTGAAAGTTCGGTTGCCCAGATTGAGCCAAAACCAAAGCTCTCCCGGAACCGGCCTTTCAATTACCAGATCAGCCAGTCCATCTCCATTGATGTCCATGAACCTGGATCCCTTCAAAAAAGTCTCGTCAGGCAGATCCGGGACCTGTATCAGGACCGATTCAAGAAATCTCCCGTAACCCAGACCCATTGCAAAATCGACGCCGCCCGCATGCAAGCGCGCCAAGTCCGGCACCCGATCTCCGTTCAAGTCGGCAAGTTCCGTTCCAGGCTCGTCAAACACATAGCCGCTCACATCGCTGCCTTCAGCCTGAAGCATGGGGGAGTAGCCCTGACTTCCCAGGTTCAGCCAAACCTGTAAAACCTGCCCGTCTCCCGCGCTACGAACAATGTCGGACCTTTTGTCAAAATCAATATCAGCAACCCGGACATTGGGTTCTCCGAAGGGGGCGGGCGGTGGAAAATCCCCACCATCCATCAGCCGAAGTCCATCCCAGCCGATATGGCTGGAGTTGCGAAAAAAGGCGACGGAACCATCAGCCCTCTTCAAAACGAGGTCCGCGAGACCATCACCATCCATATCGGCAAGATGCACCAGATTTGTTTGTAGCCCGAGGGCGAGAGCTTGTGGTTCGCCTGACATCTCAAATCTGCTCCAGCCGATGGTACCGTTTCGAACCCCTTGGTTGATCCAAGCCTCATGCGCCACGCCCAAAGTGCCGTTGCCCGGCGTTCTCAAAATATCGGGCAAACCGTCGCCGTTCAGATCGACAAACTCGGCATTCTCGGCGTCCATGACCGTTGGTGGAGCGTTTGAGGAAATGAGGATGGCCCCGGAAGCATTGATGATTGAGGGAGGATGGCAAACGGCATAGTCCATCGAGAGAGGAGGCAGGTCGCTGACGTTGTTGGCTCCGAACTGGCGAACTTTGGCCAGCAGGGACCAGTGTGACGCTGCGCCTTCATAAGGGAGATATTCCAGCAGGTAGCGTCGGGCCAGAAAGTCGGGAATACCGTCCAGATTCCAGTCCCCCTTTAAGTGCGGCTCCGGCAGAATCAATCCTTGCGTCGCGACGATGACTTGTTTCAGCCGCATCCCGGTCCTCAAAAGAAAACCGGGACGGCCATCCTCAAACCAGTCAAATCGGGATTCATACTCGAAACGAACAAAATGAAACGCGTTGCGCGGTTCGCCTCCGGGCCCATAAGCAACTTCGGCCAGGTATTTTTGGTTGAGATTTTCGGCTCCTGGAAATGTGGAATAGCGATAGTTTACGACATTCCCATGGGTGTCCACCTCTCGCTCCAGCAGCCAGCTAAACACCTCGGAGGGCTTCTCAGTGTTGAAGATGCGCGCCTGCGGGTTTTCGCCAAAAATCAGGAGGGTCCCATCTGGTCGTCGGGCCTGCCAGTGATCGCCCACTCTTTCATAACGCAAAAAGGGAGATTCATTCTTGCAAAAAAAGAAACCTGATTCCACCGGAACCAGCTCCTCCTTCGCATCGTTGATGAAGCGGTCGGGGCGCCCTGAAACTTCCGAGGGAGCGCGGCCATAACGAGGAATGCCTTTGTCCGTCTGACGCTGGACATAAGGTAAATTCAGGCTCCACCCAAAACCGACCGGGCCGTTGCCTGATCCCGCCTCATAAGACAATCCCAAACCGGGATTCTGCCCGCCGGGCCCGGTCGGAGCTTTGAAGCCCAACGCGTACTTGGCGGTCCCGGTGTTTAAAGTGGGCTGAAAGGCTTCACCCAGCCCTTCGATCGAACCGGGTCCAGAAGGCTTTGAAATGGTGTTGGGGCCGACTCCGCTCTTGTCCGAGGCTAAAACCCCGACCATCATCGCAGTCTGCAGAAACCCCAGAATGAACCGGCGGGTTGCAGTGAGGAAGGTTCGCATGATTGAAAGTCCGGCTGTGGCGACAACTTTCTCAGGGTTTTACCAAGATGAAAAAGACGGACTTGTTCGCCTCCACCGCGACAGTCACGGGGTTGGAACCGGAACGGCTTGCGGGAGGGACTGCCACGAAAGGCCCAGTGATAGCCGAGGACCATGACAAAACAGGCGCAATGTTTGGAACTACATTCCACTCGACCGTAATGCTTTGGGGATTGAAGCCATCAATTTTCAACAAAGGGAGACCGGGACTGTTTGGGTTGGTGGGTACCCACCCGTTCGAAAACTCCTCACGGTCATTATATCCGTCGCCATCGGAGTCAAAAGTGCCGTCGGTGGCAAAGAGGTTCCCAAAATATTTAATTTCCCACTCGTCACACAACCCATCCTCATCCAAGTCTTCGCAGGGCCTCGTGAGCTCAAGAGGATAAAGCGAGCCGCGAGTCCCCGCCACTGGCACAGCCCCGGACAATTCGAACGCAACCCCGTCTTTAATTAATACCGCACGCACGCTTTCTCCCGGACGCAGAGCAGTGGCCGTATAACGGTTGGCTCCACCTCCATCGAGGCTAGTGCGCAAAGTGAAGTTGGGTTTTCCCTCCGAGGCGGTGATCACCTCCGTTTCCGAAATAGTCACGTAGTCAATTCGTTGCTGGCCATTGACAATATTAGTTCGGGCAGCTTGCAAAGCCAGCCGGACATTGTCCTGCGCCCCCAGTGGAACCCCGCCCTCGCCACGCACCGTACCGTAATAGATGTTGCCGGGTTCCGGATAAAGAGCCCAAGCCGACGAAAGCGAGCTTAACCAAACGAGTGCCACCGCCAAGTGCCGCAAACAAACAGAAATTCTCATAGTCACCTTAATTGGTTTCACCGTCGTTTAAGACTCCAACAGACGCAGCCCTTTGAAGTGTGAAGATGCCGCCAAGTCTGACCGGGCGCCGATGCGCTCCCAAAATAACTTCCCGATACTGCCCGCCTAATCGCGTGTCGCCGTAACCCGGAACGTATTGAGAGTTTTTCTCTCCAGCGCCTAAGGGGTCTGTGTCCGAGAACTGGAATTCGATGTTTCGGGTGATGGTGTAGGATTCCTCGCCTTCAGGCCAAAGTTCGCCTGTCGATTGATCGATATTGTCGTGATCAACGTGGTAGCGATGGACAAAAGGGCTCAAGGAGTCATTGTATGGAGTCACCGCCGAGCATTTGAAAATTCCCTTGCCAAACTCGCCCTCTGCGGTCAACACAATAGGGGATTTGAAAGCAAAGGCCGGAGCGGAAAGCCGCCTGACGGCCAGTCGGCCATCCCGCAGCACCATGCCTGTGAAACCGTGCCTCGTGGCAAGGTCCTCGTCGGTAGCGACTACCAGCCTTCCGCTTGTGGGGGAGTCCGGGGTCTTCCTCCACATCACCATCGCCCTTTGAAGAAGCGTTGCGTTCCCGTTAGTATCCAGATGGATCAGCACGCGGAAGTTAAACTCAGACTTCGCAGGGCGAAGCTTCTCGGGGTCACTGGGGTGGGCCGTAAAATTAACATCAGTGAGGGTCACATTGCCCACCCACAACCCAGCCCCCGAGTCCGGCGGTCCACCGGCCGCCGCTTGCAACCGCCCAACTGCGGCTGGCGGGGGGGCTGTGAGGGACACAGGCAGCAGAATTCGATAGCCCCGGGCGTCAGAAACGGAGAGCAACGATTGAAACAAATTTCCGGAAGTATCAGGATTACGGATTAGCCCCGAACGAAGCGCTTCCAGCCTGATCGACAATCCCTCGGAGGGCGGAACCACAAAATCAATTGCGTTGGTCAGATTGATCCATTGGACCAGACCTTGAGATGTTGTGGGATCGACGGAAAAGTTTCGGTATCGGAAAGAGACATCTCCAGCCACAGAGGCTTGCCCGATGGGGGCCTGAGCTGATTTCAACACATTGACCTTAAAGGATCTTGAATCGCCAGTTCCGTTGCCAAGTTGCAGGCGAGTTTCCACTAGCGTGTCGCCAAACGACAGCCGGTTGCCTTGATCCGTTGTCGCTTCCACAGTTCCTCCGAATTGAGACGGACCTGCCGAATAAACCCAATAAGCGCTTCCTGGCAGAACCCGCTCAGCCACCAGGTCGAGAACCCGAGTCCACTGACCTGAGTTGTTCATCTTCAACACCGGTTTACCAGCGTGGGCGGGGACGCCCTTGAACAGAGTTTCAAAAGTGTGTGTAGCTTGATCTTCCAGAGGAAAACCAACCAGATTGTACCCGTCTGCCACCCATTTATAAACCGGGGACACCGGCCTCCCCACAAGGACCAAATCAACGGCTTTGGTTCCCTCGAGATTGATAATCATAGGACGGCCTCCGCTGATCTGCAGGAGGTTTCGGGCTTTAACCGCAGGGCTGTTGGTTGGAAAATAAGTCAGCCACTCAGGTTTGTTTGGAACCAGGCTGGCGGGGTCGTCCACGAATTCCACTGGTTGGCCCGGACGATTCCAAACCCAGGCGCTCCCCACGGGGAAGGATCCAAAAACGGAGTCGACATCGGAAGGCTCGGGCTGCACGTCTATATAGACCGCGTTCCACCCCGGGTTGAGTCGAATCGTTTGTTGCTGCCATTGGGCCCGCAGGCTGATATTGCCGACAACGGTGGCTAGTAAAAGCCAAACAATCAATTTATTCATTTATCCACTTTAGTTATTGTCCGGCAAATGCATCTGTTTCCAAAGTCAATTGGAAATCAACAATGCCCGCTCCGTTCGGCACCCCGCTGACTTGCGGCCCCAGAATGAAGTCGTCCAGCCCTCGATCCGGATTGGCCCCGTTCAACTCCCTTCCGCGGAGTATGAGGACCCATTTTGTGTTCCACACGGATCGTCCCACCAGCCTCCGGTTGGACTTCGTTTGTGAGTCGTATCCATCTCCGTCGTAATAGGCCAGAAAATCAGGAAACTGGCGAACTCGCGCGAAAGAATCGGGCTGGTTTACCGAATCGAAGATCGGGAGATATACCGGTTGGTGAATGCCGTTTCCATCCACCAAACGAGGCTGGGGCAATATTTGGTCGATGACGTAGAATTCTCGAATTCGGTCGGGATGGTCAGGCATCCGCATGATATCGCTGCCGAGTGGCACCAGATAAACGCGCGGCGTGTTCACAAAAAGGCTCTTATTGAACCCAATCAAACCGACGCCCACAGACCTGATTTTCACGGCGTAAGAAGAGGCTGAATAGTTCCCATCTCCAGGGCCTTTCACATCCCCGAACAGGTTTTTTCCATCTTGGATCGTGGTGCGGAAAGGCACAACAAGCGCGGGCTCCCGCGTGCTGGAGACATCGTGAGAAGGCAGGCAGTATCGCTTGTATTCCGGAAGCTCGAGAACGTTATCCACTCGGAAGGATTGCAGCAGATTTTTCCAAAGTTCATTGGTCCGAGCCAGCCTGAAAGCACCCTGCCTGATGGAGAACTTCAGGGTCGATGTCACGGGATTGTTCAGGCCATACTTTAGCTTTGTAGAATCCCAGTCCGCCGTTAACCTCCCAAGAGACCCCGCCAATCCGGGATCTCCCACCACGGGAGTCGGAAGCGGATCGCCGTCAGGACCCACCAATCCAATACTGCGGGCTCTTACTATATCGGTGAAGTAGCGCTGCGCGGACGCGGAATCCTCCGACGAAAGTACTGTCTCGTAATCGTAAGCCTTGACGGCCAGATAAACATACCTCCCGGCCAGGTCAAACTGCGCTCGGTACTTCTGCACACCGTCATTGCGGTAGATACGAAACATCATATCGCGATAGCGGTATTTTTGCAATTCGGCGGCCGTTTGACCGCGAAACCGCTCAAGGTCCTCATAAACGCGAAGGCCTTTATTCAAAGCGACAAGATAACGGTCGGCGGCCTGTTGCATAGCCTCCTGAATCGTATACATGTCTAGGCGGCGGTTCGCCTCCGAGCGAACCAGTTGGTTCAATTGGGCCCGAGCGGATTCCAATGCCAAGTTGCCTCTGGCTATCGTCACACCTTTTTGAGCGATTCTGATCTGAATATTGCTTTCATTCTGAACTGCTTCCTTGGCCTGCTGGCTGTCCAATTCGTCGCGGCCTGCCTCAGCTGCGTCCTCGGCTGACCGTTGGCCTATCAAGGAAAAGGTTAACCTAATAACGCTCCGCCCCACAGATGTCCAATCGCTGGCAAGTGGCCCAGTAACCGTGGGCAAAGCTTCGGCCAATGCAGTGCCGATAATGTTAGCGAATGCGGCCTTATTCTGATATCGCACTTGTTGAGCTCGGGAATTTGCTATGAGTGCGTTCAAGCTCTTCTGCTGTCCGTTGGCGGCGTTTAAAATGGATATTTCCGTTCCCAAAGTGGAGCTTTCGGCGCTGTTCAGGGCGGCTTGCGCTGTGACCACTCGTCCCTGATCGCCCATTTGGGCGAGAAGATTGTCATACTCCCGGGCGGCACTTAGGAATCGACCATAAGCCTGAAGTAGGTCAGAAGACGCCAATTGAATTTCTCCGGGCGCTCGTCGTTCTCCCTTCCATGCTGTGGGTTTGACAATGCCGAAACCCTCCGTGGACATGTAGTATTTGATTTTGGCGGTCTCGCCTTTTGGCCCAGCTAGCCTAGTTACCTGGCTGGCAATCTGCTCGATAGTGAATTCGCGCGCGCCCCCCCGGTTCAAGCCCGGTAGACGGCTTGGATCGACCATCATGTAGTGGTAAAGATCGGGCCCCTCGGCGACGTATCCATCCTCGTAAAGCCCGCCTTTCGACCCTACATCATCCGCATAAGGGTAGCCGAATATCTCCACGAGCCGGTTGCGGTAGTCGATCTCCTGATTGGAAACCTGAGTCACAAACTTTTCCAGGGAGTCATTTTGCTCTCGCAATAATCCGGCCGCCCCTTGCGCGTTTTGAAACACGAGCGAAATATTTCTCAATGCTTTCTTAGCGCGATTGGCCATCTGCTCGAAATGAGTGGCCCCACCCTGGGCCGCGCTGACGTTCGGATCCAGATCGAACGGGACCGCGTTGGGGGAGATCCCAAGTGGATTCAAACCTTCGTCTGCCTGGTCCAGTTGAAGCTGAATGTCAGCGAAGGAATTGGCGATGTTGCCGAGCTCCCGAATCCGGCCACGGTCGATTTTCTGGATATCTCTGACATGTGTCGAGTCCTTGTCTTCATCAGGAAGGAGCGAGGTCCCAACCGCCCAGTCAAGCAAAGCACCCTGTCCCGCGCGGGAGGCCCACTCTGAAACTCCCCAGGCCCGATTTGGCTCCTCGTCAGAATAACCCTGCCACTGACCATTAGGGTCCTCCGTGTAACGCAACCGGTAGGTCAGGTTCACCAACTCAGCCCCGGTCTTGGCCTTAGCTGCGGCCAGCTCTGCGAACCGCCTCTCATCCTGGTAATCAACATCGATGACAATGCTCGCCTGACCATTCACCACTAGATTAACGGGTTCACTCCTCGGCACCCAAGTATATGCCGGATTTCGCAACAACCGATAATAGATTTTCAGTCCGCTGAGATAATGACCCCAAGCGTCCCCATGACCCTGCGGATACGCGATCTGGGCGTCTTCTGCTGTGATTCCGTTCTTTCCGTCCAGATCAGAGATTCCATAATTCAGGACGTAAGCCGCTTCCCCAGGCCCCCCGATGAAATTGGGGGGCAGCCGGTTATAAAAAGGGCGCTGGCCTGACCCGTCAACCCCGCGGAGCAAACCCAACTCTTCCAGCAACAACGAATTGATGCCTGCCGCCTGATTCTGGAAGGCATGCACAGATGTCGATGCTGCCCCAATTGATACCCCGTTAAACGTCCCAAAGGCCAGCGTCGGATCAATGGCGTCGGCATAAGCTTCGTTGCCCAGCAGCCCGTAGAGCTGGGCCAGTCGGCTTGCTGCCAATAGCAGCGCGGTGTTGGCGGGGTCAAAATCCAGCGGCGGCGTTGACCCGATACTTAAGCTGATTCCCCGCCTTAATACGGTCTCGTATATTTGAATCAGACCCGCCTTGCGCGCGCTTTCGATGTTCAACGGCAGGTTTCCCTCATAACTGGGCCCCGCCAAGCCGATCATCGAGGTGATCGTGCGGTTTGAAGAGGTTTGGTAGCTTCGGAAAAGTTCATCGACCTGGATCGAGAGGCCGAGGTTAAACTCGCTGTTGCCCCTCACCACCCGCTTGATCCAGCCCTCTGCGAGAGCAGGTGCCGTCCACTCGCTCCACTGGTTGTAAAAAGGATGCCTTGTGTTGCGGGGCCTGTATCTGCAAATAAACCAATTGTCCCCTAGAGTGAGGAGCGAAGCACCTTCGATTGTGAAATCCACCGCACCCACTCCATCCAGCGGCTTCGTGTTGACCTTTATCCATTGGTCCGGAGTGACTATCGGGGAGTTGGTTATTCCCCGGTTGGCCCACTCCTTTAAATTCTCTCTGTATCCGGGATCAATCCCGGCGGGCAATGTCCGCCACTCGAACTCGTATTCATCAGTCGAACCCGCAAAATCCCCCGTGTGCCTCAGAGTCAGTTTTTCATCAAACTGGCTTACCGGATAAAGGACTTTGATTTGCCCAATGTAGAGCGGGCGGCCCACCTTGATGATATCAAGCGACACAGTGTCGGAAGGGAAGTTCTTGTTGGTGTTGTTCTGAAATGCCAAGGTTACAAATCCTTCGCCAAGGGCGTGCCCCGCCGTGAGCGCCTGACGCTCAAATTGTTCAGATTGCGAATGGATCACCACAAGCTTGTCAGCTTTGCCATAGAGTATTTCGAGGGCGTCCCGAAGCAATTTTCCCTCGGGGCCTGGAGGAACAATGGCGTTCAAGGCGTCCTGATCCCGTTTGGTCAAGACGTTGAGCTCCAGGTAATCTGCTCCGAAACCTGCACTTCCGCCTTCCAGTGACCTTCCGACGAATTTAAGTTGATTTGAAAGCCTATCATACCAGATGCGGCGTTGAAGACTGGGAGGAACGCCTTCAAAATAGAACCGGTCCGGGAGCATGATTCGTTTGACCTTGCGCAAACCCTCTTCCTCCAGATTGACCGCATAGCCTTTGATCGGATCAATTAGCTTTACCAACTCCCCCGGCGCTCGCTGTTGTTCGTAAATAACCTCGACGCTGTTCTGTTCCGCTATCGTCGGCAACCCTCGTTTTGCCTTAACAAGGGTTTCGCCGATTTGGAGAGTCGATTTATTCGTAGGCCATTGAATATCGTAATTCATCCGCAGCGGCTGGAGCTTGTCTGCTGATTCCCCAATGTCATTAGCATAAAGGCTGAGCCAGGGAAGCACGTCCCCATCTTGAAGTTCAGGCCTGCCCGGGATAAAGAAATCAAAATTAGAAACCTGCGCTGGATACCAATACTTCATCACAATCCGCGCCGTCCCCCCATCATCCCCAGCGGCTTTCGCCCAATAAGAATCTTTTCTGTCCTTCCAATACGGGCCTGAAACAGCCAATTTAACGGTGTCGAAAAACAGAGCGAGTGGAAGCGGTGGCTGAACTGGAGTTCCGGCCAAGCCGGGGTAGGTAGGATTGCCCACTTGAACATGGAAGGTTCGCATGGCCCAGCGGGCTGCTAGTTTGTTCGTAAGCTGGAACTGGTGGATGACGTAAGGCTCGGAGGAATCACCAGGCGACCAAGGATGAATTTCGGGTATTTGAGTGGCTTTAAAGTAAATATTAAAATCATTTCGCAAGGCGTAAACCTTCCGATGATTGCCCCCCTGGCCAATAAACGCGTGTTCTTCGTTCGGGTTGTAACCAACCAAGCCAGGATCATTCTGCCTATAGATTCTGCTATTAAAGTGCACACTTTCGTCCACATTATGCGAAGGGCTGTCAATGCTTTGGCTGGCTAGGATCAGTGGCGTGGCGTCCACAGGCCAGCCCAATGCATACCTGACCACAAGGGAGGGCCACTGGACACGGGTAATGCCGGGCCACACGGCGTTTGTGTGGACGTTCGCCCACCAGACTTCGAGATTGCCATTGTTCACCCCGAAGATCTGCCCAGTCGTATTAGTGTCAATAGTGGAATACTGGGTACCATATACTCCATATATGGGCTCAGCGTAGCGGTCGCTCGGTTTCCCTTCGATCAAACCGCTGGCCGGTTGGTGAATATAGCCGGGAAGAAATTCTGGAAATGGGCCGGCATGGAGTCTATTCGTCACCTCCGTGGCAATCGTCCAAGGCTTGAGCTTCAAATCAAATCGCGCGACATCGGTGTTCCGTACGGAGCGGACGGTTTCAAACCCAATCCAATTGACCCCGCTTCTGTCCCGGTTCACGTCGTAAAAAATCAACGCCTTTCCGTCCGGAGCTCCTGGCGGCACTTCGCTTCGGAACACTGGTTCAGTTGGGACCCCATTCAATGCCGCATGCCCCGGCGGCTCCTGATAGGCGGCGAGAATCGGGCGCAAAGAATTGGGGATCGGAACATGAGGCCCCTCTTGGTCCGGCAGGATGCTCCGAACATATAACTGCATCACATCGGGCCATTTCGCGGTGTATCTTCGAATTTCGTAAGGCCAGGTCACCCGATTGAACCGGTCAAAATGTCGCCAAACCACCTCCATCCGAAAATCAAGCTCGTTCCTCCGTACAGCAAAAACCCGACCATGGGTCGGTTGCCCCAGCCGCTCGTGTTGGTAAATGAACCCGTTGAATGTCCCTCTTTCCAGACCTGCGGTGACTCTCGGGACATCCGAATTCGCCTTCTGTTGAAAAGGCTGCAATTCCACGCCCAAATCAACCAGCAGCGCGGGCGCGTCCGGAACGTACGGTTTGACGTTCACCACCTGCATGCCCACGAAACCGGGTGATGCGCTTCCGACAGGCGTGTCCCTCAACTCAACCACAAACGTTCCTGAAGCTCCCGGTTGCGCCCGCAGTGTTGGCGTGTCTGTGATCGTGTCGATCCACACGTTGATTCCGAGACTGGCTGGCTCGCGCCCGGTTCCCCCTCCGACGATCTCTCTTTCCGCATAGTGGATTACCGAGCTTGGCACGAAACCGAGTGACACGACCAATTGCTGGTTCACTGAAGCGGAAACGCCTTCCGTGTGATAAAGCGTCACTATTTTGTCAGTCGGCGCTGGTGAAATTGCCTGATTGAATTCAATATAGGTTTGGAAGGCCGGAAACCACCACTTCAAATTCGGCTCAATTCCTTCGTTCACCGCGAACACTTTTTGGGCGTCTGCGACAAACGCGACGAGTTTAAAGAAGGTGTTGTTGGTTGCGGTAAGCGTGACCTGTTTAAAGGGACCATAAACCGGGACAATAGGAGGTTTGGGTGTTCCATCCTGACTAAGGGTGGCACCGACAGGAGGAATGAGAGGCTCTCCGCGCTGAACCGAAGGGCTGATATGCCGGTAAATTCCTTCTTTTTTGACTCCAGGCGGAATATTTGGACCCGTCGCCAAGGCCTTCAAAGTCGTGGACGATTGGGTGATCAGAAAGGAATCTCCGTTTTTGAGGATGCGGGTGTTCGGGGCTCCCTCAACCGGATCCCCTTCGGTGCAGACCAGTATTTTTAAATCGGGGCTTTGGTTGGGAGAAGTTATTTTAACTTGGATAGGGCGGTCGCTGACATATGCTTGATTGTCAAAGGGAACGAAGGTCAAGTCGCCTCCGGTGATATTGTAAGTTCTCTCCACAACCTCGCTGGGAACCCATCCCTCCTTAAAAACCTGAAATCGATATACTCCAGACTCTGAGACTGTGATTTTCCCGTTTTCAATCAGGAAACTGCCCGGTTGTTTGGGAATTGGGTTTCCTCCCGAGCGCGTGTACCAAATTTCAAAAGCGGGAGTTGTCAGTGATGTGACATGGACCTCAAAAGGCAACGGGGCTCCGTAACCATTCGGAAGGTCTGGTTCGGCCCGGTACGGCTGAAAACGGATATCTTGAAGCACCACACGGCTGGGGAGCCAACCTGACCTATATGCCCGCGCTTTTATCGTGGAATTAACTCCGATGCGAATAGGCGTCGCTGGATCGTATATAGGGGAACTCAAGTCCGGATCCTTTGGCACGCCGGATGCGGAAACTTCATACCTAAAGATCGAGTCGAATTCGAGGGCATTCGCGAGTAGCTTTACTTGGACTTCAGGAACTGAAACGGGTGCGCCTGAAGCAGCCGGAGGGTCTACCATGAAGACTGGAGGTATCGCATGGAATTCGGCGGCGGCTTCACTGATAGCACTCGGGAACCACTGGCATGCGAATGAGCGTGCTCGGATAGTTTTAGGTGTAAATACTGTAAACGGCCCGGAGTACTCCGTTCCGTTGGGCTGCGGTTCGGAGCCATCAGTGGTATAGAACGTTTTGCTACCTGGGCTTGATACGATCGACACATTGATCGGCACAGGACTTTCCGAGGGACTGAGCAATTGAATCTGAGGAGTATCCAACCTGCCCGGCAGGATTCTATCAACAGTTCTTCCGGTGAGCACACTCCCGATATTTTTTCGTCCATTTTCTCGATAAAGAATCTTAACGGTACCTCCGTTAACGGTCCCCAAACCGCCTCTGTTGTCAATGGAACCCTGAAGGTCGACCAAGGGAGCCTTGATCAGGATACCTCCACCCGATCCGCTGCCGCCCGAGCCTCCGTCCCCACCCCGACCACCGGTTAAAGCGGGCGTTAGACCGTCGGATCGCCCGCTGCCCCCGGTAGAAAAAGAGCCGGACGAGAGAGATGCGAAACCACCGTTTCCACCACTACCACCAATCCCCCCCAAAGGCGTGGGCGATTTTCCGCGACCTCCTGTGGTTCCGCCTTGCCCTTCAAAACCCCAAACTCCAAGTGATTTTACCGTTGAGTCCGGGTACATTGTTATTGATTCACAAGCCACCAATTCAATTTTACCTCCGCCATTCCCACCACCACCACCACCACCACCACCACCACCTCCTCCAATTTGGGTGCCCGTGGTTAATCCATCTGTCCGATGCTTAGATGCCGAACCACCGCCTCCTCCGCCACCGCCTCCTCCACCTGACCCCATCATTATTATTTCATCGTCTGTGGTGTCTGCATTCATTTCAGAGCCGCCGTACCCGCCGTGTCCACCGGCCTTAGCATCGGCTGCATCATTCGGACCTACATTTAAAGGAGACCCCGCAAGATTCGGACTATCGTCTCTTCCATGAAAACCACCTGTTGTGCCCGCATTTCCCCCGCCACCATTCTCGCCTCCAAAAGCACCACCTCCGCGCCCGGCATTAGCCCCATTCCCTCCATCTCCATCATTGCCGCCAGTGCCGGGGCTGGACGATGGCAGGCCACCTTCTGCTGGCGTTCCTCCCGCCGAGCGGTTTGCGGCACCATTGCCAGCTCCCCCCCCGCCGGCTCCGGCACCACCACCTTCTCCTGCACCACTAGCATCAATTCCGGCGTTGGGTTGAACTTCAATCTGGCGGGCTTGAATACGCAAAAAGCCGGAGTTACTTAAATCCGAACTCAGCGGTCGCACCTTGACAATGACTCCTGCTTCAATGACGAAACGATTCGGAACATTATACTCCCCTCCCAAAATGACTACTGTGCCTGGCCCTCCACGTAGAATCATGTTGCCATCCGCGTCGATACCCTGAGCCGCACACTCAAAACCCCAAATTAGAGTGCATGCCAACAAAGCAATTCGGAGCAGCAGGAGCGTATCCATAAACCTTTGAAGCCCTTTTACATACGTAGTGAGATCGAGCCCAAAGCAGCCAAAGCGCAAATACATCTTCTCGTTCCAACATGGCAAATTGATCGCTTTGCAAACGTGTTGCATACCATTCATATTTTCAAAAATTGTTTATTCCTCTCCTGCGCCGATTCAAAAACCGTTCTTTTATGATTTCGTCTCCCACTCGACCCGTCCCCCCACCGAGTGAGCTGAGGTGTTTGGAACAAAGCAAGTCCTCAATAATATCTTCTTGGCAGAACCCCATATCTTTCAAAGAATCGGGAAGTATTTTCGCTAAACCATGAAAACTACCACGGTAGAACCCTTAACTCCTCGCGCACGCGATACTCGCACAACACGGGCAAGCCTTCTGCACAGGATCAGGAGTCTTGATGACGAGGCGAGCTGGACGGAATTCTATGGGATTTACCGGGCGTTCATCGAGAACCTCGCTCGACGGCATGGTTTGTCGGAATACCGCGTCAAGGAGGTACTGCAAAACACCATGATCAATGTGGCCGAGAAGGCCGCCGAGTTTGAGTATGATCCCAAGAAATCGTTTAGAGGATGGCTGGCGGTCATTGCCTTTCGCAGATCGGTTGATGAGTTGAAAAAGGAGCAGGCTTTTGCTCAGCTCTCGCTGGCAAAGCTTTTTGCCACCGGCCAGGAGCCATCAGATGAGGGGATGTCGCAGGGAGAACAAATTGCGCAAGCAGAGTGGGAGGAAAGCATCCTGCAGGCGGTCAATGAAGAGTTGCGACGCACTTCAAGCAGTGCGCATTTTCAAATCTATCATTTGTTAATTGTGACTGGTATGCCGTTTGATGAAGTAACCGGTTTACTCAAAGTTTCAGCCGCACATATTTATCTGGTCAAGTTTCGCATGGTCAAAAAAGCCGAGCGGATTGGCACCCGACTGATAAAATCACTTCCACCCTGCCCCTCCCAATAATTAATGCCCGGTGTTTGGCATAAAGGCAAATGAATGAGGGACAAGAATTGACTCCGGATAGTGACGACGCTCCCCTCGCCTTGCCCAATTACCAATTGGTCCGCAAGATCGGAGTAGGCAGTTACGGAGAGGTCTGGTTGGCAAAGCATCTGCACGGGGCGTGGCGAGCCCTGAAACTCGTGCCGAAAAGCAAGTTTCCCGATGACAAACGCTGTCAGCGGGAGAGGAATGGGTTGCTCCACTTCGAACCCCTTTCAAGAAAGCATGACCATCTGGTCGACATTCTCGATTCCGGCGAAAATGCGGCGTATTTATACTACGTCATGGAATTGGCGGATTCAGCTGCGGAAAATTCCGAACAGGCTGGAAAAACCATTGAAGTGGGCACCTACAAAACGAAGAGCCTTCAGATTTTTATCGACTCAGGAAGACGAATTCCGGGCACTTCCAGAAACTGAAATAATGTTAAAAATCCGGTGTGGATTTTGAGTAGATGGGTTGTGGATTTCGTCAAAGAATGCATGCCTGAAATCATCCGCCCCGCTGAGCTTTCCTTCTTCTCCCTGACCGAGCGTCTGGCTCAG
>JANYDC010000130.1 GCA_025359965.1 Pedosphaera sp.
GAGGGTCGCGCTGCTGGGAAATCTGAGCCAGACGCTCGGTCAGGGAGAAGAAGGAAAGCTCAGCGGGGCGGATGATTTCAGGCATGCATTCTTTGACGAAATCCACAACCCATCCACTCAAAATCCACACCAGCTTTTTTAACATTATTTCAGTTTCTGGAAGTGCCCTTAAAAGGGCCGAACAAGACATATTTTTACGGATATACCCTGTCCGGCGAATACATGCCAATCTCGGTTGAAAACGTTCGTACGAATTTAACGGACACCGATACGCTTATCCTGTTTCGACTGTCGAACGGCAATCACCTTCGATTGTATTTCCCAAGCGAAGGCGGTGTTTTGTTACTTACAGAAACCACGGGTAAACCGGTCAAAACCGCGTCAATGTTTAAGCAGGAATACCCCATCACGATCGGCGTTGTACCCGTCCTTGGACCTGTTGAACACAATGAAGAGGCAGTTCAAGACGAAACCGTTAAGAGAAATCTAGTGACTCACCGTGCGTCCTGACACTTTCGGAACTACTGGTCTATGTACCCAGACGGCTTTGAAGATTTTGCTGAATTACTGAAGCGGACTTGGCCGGGAATGGAAATTGAGCGACCACAACGTGTCGGAGCTTTTGGAGACCACCTTGCGATGTTTTGCATTGAAGAACGTATCCCTCGCGAACTGTATTGGGCAGGATTTGGATTCCAAATTTGGTGTCAGCTGCTTACTCACATAACTCGATCCAGGAAGGACAGCATTCTCTTGATTGATGAACCAGAAATATATCTACATCCAGATGTGCAACGTCAATTATTAGGCGTTTTGCGTGAATGCGGCCCCGATGTCGTTATAGCTACCCACTCAGCCGAGATAATGGGGGAAGCAGACCCAAGTGAAATCGTCGTTATCGACAAGACAAAACAATCTGGCGAACGGCTTAAAACTTTTAAAGGTGTTCAATCAGCATTGAACGTTCTTGGTTCCGTTCAAAACATAACGCTCACTCAGCTTGCGCGAAATCGCCGCATTTTATTTGTTGAGAGTCTTGATGATTTTCGCATCATCCGTCGTTTCGCTAACAAACTGGGCTTTCCCGGAGTTTCTTCAGGGCTAAACGTTACTCCGGTTGAATCTGGAGGTTTTGGGAATTGGGAAAAACTACCCGGACTTGCTTGGGGAATTGAGAAAGCGCTCGGAACACCACTTCGACTTGGGGCCGTGTTTGATAGAGACTATTTCTGCACAGAAGAAATTGAAGAAATATTGAATCGACTCGGCAAGGGATTCGAATTAGCTCACTTCCATGGTCGCAAAGAAATAGAAAACTACCTGCTTGCGCCAACAGTACTCGAACGAGCCTTAGCCAAGGCAATCTATGAAAGGCAACTTCGATCAGGCAAGCTAACTCCCAGTGGATATCCAACAGCAATAATTTTGGAGCAGATTACGAACAAATTTCGCGCCGATGTTTTAGGACAGTTTATTGCCAAACGCAACGCTTTCTTTAAGAATGCAAAACGCGATCCTGCAACTCTCACAACTGAAACCGTTCAGGAATTTGATTTAAAGTGGGGCAATTTGGACCAGCGTATGAGCATCGTACCAGGAAAAGAGACCCTCAAATTATTTCGAGAATACGCTCAAACTGAGCATAGTGTAAGCCTTACAGACTATCGCATCATTGATGAGTTTCGGCGCGAAGAGGTGCCAAAAGAAATGCAATATCTCGTCGAACGTTTAGAACAATTCCGTCATGGATCTGTCACCTCTCCCCATTTGCCGGGGGTAGCCCCACTCACTTGAATCCGGTTGGTCAAATCATAGAAACTCCTTTGATCCTCATGAACAATTTCCTCAAACGGTTGCTCGTCGTTACGATGGTTGGTTTTGGTGCGGTGTCGGTTGGTGCGACGGAGATTCGGCTGGGGTTGATTGGGTTGGATACTTCGCATGTGACGGCGTTTACGGAGGTGTTGAATAATGCGGAGGCCAAGGAGCACGTTGGCGGAGCGAAGGTGGTGGCGGCGTTTAAGGGTGGGAGCCCGGATATTGCCTCAAGCATGGAGCATATTGAGGCGTACACAAAGACGTTGAGCGAGAAGTATGGGGTGAAGCTGTGTGATACGATCCAGCAGTTGTGCGGGGAGGTGGATGCGGTGTTGATTGAGAGTGTGGATGGGCGGCGGCATTTGGAGCAGGCCCGGCTCGTCATTGCCGCGAAGAAACCGCTGTATATCGACAAGCCACTGGCGGGGACGTTGCGTGATGCGCTGGAGATTTTTCGACTGGCTGAAGCGGCGGGGGTGCCGGTGTTCACGTCGTCGTCGCTGAGATTTGGGAAGAACACAATGGCGGTGCGGGCGGGGAGTATTGGCAAAGTTTTAAGCGCGGAGACGAGCAGCCCAGCGCATCTGGAGAAGACGCATCCGGATTTGTTTTGGTATGGGGTGCATGGGTGTGAATCGCTGTTCACGGTGATGGGCACAGGGTGTGAATCGGTGGAACGTCGCCTGACGGCGGATGGCAAAATTGAGGTGATCGGGCATTGGAAGGGCGGGCGCACGGGCATTTTCCGCGAGAGCGACGGGTATTCAGGCAAGGCGATTGGTGAAAAAGGCGAGGCGGCGGTGGGCAATTTTGATGGGTACGCGCCGCTGGTGGTGGAGATTGTGAAGTTTTTCCAGACGGGGAAATCGCCAGTGATGGCAGCGGAGTCGATTGAGTTGTTTGCGTTTATGGAGGCGGCAGATGAGAGCAAACGGCAGGGTGGGAAAGCGGTAGCATTGACCGAGGTGATGGCGAAGGCCACACCCAGGCCGTGATGACAAGTGCCGACGGTTGCGCAAGGATGGCCGGCATTCAGTACGCTCAAATCGACATCAGAGGCGAACAGTTTGATTTTCTTCGCGTATATCGTCACTAAAGGCGAATTGGAGTGGAATGGTCAGTCGCAGGGAATTTGGCATCGTGTTTTCTTGAAAAAGTGATAGGGATTGAACGTGCGATGGCTTTTTCCAATGGTTTGGCTGTTGATGCTCATTGGGGTAGTACCCAAGGGCGAGGGTAAGAATTATATTGTACAGACTTGGCAGACGGAGGAAGGGCTTCCACAAAACTCGGTCAATGCGCTGGTATTTGGTCGTGATGGTTATCTTTGGGCTGCGACCTTCAACGGGCTGGCAAAATTTGACGGGGTTAAGTTTGAGACGTACCGGGCCTCGAAAAGCAACGGTCTCCCGGGAAGTCGCATTGTGTTTTTAGGAGAGGATGGGCAGGGACGGCTTTGGGTGGCAACGGAGGAAGGGGCGCTGGCTTATCAAATATCACCCGGAAAGTTTCGCGCGGTTGAGCTGCCCGACATCAAGCGGACTGAAGCGATGACGTCGATGGCCACGGGACCGGATGGAGCGATCTGGTTCACGTGGGCGGATGGGCATGTGCGGAGGTTTGTGGAAGGGAGGATTGAGGAGGACCGCACGGGTTGGGGGTTGGAGTGGTACGCGGCAAACGGGGTGGTGTCGGATGCGGCGGGAAATCTTTGGCTGGGAACGAATCAGGGGCTGTTGGAGTGGAGGGATGGCCGCTTTCGTCCGACGGAATCAGAGGAGCTGAGGCTGGGGAATGTGGCAAGGATCTTCCCATCGCGCACAGGGGGCATATGGGTGGTTTCATCGGGAATGATCACGTTGATTGAGGCCCAAAAGATTCGGCGGCAGGAGGAGCTTCCGACCATGGGGAACAGCAAGGTGGTGGGGTTGGTGGAAGGGGATGAGTTGGAAGTGTGGGTGGCAACTTCGGCACGGGGTCTGATGCGTGTGCAAAAGGGGAAGGCTGTGAGGGCATTTACTGTGAAGGATGGACTGTCACAGGAAGCAATCAAGAGCATCTGCCGGGATGCGGAGGGGAATTTTTGGGTGGGGACGGAGGGTAATGGTCTGAACCGGTTGAGGCGTGGATCCGTGCAAATGATCAAAGCACCAGGGGCGTTTAGCGGACAAGGGGTGACGGATTGCGCTCAGGATCCAAGCAATGGGTTGGTGTGGTTTGCGAGCAGCGGGACGGGGTTATGGACGTGGGATCCAGGAACGCTTGGGGTTGAGGTTCCAACGAATGCGCTGCCATGGAGCAGTCATGTTTCCGCGCTCAAGTTTGACAGGCGAGGGAGGCTGCTTTTAGCGGTTCAGGATCGCGGCCTATTCATACGGGAAGACGGGCAGATTAACCGACTGGTCGGAACGGAAGCTTCATCAATGTTGGTCCAAGCGATTCATGCCGACAAATCCGGGAGGGTGTGGTTTGGTGGGCGGGGAGGGCTTGGATCGTTGGATGGAACGACGCTGAGGATGCACACGCTGGACGACGGGATGTCGAGTCTGGATGTTAGAAGCATTACGGAGGATCAGGCGGGTGCCATCTGGGTGGGTACGGCGGGCGGTGGGGTGAACCGGTTCTCGGAGGGCAAGTGGTACGTGTTGCGCGAGACGAACGGGCTGCCGAGCGATGACATTTGGTCGCTGCATATGGACAAGCGCGGGGTGTTATGGATTGGCACGTTCGGAGCGGGCATAGGGTGTCTTGAGGACGGACGCATCCGACAGATCAGCACGCGAGAGGGGCTGCCGGATGATGTGATCAGCCAGATCGCGGAGGGAATGCACGGGGATATCTGGACCTCGACGTTCAATGGAATCGCCCGCATTGGCAGGGAGAACGGGGAGAAGTCCGGCCCGTCGATCCGAATTTTTGGCAAGGAGGATGGTTTGGCCTCGCTGGAGAGCGCGGTGACAACGCATCCGCAGGGATTGTGCCTTCTGGATGGCAGGTTGCTTTTTCCCACCACCAAAGGGGTGGCATGGATTGACCCGGCAACGCTGCGGGTGAATCACCGGCCCCCGCCAGTGTTGATCGAGGGCATCAAGATTGATGACGCGGGACCCGAACTGCCCAGGCAGGCGTTGGAAGTTTCGCCCGATCATGACCGTCTGGAGATTTCTTACACGGCACTGGGATTCTCGGCTCCGGATAAAATCCGCTTTCGTTATAAGATGGAGGGGTTGGAAAAAGATTGGATTGATGCGGGCAACCGTCGTGTCGCGTATTACAGCCATGTCCGGCCAGGGCGATACACCTTTCGGGTGATGGCGGCGAATGAGGATGGTTTTTGGAATCAAGCCGGGGCCTCGACGAAGATTGTGGTGGTGCCTTTTTATTATCAAACCGCCTGGTTTGCAGGGACCATGGCACTTGCGGCGTTGGTGGCCATGTTTGCCTCGCTTCGATATTTAACGGTGCGGAAATACCGCCTGCAAATGGAGGCCGTGGAAAGGGAGCGCGCGGTGGAACGGGAGCGGAGCCGCATTGCCCGCGACATCCATGATGATCTGGGCGCGTCGCTGACTCAGATTGCGCTTCTCTCAGAACTGGCCCGGCGCGAAGTTTCAGACCGTTTAAACGAATTGCGCCTCACTCAGCATCTGCGCCAAATTTCGGCCAAGGCCAGAGCGCTGACACGCGCCATGGACGAGATCGTGTGGGCGGTGAATCCGCTCAATGATTCGCTTGAGGCGTTTCTGTCCTACCTGGCCAAATACGCCACGGATTATCTCACCGCAGCCGACATCCGCTGCCGACTGAATCTGCCGAACATGCAGGAGCCCTGGCCAATGTCGTCAGAAAGCAGGCATCACCTTTTTCTCGTGGTGAAAGAGGCGTTGAACAACATTGTGAAACACTCTGATGCGAGCGAGGTCTGGATTAAGTTGAGCATGGATGGCAACCGGTTTATTCTGCGTATTGAGGACAATGGCTGCGGATTATGCGGCATGGGAAGCAACTGCATGGAGCGCACGGCGGCGGGAAATGGCATAGGCAACATGACCAGCCGCATTCAGAATTTGGAGGGATCGTTTTCCCTCTCAGCCAATCAACCAAACGGCACAGTTGCTGAGATCCAGCTTGATCTGCAACGAAGCGGGAGTTAGTTGGGCGCCCGATTTTTGAAACTTTTGGACGATGCAAGGGGTCGTAAGGAAAGACTATGAACGTCTTAAGCCATGCACTTACTGATCACCCTACTTTCCTTGTTGATCGTCACCAGTGTTGCACGGGCGTCCCTGACGCCAACACCATCCCCTAGCCTGCTGAAGTCCCAACGCTTCCATGGCCTTTGGCGAATTGACCGCCAAGAGCGCACCATGGGCGAGGGTGGAACGACGGAGGATCAGACTAACTCCGGTGTTGTGGCCTTCACCCGGAAGCATCTGAGAATCGGCAGAAATGTGTTTGAATATGAAATCATGAGCTGGAAGGAAGGCATGATTGAGATCCAGTTCTGGATGGACTCAGGTCGGTTGGCGGAGGGGGTGTTGTTCCTTGTCGACGGAGTTCTGAGCTTTCATTTTCTGGCGGGAGATGAGTACCACTATTTTGTGATGCATCGCCAGGATGACAAGTACACGAGCAGTGGAGCCCACGGAAGCCAAACTTATGGACGGACACCACTTTCACCGTGAGTTCCCTTACAAAGCGCCAGTTTCAATTAATAAGCTAAACGCAAAAAGCGCCGGGCTTTTAGGGCTAGGCGCTTTGGAGAAAACTGATTGAAGGAATTACGCTTTGGCAGCGGCGTAGTTCTTGGCCACTTCAGACCAATTCACCACATTCCAAAAGGCTTTGAGATAATCAGCTCGGCGGTTCTGGTATTTGAGGTAGTAGGCGTGCTCCCACACGTCGAGGCCGAGGAGCGCGTGCCTGCCGTCCATCGCCGGGTTGTCCTGGTTCGGCGTGCTGACGATCGAGAGCTTGCCGCCATCGAGCAGGAGCCACGCCCAGCCGGAGCCGAAGCGCCCCACGCCGGT
>JANYDC010000131.1 GCA_025359965.1 Pedosphaera sp.
TCGTACCTCGCAACATTGGGCTGGAGGGCGGAATCCCCTTGGGATTCCAGGATGAAGGAGCCACGGTTTCATCTATCGCTTTACATATACCTGCGCCTCCAAAATCTGAGTGTTTTTTGGGGGTTGAAGAATTTTGTCTCACACCCAGTGAAACGGTTTGAGTCCCTTTGTGTTCACTCCTCGCCACGGATCATCACCTCTCGCCCTTTCGCCGGATCGAAAGATTTATCCCACTTGGCGATTACCAGAGTTGCGACGGCGTTGCCGATAAAGTTGGTAATGGCACGCGCCTCGGACATAAACCGATCCACGCCGATGAGCAGGGCCAACCCTGCCACAGGTATTTTATCGGTTGCCGCCAGAGTCGCTGCCAGAGTGACAAAACCGCTTCCCGTCACACCGGCCGCACCTTTTGAGGTCAGAATTAAAACGGCCAGCAGTTTAAGCTGCTCAACCAGGGTTAGCGGGGTGTCAGTAGCCTGCGCCACGAACAATGCCGCCAGCGTCAGGTAGATGGAGGTCCCATCCAAGTTGAAGGAGTAACCCGCCGGCACGACAATCCCCACCACGGGCCGAGCGCAACCCACACGTTCCATCTTGTCCATAAGCCCCGGCAGGGCCGGTTCTGAGGAGGATGTACCCAGTACGATGAGCAACTCCTCTTTGATCAGAAGAATGATCTTCCAAACATTGAACCCATTCGTCCGGGCGATCAGCCCCAGCACCCCAAAGATAAACACCGCGCAGGTGAGATACACACAGGCCATGAGCGCCCCGAGCGACACCAAGGAATTCAACCCGTACTTGCCCACGGTAAAAGCCATGGCCCCCACTGCGGCAATCGGGGCAAGCCGCGTGATCATGCTGACCATGCCGAAAACCACGCGAGAAACCTCGTTGATCAAGTTCATGACCGGCCGGCCGTGCTCTCCAAGGCGTCCGAGGGCAACTCCAAAAAGCACAGCCAGAAGCAGCACTTGCAGGATTTCGCCTTCGGCAAACGCGCCAATGAACGTGTTGGGGATGATGTGGAGCAGGAATTCCGTCACGGTCTGGCTCTGTGCGGCCTTGGTGTAATTGGCAACCGCCGTAGCATCCAGAGAAGATGCGCTGGCGTGAATTCCTGCACCGGGGAGGAAAAAATTGGCGACCAGCAGCCCGATGACCAGCGCCAGCGTCGAAACTGTTTCAAAATACAGCAGCGCCTTCCAGCCCACCCGTCCGACTTTTTTAAGGTCCCCCATCCCCGCCAAACCCACTACCACGGTGGTGAAAATGATGGGGGCAATGAGGACTTTGATCAGCTTGATGAAGGCGTCGCCAAGCGGTTTGAGTGAAGTGCCAAAACTCGGCCACAACGCCCCAATGATTACCCCAAGAACGATAGCGACGAGCACCTGCACGTAAAGCGTGTCGTGTTTGACCGGGGTGGCCGGAGGCGTTGTGGGGTCGCGCTGCATGGCATCATCCAACTCGCACCATCATAAGGAAGCAAGGTGTGTTCGGTGGGGGATCCGGCGTAGTGTGTGGCGCAAGCATCGGGAGTGGCAATCCGCTTACTTCCCAAACTGCTCCAAGGCCCAGGTCTTAAACACGCCCTGCGCCTTGGCGCCTTCGCCGAGGAATCCGCCGTGTTGTACCAGCCATACTGTGGCGATTCCCTGTTCGGGGCGGATTTCCATGTTGGTTGCCAATGCACCGCCATGGCCGAAAAAATCCGGTCCCACGGCGAAGCCCAAGCCGTAGCTGTCCTTTAAGGAGGTGGGAGTTTGGCGTTTGGTCATCTCCCTGAACGCTTCGTCGCTAAGATAACGGCGACCCCCTAGTTTGCCGCCATTGAGCAGCATTTGGCAAAACCGCGCCGTGTCAGCGGCGGTGGAAAATATTCCTCCGCCGGGCATGGGAAAACGATGAATCCTGTCGGTCAGCGGATAATGGAGCTGGTCGATCTTGAACTCGGTCAGATTGGTTTTGGTGGCATCAGGGCGGTAGGCCCTTGCCAGCCTTCTCTCCTGCTCCTTCGACAGCCAAAAGGTGGTATCCTTCATGCCGAGAGGAGTGAAAAGCCTCTGCTGCATGAAATCCTCATACTTCATTCCGCTCACCACTTCAAGAATACGGGCCGCCGTATTGATGCCGGCGTTGGAGTACAAGTATTGCGTGCCCGGTTCGCTAACAAGCGCTGTGACGGCATAACTGCGCACCGCTGCGGCCAGCGGCAGAATGTCGCGCGTGGGTTTCTCGACCTCCGATTGGAACGGCAGCCCGCTCATGTGACTAAGCACTTCGCGCACGGTGATGGGGTGCGAGGGTTTTCTCAACAGCACGTGATCCGCATCTTTCTCCACCAAGAGCATCTGCCCCTTGAACTCGGGAAGGTATTTTTCCACCGGTTCGTCGAGCACAATCTTGTGTTCGTCCACTAACATCATCACTGCCGTCGTGGTCATAGGCTTGGACTGTGAGGCAATCCAGAACATCGCGTCCGGCTTCATCGCCCGGCCCTGGCCGATATTGGCAAAGCCCACCGTTTCGACGGCGAGCACCTTTTCCTTGTCCAACACCAGACCCACGGCGCCCGCAAGCTCATGCTTCTCCACGTAGGGTTTCAACAGGCCAGTGAATGAAGGACGGGCGTTCTGTGCTGTGGCGACCACCGCGGTGGCGAGAAGCAGCAAAAGGGTGACTACACGATTGATCGGTTTCATGGGATAGGTGGCTGATTTTTACTGAGAAGGGTTCGTCCAAGCGAGAAGATTCACTGTCTCCTTTTTAATTTGGCGAACATATAATTGATGAATGAACGAAGAGAGTGACGCTGAATTGCTGGCGAGATTTTCCCTGACTGGGTGCGAACAATCATTCACTGAGCTGGTGGGGCGTCACATCAATCTGGTGCATTCGGTCGCGGTGCGCCACACGGATGACCCACATGAATCCAAGGATATCACCCAGGCCGTATTCATTATCCTCGCTCGAAAGGCGCATTCAATGGGAGCAAAGACGGTGGTGGCGGGCTGGTTGTACCAAACAGCGAGACTCACCGCAGCCAATTACAAACGTGCTGAATTCCGTCGAGTCCGTCGCGAACAGGAGGCTTTTATGCAACTGACTCCGGAAGGGCTCACCCCCTCAGTTATTTGGAGCGAGATGACTCCATTTTTGGATGAGGCAATGGCGGAACTAAAGCAATCGGATCGCGATGCGGTGGTGCTCCGCTATTTTGAGAATCAGTCGCTGAAAGAGGTTGGAAAAGCGATGGGGGTGGAGGAGCGTGCCGTTCAAAAGCGAATCAGCCGGGCTTTGGAGAAGCTGCGAAACGCGCTGGCGGAGAAAGGGTTAACCGCAACGACCACAATCCTAGTTGCAGCGATTTCCACTCATTCAGTGCAGGCAGCCCCACTAGGACTGGCATCCACCATTTCTGCAACAGCTCTAAAAGGGTCGGCTGCCGCAGGATCAACCCTGACCCTTGTGAAGGAAACAATACAGATGATGACTTGGATCAAAACAAAGACGGCCGTGGCGATTGCCGGGAGCGCGCTGCTCGCCTGCGGAGTGGCTGCTTCGATTGTCCACCACAAAGAAGCGGGCTCGGCCCAATCCGTCGAGCACACACCGGCGCAGCGAGAGAAGTGGGAGGCTGAAAGAGCAGGTGCGCCGGGAAATGTGGCGACGGACCCAAATGCACAAAAAGCTGAGGATGAACGCCGAGCGGTGCGTGCCTCGAAACAATAGTTGGCGGCGATTGCCAAGCATACTGCAACCGGGTGAATCCCGGTTTGCCGCGAGAAATTTCCTTTTCTCGCGGCCTTTGGCTTGGGCAAATCAAGCACTCAGTTTTCCTCCGTGGCGCATTCCAGCAAGGCGAGCCCGCTTCCTAACCCATTGCTCCTCTGCGTTCTCATCTGTATCGTTTACGTAATGGTCCGACATACGAACCTTGCGGCAGCCAGCGATCCCCGGCTGGCCACGAAAAAGAGGTCTACTTGGGAAATCGTTCGCCGCGTGGCGGTTTATTTGAAGCCTTACAAAGGGCTGGCGGTGGCCATGATAGCCTGCGCGCTGTTTTCGTTGGCTGGCTCCTTCGCCTTCCCCTGGCTCACGAAGTACATCATTGATGATGTTCTGGTCGCCCGAAAATCGGACCTGCTATTGACCGCCATGCTCGGCTTGCTCGCGGCCTTTTTTTCGCGGGATGCTTTCAACAGCCTGCGCATCCGCATCAACAATACGTTCGAGCAAAATGTTATCTACGACATGCGCCGAGAGGTGTATGCCCGATTGCAGAGGCTTCCTGTGGGTTACTTCGACCAACGAGCGTCCGGGGACCTCATGACGCGCGTCATTGAGGACGTCAACTCGGTTGAACGCGTTCTCATTGATGGAACGGAACAAGGGACGATTGCCATACTTAGCATCGTCGGCGTACTGGTCATTCTCTTCAGCATGAACCCGTTGCTGGCCGCGACGGCCCTGGCGCCCATCCCGATCCTTGCGGTGGGCGCACTCTGGTACACACTCACAGCCCATAAGCGTTATCGCCGCCAGCGCGAGGCTTCCAGCGCCATGAATGCGTTGCTCATGGATAATCTTCAGGGCGTTCGCCAAATCAAAGCTTTCGGTCATGAAACACATGAAGACTCTCGCTTCGCCCACCGTGCGGGGGAACTCCGCGCTGGAACCCTTGAAGTGATGCGCATTTGGGCATGGTATCAGCCGACCATGAGTTTCGCCGGAGCAGTCGGCACGGTGCTGGTCATGTGGTTTGGCGGCTCCCAAGTCATCGAAGGAAAAATGTCGGTGGGTTCGTTGGTTAGCTTCCTGTTTTATCTCGGCTTATTTTACGACCCAGTGGGCCGCCTTCACAGCCTTAACCAGATTTTGCAATCAGCCCGCGCCTCGGGCGAGCGCGTCTTCGACATCATGGACGCCACCGAAGAACGTGCCATCCACAATGTCAGCACCCCCGAACTACCGCCCCGCGTGCGCGGCGATGTGGTTTACGAGAATGTGGGGTTTGCCTATGAGGGCAATAAAATTGTCCTCCACAATGTCTCGCTTCACGCCAAATCCGGACAGATGATCGCCTTGGTAGGCCCCACCGGCGCGGGCAAATCCACCATCGTCAATCTGCTGCCCGCCTTCTACGAAGCCTCCAGTGGGCGCATCATGCTCGATGGCCACGATACCGCAAAAATCCCGCTTGCTGAACTCCGCCGCCAGATCAGCGTGGTCAGTCAGGAAGCCTTTCTCTTCAACGGTACCGTCCGCGAAAACATCCTCTACGGCCGACTCGACGCCAGTGAGGCAGAGTTGATCGCCGCAGCCCAAGCCGCCAATTGCCACGAATTTATCTCCCACCTGCCGGAGGGCTATGATTCGAAGGTCGGCGAGCGCGGTGTGAAACTCAGCGTGGGTGAGAAACAACGTGTCAGCATCGCCCGCGCGTTGTTGAAAGACGCACCCATTCTGATTCTGGACGAAGCCACCGCCAGCGTCGACACCGCCACGGAACGATTAATTCAAGAAGCCCTCGAACGACTCATGCGCGGCCGCACCAGTTTTGTCATCGCTCACCGCCTCAGCACCATCCGCCGTGCCGACCAAATTCTTGTCGTAAAAGGCGGCGAAATCGTCGAGCGCGGCACTCACGATGAACTCCTCAACTCCAACGGCCTCTACGCCCGCCTGGCTCGCATCCAAAACACCACCTTCATTGAAGAAAGCTTCGAAAAGCTTGCGCCAGTATAAACTCTTCCGGCCTTGGGAGTAACATGTATTCTTAAGGATCAATTGCAAAATGCACGGCCTCATTGCCCTATAAAGCACGATCTCCTCGCTTCATATCGCTCCAAAAAAGATTCATACGCCGAAGCCTTTAACAGTTCGATTGGAAAGCGTTTATCCAAAATAGGAGCGGATCGTGCATTTTGAGTGTTCGGGATCAATAGCCCAACTAATCAACAAACATGTTTGATCAAGCTGGAAACCATTGGCACAATCATTGCAATAGGGTGTGCGATGACCAAGGACAACGAATCGGGTGCTAGATGCACCATGGGAATAAAAGGATTGGATGAAATTCTAGGCGGAGGCTTGCCACGCAACCGCATGTATCTGCTCCATGGAGATCCAGGCGTTGGCAAAACCACCCTAGCTCTCCAATTCCTCCTTGAAGGTGTCCGATTGGGGGAAACAGGGCTTTATATCACTCTGTCTGAGACGAAGGAAGAGTTGGAGATGGTGGCCGAATCACACGGCTGGGACCTGAACAAAATTCATCTTTTTGAGCTCTCTGCCATCGAGGAGAAACTTGCTGGCGAAACGGAGAATACAGGGCACTTCCAAAAACGGTATGTTTTAAAAACGGGCTATCCTGAACACACCTTGGAAACCCGGAGTGGCTCTCACCCGATTATCGGGTTGTCCGGTTTGAGCCCGCGCTTTGCCGTTCCGGGCTTCGCGTTTCATGTCG
>JANYDC010000140.1 GCA_025359965.1 Pedosphaera sp.
ACAACCACGTTGTGGTTGGGGATGCAACCCCCATCGACACCCAACGTAGCTCGTACCTCGCAACATTGGGCTGGAGGGCGGAATCCCCTTGGGATTCCAGGATGAAGGAGCCACGGTTTCATCTATCGCTTTACATATACCAGCGCCTCCAAAATCTGAGTGGTTTTTGGGGGTTGAAGAATTTTGTCTCACACCCCACCGCCAATTCGTGCTGAACCTTTGCTTGAGAAAGTTGCGCAACTCAATCACCCCCCCCGGGAACTGCGGCTGTAACCCAAATCGCTGAGAAATGAATCTAACACTCAAGCATCCGCCGCCTTGGCTGCCGCCTGCCCGGGGAATTCCTTGCGCTCACGATTGCGGCTGTAGAAGTCCAAAGTCTGATAAATAGCGGCAGCAGCGGAAATCGCAATCAGCAACATGAGATAGGGATTCTTGAATCCGTATCGCGCAAGAATGATGTAAACGGAGATATGAACCACGTAAAGCGGGTATGAAATATCGCCAAGAAATCTCATGAAATGCGACTTAAACGCAGGTTTATCCTGATTTTTCAGCATCAAATTGAAATTGACCCAAACAAAAATCAAAGTAGCGGACTTGAAGACAAAACCAACCAGATCGTTTGGGACAAACAAAGCCATCTGATGGTTCTTGAACCGGTAACCGAAAGCGATCGCCATGTTAAGCGAGAGGTGGAAAACGTAGATGGCACCGATCATTCGCATGGTCGTTAGCGGCTTCTTTCTTTCGCGCGCCAGCAAAAAACCGGATATCCAAGCGAAAGCCAGAGTGAACAGGTTAAGTCCGTAGCCCAACCCAGAGTAGTAGGGCCAATGAAATAGCGTCCTTCCGCAAGTGTGAACAGTGTAGCAGAAGAGGGATCCAAAAACCAAACCAAGCAGTTTCCTGCTCGAAAGCTTGGCCAGCCATGGGGTCAGGGTATAAAGCCAAGCTTCCAAGGCGAGACTCCATGCTGGGCCCACGTATGAGCCTGTCGTGAGTGCTTGATTGAGAAAAAGCAGGTTAATGACTATAATTCCAAGGAAACCGAAGGTAATGGGTTCTGGCACGGCAATAAAAACCAGGACGGCGGAAGCCACGTAGATGGGATAGAGTCTGGCTGCCCTTCTCTTGTAAAATCCAACCGGGTTCTTAGCGTATGACTCGCCGATGGAATACCCGCTAATCAAAAGAAAGCCCAGAATCGCTTCGAAAGGCCCAAATTGGGGGACAAACTTCAATATCCCCAAATCCGCGTATTCCGCCAAATGATTAATCGCGACAATGGACGCGAGGAGGAAACGCATCAGAGCCAGAATGCTCCATTTTTCAAATCGGATCATGGATCTTGATCGGCAGGATTTTGCCGTCACGCAGGAATAGCAGATGAAACCAGTGGCTTGCGGAATCGGACGCCGATTCCCAGCAACACCTTTCGCTTGATGAAGAAAGGCAGTTTTTGGCCAGCCGCTTCGATCATTTCAACCAAGCTGCGGGGCAGGATGCGTAGAAGGTAATGCAGCTTCATGTGCCCGTTGGTGAGAGGGTTGTTGTAGAGATAGATTTCATCCACTTCGAGCCCTGCGCGATCAGCCAACACTCTGACCTCCTCAGGATGGAGCAGAAAAATATGTCCATCGGTATCAGGCTTAAATTGTACCGACTCGTAGACGCTGGGGTCGGGACAGTCGGAAAATTTGGGGAGACGGTTCCGAAAAAAAGCGCCATTCGGAGTGGTCATGACGATGTACCCCCCCGGCTTGACCAGCTCTGCGGTTTTTTTGAGAAAATCGTCTGGATGGGCGACGTGCTCGATAATCTCCGTGATCAAAACACCGTCAAAAGGAGTTGGGAATTTGAGCTCAAAAGCATTGCCAGGAGCAAACTGAATCTTTCCGTGTTCATATTTGAGCTTGGCATAGTCTGCCAAGTCCTCGCGCAGGTCATTCCAAGTGACGTCATAACCCATTTCAGCCAAGCCCAAAGAAAAATTTCCCTGGGCGGCTGCAACATCAAGCACACGAGCTCCCGGAGAGAGAACGTTGGTCAGGAGTCGGATGGTCTGTTTGCGGCGACTGGCGTACGCGTAGGCATACCCCTTGTGAGTGATTTGCCCATAGATCTCCTCCAAATCAAACCCATAGGAGTACTTCCAAGTAGCCGGCCAATTTTCCTGAATAAATACACGCTTCATATTGAAATCAACTCAGAGCCCGACATTTTTTGGTTTTTGATTCAGCGACCGAAAGCCAATAGCGCTTTCAGAGCTTCTGAAACAAGCGTTGCCGAAAAAACCCTTTGGCTGCAAAGCAATAATCCTATGCAGGGGGATTTATTAAAGGCCGATCCACGCTAACGCTTGGACATCCGCGCACGTGCGGCTTCAAGGATACGCTTTTCCCGGTCGGTCAGACTCTGGATTCCGTGGGCGGAGATCTTGTCCAAAATTGCATCAACTTCACGCGTGATGAAGTCGTCGGTGAAAACCTCGGATTCGTCGTTCTTAAGAATCTTGGGGGATGATGCTATTTTAGGCACCAGCTTGATTCGTTGGGGACGCTGTGGCCACAACCGGGGAAAACTCCATGAACCCTGCACCGCGAGTTTGATGTAAAGGAGGCCTGCCACCAAACCGCCAAGATGAGCCCCATGCGCGATGTTATCCTTGGGAACTATGATCCCAAAAACCGCCAAAGCCGCACTAGCCCACAGCATGACACGCGCGGTCAGTGTAACCGGCAGCACAAAGAACAGCAGCAGAGTCAACTGACGCTCAGGAAAAAGTGCGGCAAATGCGGCGATCAAACCGAACAAACCCGCCGAAGCGCCCATCACCGGCGCATGAAGTCCGTAATAATAACCGCCAAAATTGTGGGGTAAGAGCCAACTGCCGACGACATGAACCAGGCCTCCCACCACACCGCTGATCAAATACAACTTGAGGAAGTTGCGCGATCCCAACACATCCTCCACCGCTTTGCCAAATACGTAAATTCCCCAACTGTTCAGCAGGATATGCAGCAAACCGCCGTGCAAGAATTGGAAAGTGAACAACTGCCAGACGTAGCCGAGCTTTAAAGTGTCCCAACTGAGGGCAAAGACTTGATTAAATGGGACGCTGCGAAAGTAATACCCGATCACCTCTTGCAGCAGAAAGATTACCGCATTGATCACAAGAATAACGACCGTCAGCGACCTTTGCTTGCCAAAGGCCGGGTCGCGCATATACGAACGGTCGTCTAACATTCCGCCTCAGGGTAATCGCAATTCATGTTTGCTTCAATGTGCAAGTTTCGGCATTGGAGGCCAAAACTTGAGCTTTTTTCACGGTTCCCATCCGAAAAAGCAGGAGGGAATTGCCCACCACCAACAGATCGGACAACCCCATTGCGGCTGCCCCCAGCATGGGGCTCATCAGGCCGCAGGCGGCAAGAGGAACTCCCACCGCATTGTAAAAAAAGGCCCAAAACAGGTTTTGTTTGATGGTGCGCAGACTGGCTCGGGCCAAATTCAGCGCCACCGGGATGGTTTCAATATCAGAGTTCAGCAAAATCAAATCCGCCGACTCTCGCGCCACATCGCTTGCTTTGAGAATGGCAATTCCCAAGTCCGCCTGCTCCAGAGCCGGGGCATCATTGATGCCGTCCCCGACAAAAGCCACCCGTTGACCGCTCTCCTGCAATTCGCGAACAAGGGCTGATTTTTCGTCGGGACGAGTACCGGCCCGCACAAAATTTTGTGGAATCCCCAACTGTGCGCCGACGGCACGCGCGGTCTGTTCCTGGTCACCCGTGACCATGTGAACATCGTACCCCTCCTTGATCAACAGTGCCACCGTCGCCGCCGCTCCGGGTTTGGCATCGTCACGCAATATAAACAGACCTGCGGCCCGGCCATCTACAGACAAAGCCACCACGGAGGCCGCACGCGCGGTCCAATAATCAATAAAAGCTTGGGCTGGTTCAGAAAGAGGCACAGCCACTGCCCAGCGAATCGAGCCAAGCCGAACAGCGTGGGTCGCGCCTAAATTGTGCCAATCACCCGTCAATCCTGAGCCGCGAACCTCCCCTCCTCCGCTGATCTCAATCTCCTTCAACTTGGGATCAATTAACGGTTGGCTGAGAGGGTGAGTCGAACGTGAGGCCATGGTTGAAGCGATGGCACGAAGGGTTTCCACCTCCACGCCTTTGGGGGGCATAAACTCGGTGGCCAGCAAGGAAGGCTTGCCGAGGGTCAACGTCCCCGTCTTGTCGAATAGCACCGTGTTGATTAACCCCGATTTTTCAAGGGCAGCTCCATCCCTAACCAGAATTCCGCGCCGAGCCGCCGCATTGGTTCCCGCCATGATGGCAATCGGGGTGGCCAAGCCCATGGCGCAGGGGCAGGCAATAATCAAGACCGCAGCAGCATGGTAAATGGCCGCCGCCCAACCCGAGGTTGGCCCCATTGAATGCCATAGCCATCCGCCGAGCACCGTGTTGACCGCTTGAGCTGAGGCTGGCGCCAAGCCCCACCAAAGCGCTGTGGCCACGGCGATTACCACCACAATGGGAACAAAAACATTACTAACCTGATCCCCCAACCTCTGGATGGAAGCACGGCTTTGCTGAGCTTCACGCACCAATTGAATAATGCGGGCCAGAGCACTTTTTTCGCCCACCGCGGTGACGCGCATGAGCAATCGAGCGGATTGGTTGAGGGTACCTCCATAGAGAGGCTGGCCAATTGATTTCTCCACAGGCAGTGACTCACCAGTGAGCATGGATTCATCGACTGACGAATCGCCTCCCGCCACAGTGCCATCCACTGCAATGCGATCACCCGGGCGCAAAACGACCAAGTCGCCTGGGTGCAATGCCGATACAGGAACCTCCTCCTCAGTGCCATTGAGCTTTTTACGCCGGGCCGTTTGTGGAGCAAGCTTTAGGAGAGCATGAAGAGATTTTTCGGCATTTGCAGATGCCCGGGATTCCATCAAATGCCCAAGACTCACCAAAGTAACGATGGCCGCCGCATCCATGAAATAAAGATGCATCGTCTGGCCGCTGAACAAACCCCAAACGCTGAAGGCGAATGCCGCAGAGGAACCCAGCGAAACCAGCGTGTCCATGTCCGACTTGCCCTGCTTTAACCCACGCCACGCTCCCTTGTAAAATTGCCAGCCTGCGGTGCCTTGGACCAGAAGAGCCAAAACGAAGGCCACCCAGTGATAGGTGGGGTTGGTCCCCAGGCCAAAGACCCATTCCGCCGCCATCATGGGCACCAGCGCAACCAATCCCACCGTCACATTAAATTCCCAACTTCCGATGGCGAATCTGGCGGCCCGGTTGGCTCCGACAGGCTTGGCTCCGAATCCAGCCTCGACTACTGCATTGATCAGGGTTTGCGGGGATGGACTCGTACCTGTTGAAAGGGTAATGGTGGCAGTATTGCCGGGCACATCCACTTGAACCGTGGCGACCCCCTCCACTTTGCGCAACGCATCAGTGACCTTGCGCGCGCAATTGCCACAGGTCATTCCATCGACGGTCAGAGTAATCGAACTTTCCACCACCCCAACACCTTACAGCAGAATGCAGCAAGGCGAAAGGGACAGGGTGCTTGATGCAGTTGAGAGCGGATCCAAATTACCACCAAAACGATGGCGAACCGCTCGTGCGGACGGTCATTTTGTCGAACTTGACCCACTCAACATGTCCATCAACGAAGGATTCGCTGCCACCAGCGGGAAGCTTACCTTTTGAATCTAGATGCGCGGTCTTGTGCCCCTTCCAGCCGCCATCAATTCCAACGTAAGTATTCTTCGAGCGATTTTTCATGTCGTCCCCATTTGAAATAGTGGCATCGGCCAAGAGAACGCGTTCGCTCGGGCTTGGAACGAAGGTCACGGTTCCGACCTTGATCGGTTTAGGGGTTAGTGATTCGTTGATGTTCGTAAGATTGATCCTGCCCGCCTTAGGGAAACTCATGGCATATCCGATCACCCTATACCCAGCGTCACCGTTGGGCCCGTTGGCCGTAAATTTCCAAAGATCCTCGTTGTCCTGTTTGGGGAATGAAGGGCAATAGAAGATGTGCCGCTGCCCGCCATTCCTCAACAGTTGGTTGGCCACTTTGCCTGGCATATCCCATGGCCAGGCACCTTCTGATCCAGACGAGTCCACCAAGACGGGGAATTTATCGCTATTGTCATCCGCGTAAAGGCGGGCAGCCAATCCAAACTGCCTCAGATTGCTTTTGCACTGGGTGCGCTTGGCTGTTTCTTTGGCGCGTGCCAAGGCAGGCAAAAGCATTCCTGCCAGAATGGCGATAATGGCAATCACCACGAGCAGTTCAATCAGGGTAAATCCACGACGGTTCTTCATAGCGCCTTGTTGTCAATTTGCCATGAACAGAAATGGCTGGCCCCACATGGGAGACCAAGTAGATTTCCAAAATAAGAAATTAATGGGTGCAAATGGTTCATGGCTATACCCCGTATCATAGCCCCGATCACCTTTCGCACCATGAGGTTTTGCGTTTAAAACCTTCGCTTTTTAACAACTCGTGTCGACATGGACGTTACCCCAGCACCGTTCGTTTGAACGTCGACACATAGGCCCCGTCGCAGTTTATGGCAAAAGGCACAAGCTCGCGCTCGGACTGCATCGTATAGCTTGGATGAGATTTGGTGAAGGCCTTGGACACCAACTGATTTTCCTCAAGCTCAATGCTGCAGGTGCTGTAAATCAAAGCGCCGCCGGGTTTCACACGCAGGGAAGCCGCGTGCAAAATCTCTGATTGTTCGGCGGCGAGACGTAGAATTTCCGATTCATGAATCCGCCAGCGAAGGTCCACCCGGCGGCGCATCACCCCGGTATTCGAGCAGGGAGCATCCACCAGCACAGCGTCGTAAAGTGTTCCCGGCGTCCCTTCTCCGATGCGGATCGATTTCAGCCGCAGACGAACGATGTTTTCCTCCACCCACCGCAAACGCATGGGATCGGCATCCTCAGCCACCACCAACCCCTCATCCCCCATCAACTGGGCAATCATGGTGGTTTTGCCCCCCGGAGCGGCGCAGAGATCCAATACCGTCATCCCAGGAGTCACCTCCATCTGAGAAGGAGCCATCAGCGTGCTGGGATCTTGCACATAAAACCAGCCCTCGGCAAACCCGGGCAGGGAATTAACAGCAGGAGCCGACTCAAATTCATAGACCACCCGTTCGCCCACCCAATCGAAAGTCCGGGCAATCGCTTTCACTCCGGCATCGGCCCAGACCTTCTCCAACTCATCAGCACTCACTGCCAACGTGTTGCGCCGGGCAAAGACTCTGGAGGGTGCATTATTGTTTTGCAAAAGCCGCGCGCAGAGATCCATGCCCCACCGTTTCTGCCATCGTTCGACCAGCCAAAGGGGATGCGAGTAACCCACGGCTGGTTTCTCAACCTTCCATCGCTCAACCAAGGCATGCGTAGATTCCTTCTCGCGGGTGTAATGGCGCAGAATCGCGTTGATAAAGCCCGCTTGCGGTCCAAAACCAAGAAGCTTGGCCAACTCAACAGTCTCATGAACGGCGGCGTGGTCAGGCACCCGGTCAAGCCACAGAATCTGGTACAACCCCATCCGCAACAGGATGCGCAGCGTTTCCTTCTGAGTCCGCCCCTCCGTGCGCGATAAAATCAGCTCGTCGAGCGTCGCCTGCCAACGGACAACACCATAAACAATTTCAACCACCAACCCACGGTCAGACCCTGAGAGGCGGGCATTATTAAGGTGCCGCTCAGTGATCGATTCCACAAAATCAACACCCTCCGCACGCGCGCAAAGGATTTCTGCGGCAATTTGTCTTGGTTTTTCCATTCGCACTCTCGTATGGTTGAGGACGATCCATCGGCGTGCGAGTATTAAATGGTTCATCTATGAGAGAAGAGTTTTCAAAATTGGTCAGTGTCGGAAAAATACGACCCAATCAGGTTGAACCCCTAGTCCTGCTGGTTAACAGCGGTTATTGCACCCACCGTTCCTGGGGGTTTGGAAAAATCACCACGGTTGACACAATCTCCGCCAAGGTTTCCATCGATTTCCCAAGCAAACCCGGCCACGGCATGGATTTGGGATTCGCCGCCGATTCCTTGAAACCGATTGATTCCAGCCATATCATGGCCAAGAAGCACTCGGACCTAGCCGGTCTTCGCAAAACTGCTGCCCTTCATCATCTGGACCTGATCAAATTGGTCCTCCAAAGCTTTGATGGACGCGCCACCATCGAACAAATTCAGCAGATTCTCGTGCCTGACGTGATCACCGAGGATTGGAAGAAATGGTGGGAAGCCGCGCGCAAAGAATTGAAAAAGGACGGACATTTTCAAATTCCGCTGAAAAAAACCGAAGCCATCGTGTATCAGGCGGTCGAAAGCTCCCTGCAAAAACGACTTTTGGAAGAATTCCGCGCCGCAAAAGGGCTCAAAGCCCGTATTGCCGCCGGATACGAGATTATCAAGGGGATGGAAGACCTGGATAACAAAGTCGAGGCAGCGACAGAAGTGATTGCAGGCTTGAACCCGGAAATCACCAGCCACCAGCGCACTCAGCCAGCCCTCGCGCTGGAGGGCATCTTTATCCGTGAGGAGCTCCGCGCCGCCACCGGCCTGCCAGCTCAGGAAGGGGAAACGGGCGAGAAACTGATCTGGAGCCAGATCGGCAAACCCACCAACGCGCTTGAACAAGTTGCTTCCACTAAACAGAAGCGCGCCCTGATTTCCTACAAAAACTGCCACCCCGAGGAATGGCCGGAAACCATGCTCGCGACGATCAACCACGTCTCGACCAAACTCTCCGGGGAAATCGCAGGGATTCTGATCCACGAGGGAAAACTCGACAGGCTCAAAGACTTTCTTGCCCGGCTCATCAGCCACCATCAAGCCAGCAGCGAACTGTTGCTCTGGCTGGCCAAGGAACGCAGCGACAGTTTTGCCGATATTCTCGGGCCTGAAGTGTTCCGCGCCATGCTGACAGCCATGGAGCGCGATCAATTTAACGAAAAACGCTCCAACCGCCTGCGCGATTTTATTCTCGATGACCCCAGCCTGCTTGTTGAACTGATCGGTTCGGCTGACTTGGATGTCATCAAGGATCTGACCCGTGCCCTGCAGCTTTCGCCCTGTTTTGACGATATGGATAAGCGCTCGCTGCTCGCCCGCATCGTTAAGACGTATCCAGCAGTTCAATCACTCATCTCAGGTGAGTCCACCAAGCAGGATTCAAATCTGTTTGTGTCATGGGAGAGCCTCGAACGTCGCAAAACGGAGTACGGCGAGCTGGTCCAGAAGAAAATTCCGGCCAACTCGAAGGAAATCGCCATCGCCCGCAGTTACGGGGATTTGCGCGAAAACCACGAGTACAAAGCGGCCAAGGAAATGCAAAAATTCCTCATGCGCCGCAAAGGCGAGTTGGAATCGCAGCTTGTTCGCGCCCGCGGCATGGATTTTTCCCAGGCAAAGACCGACATGGTCAGCATCGGCACCGTTGTCCACCTCACGGATCTCGAAACCAAAGCCAAGGAGACCTACAGCGTCCTGGGTGCGTGGGACTCCGATCCTGACAAAGGAGTGATCAGCTACCTGACTCCGGTCGCCCAGGCATTCATCAATCAGAAGCCGGGCGCTGAAGTCGAACTGAGCCTCGAAGGAGTCACCCGCCGACTGAGGATCGATTCCATCGAAAACTATCAACCGACTCCTGCCGCAGAGGTTGCCCCCGCCTAAGCGCGACAGCAGATTTTAACAGCCCGACAAGCGGACTGCCGATAAAACTGGAGCTCTTGTAGCTCCAGTTTTTTTATGGATGGATCTCAATCTGAAACCACCATGAGTTCACGTTGCACACAGCACGAAAGCATATCCAAGCTGTCGGATTGCCAGCAGTACAGAGTTGGGATACTCTCCGCACCGTGGACACCGTCATCAAGGAAAAGGAAATCCAGCGCGGAGCAGGAGAGGGGCGGGAAATTGTGGTGCAGGTCCGCAATCTTTCCAAACTTTACCGGCAGGGGGAGATCAACGTCACGGCCCTTGATAACATTTCAGTGGATATCCGGGCGGGGGAATTCCTCACACTAATGGGCCCTTCCGGCTCCGGCAAATCCACACTCCTCCACATCATTGCCGGTATTGATAGAGCCACCTCCGGCGAAGTTCGCGTCCAGGGAATTGATGTGGCGCGATTGAATGAGTCGGAGCTGGCCGATTGGCGGAACCAAAATGTGGGTTTTGTGTTCCAGACCTTCAACCTCCTCCCCGTTCTCACCGCCTTTGAGAATGTTGAACTCCCCTTGCTCCTCACCCGCCTGCCCTCCAAGAAACGTAAGCAGCAGGTGATGACAGCCCTCAATCTGGTCGGTTTAGCCGAACGCAGTCATCACCTCCCGCGCCAGCTTTCCGGCGGGCAGGAACAGCGCGTGGCCATCGCACGAGCCCTGGTGACCGATCCAAGCCTGGTGGTGGCCGATGAACCCACGGGCAACCTCGATTCCGCCTCGGCGCAGGAGGTTCTGGAAATCCTCCAAAGCCTGTGCCGGGACGCTGGCAAAACCGTCATCATGGTTACACATGATCCGAAGGCGGCCGCTTTCGGCACTCGAAGCATTCATCTGGAAAAAGGCCACTTCCAAGATTAACCGGCATGAGCATCCCCGGATTTGTCCTGCGGAACGCCCTTCGGAACAAGAGGCGCGCCCTGCTCTCAATTCTCTCCGTCGCGGTCAGTCTTTTCCTGCTCGTCACACTTCTTGTCGCCCTGCGCGAACTCACCCAACCGCCGGAGGATGCGGGGGCGGCCGCAAGGATTGTTGTCCGCAACAAGATTTCCCTGGGCAGCACCCTGCCCCGTCGTCAAAGAGTGATCATCGAAAAAATAAAGGGCATCGAAGCGGTCACTCCATTCACTTTTTTTGGGGGTAAATACAAGAATGATTCAGGCTTCGGCTTTGCCCAGTTTGGACTGGACCCCACCAAGCTGACCAAGATCTTTGGTGAGGCCAAGCTGCCACAGGAACAAATGGAAACCTGGATCAAAGATCCGACCTCCTGCATCATGGGCATCAAAACTGCTGAGAAGTATGGCCTCAAAATCGGCGATGCCCTGCCGCTCACGGGCACCTTTTGGCCGATTGATCTGAACCTCAAAATCGTTGGCATCTACAAGGGCAGCCTCGATGATCGCAATGTCTTTTTCCATCATCGGCTGCTCGACGAAATGCCCGGAGGCAACGGGGATGTCGGCACTTGGTTTGTCAAACTCGCAAATACAGAAGATATGAACCGGGTCATCGAGCAGATCAACCAGACGTTCCTAAACACCTCAGCCGAGGTGACTGCCGAAACAGAGCGCGCATTCCAACTCGGCTTTGTTTCCATGTTCGGAAATATCAAGCAACTGGTGCTTTCGATCTGCTCAGTGGTGGTGTTTACGCTCATGCTCGTTTGCGCGAGCACCATGAGCATGGCCATCCGCGAACGATTCCGAGAACTGGCCATCCTAAAAGCCTTGGGGTTCCGCCGTCGCGAGTTGTTTGCCTTTATTTTGGCGGAAAGCTTCGGCCTTGCCTTGGTCGGTGCGCTCATTGGTGTGGGGGGCGCATGCCTGCTTTACGGAAACCTGGATATGACCAAAGCCACTCAGGGATTCCTCATCTCTTTTGAGGTAACACCCCGCATCATCGGACAAGCAGCTGCTGTGGCCGCACTGCTTGGCATTGTCGCCAGCATCGCGCCTTCCATGGCGGTGGCACGCATGAGCGTGGTCCAAGGACTCAAGACTCTCGACTGATCAACGCATGGCTCTGCCTCTTCGTTACAACATTCGCAGCGTCCTGGTCCGCTGGCGCTCCACCCTCTCTACCATTGTGGGCGTCGCGCTGGTGGTGGCGGTTTACGTGCTGGTTCAATCCTTGGCCGCAGGCATCGAAAAATCCGCCTCCAACACCGGCGATGAGCGCAATTGGCTGGTGGTCCGCAAAGGGGCGACCTCGGAATCCAGCTCCATAGTTTCACGCGAACAGTTTAAAATACTCGAGTACCTGCCTGAGGTGGCCAGGGGCGAGCAGGGAAACAGACTCATCTCCGCAGACACACTCATGCTGATCAGCCTGCCCCGTAGCAATGGCAATGGTAACGCAAATGTGCTGGTGCGCGGCGTGACCAAAGCAGGCCTTGAACTGCGCACGCAGCTCAAACTCACTGACGGACGCTGGTTCGTCCCAAGCCGCCGTGAAGTGGTCGTCCCCGCCCGCCTGGCCGCCCGCTTCGCCGACCTCGACATAGGTTCCGCCTTCAAGACCGGCGGCAACTCCCTGACCGTGGTCGGATGGACTGATGGCGGACGCAGCGCGTTTGACTCCGAAATCTGGATGGATGCCGACGAGGCGCGCTCGCTTTTCGATCGCGAGAGTTATTCCAGCGTGGTTCTGCGGACCGATGCCGGCATGGAGGGATCTCTGACCAACCGCATAGAAACTGATAAGCGATTAAACCTTCAGGTTGTGCGCGAAACCGCCTATTATGCGGAGCAGACCCTGACCGCAAGACCCATCAGCATTATAGGTAGGTATTTGGCCATTGCCATGTCCATTGGAGCAGTGTTCGCCGCCGGGTGCATTTCAAATTTGTGAGAGAGGGTGGGTGGAAGGAAGGATTCAAGCGGCAAA
>JANYDC010000051.1 GCA_025359965.1 Pedosphaera sp.
ACAGGAAACTGTTGGCAACGAGAGGTTCTGGATGCACCACTCAACCTGCAACCGCTCCATTCAAACGGGCGGGCCAACAACCTATGCGGGTTCCAAATGTGCCTTTAGGATAGCCTGCTTTTAAAACATGCCGTTTTTGGAAGTGCCCATAATCCTCCAGCGCCCCGTAACTGGTTTGGGTGACAAAAGCACGGGCCCGTGCCATATCCTATCGTTTTATATCGTGGCCTTTGGGATGGCAGAAACCTCGGCATATTTGGAAAATGGAATACCTCATTCCTAACTTACGATAAGGGTACGTTATCGTAAGATAGGGGATCCAAGCCCCTTTTATTCCTCGGTTTTCTGTGCCATCATCACCCATCAAAGGCCTTCCACGAAGACTGTTTTTAAGGGGAAAACGATGGTCCGAACTCCTCCGCTGATTCCCGAAACCGACTCTGTCTCGATTGAGGATCTGCTGGCCGAGGCCCAGGCGGTCGCCCAGGATTCGATTCCGGCGAATACGGCCCGCGCCTACAAAAATGATTGGAAAGATTTCCAGCGCTTTTGTCTTTCGCACCAACTTTCCTTGCTTCCAGCCCGACCTGAGGCTGTGTGCGCCTACCTGGCGTCCCGGGCAAAGATTCACAAGGTGTCAACGATCCGGCGCAGGCTGACGGTCATCGGCAAAGCGCATCGTATTCGCGGTGTCGAGAACCCGCTGAACGACATGCGAGTCAGGCAAACCTGGCTGGGCATCCGGAGGCAGCATAGCGTGGCGGAGGAAAGGAAAGCCCCAGCCTTACTCAAGGACCTCCAGGCCATCTGCCACGGACTCGACCTGTCCACTCTGGCAGGCATTCGCGACAAAGCCCTCATTCTGCTTGGATTTGCCGGAGCCATGCGACGTTCCGAATTGGTGGCGCTGAACTGCGACCAAATCCAGATCGCTGATGACGGACTCGTCGTCCTGATCCGGAAAAGCAAAACCGACCCGCTAGGGGCCGGACGAAAGATTGGCATTCCCTATGGCAGCAATCCACTGACCTGCCCGGTGAAGTCGGTTTTTGAGTGGATGACAGCGTCAGGCATTTCAAGTGACGCGCTTTTCCGAAAGGTCAACCGGCACGGAAGGACGGAAGGAGACAGACTCTGCGCCCACTCCGTCGCTCTCATAGTGAAGCGCGCTTTCGCGGCGATTGGCAAGCCGCCTCTCCCCTTCTCAGGACACTCACTCCGTGCAGGCTTGGCCACCCAAGCCGCCATGTCGGGTGCGAGCGAGAAATCCATTCAGGACCAGACCGGGCACAAAAGCCTCAAAGTCCTCCGCACCTACATCCGCGACGGAAACCTCTTCCGTGACAACGCGGCCAAGAAGACCGGATTGTGACGAAAACCGCCCCTATGGACGGCTTTGCGGTTTTGACGGCTATCGGGTTTTTATTGGAGCTTTCAATTCACTGAGGTCAGGCCGAAGACGTGTGATCAAGGATCGAGCCAGGGCTGAGGCCCCTCCCGGTCCCCGCGCTGAAACCACCCGCAGCACCCGCTCCGCCACCTCGGCGTGGCGTTCCACTGCGGCGAAAAGCTCGCGCCAGTCCGCAAGGTCACCCCGGTCAAGCGCGGAGTCAATGGCAGCCGCTGTCCATTCGTTGGTGTTAATATGGCGATGTTCCATGTCTTAATTTCCTCCGCGAATGAGCTTTTCACCCAATAAAACTCCGAACCGCTGGCAAATGGTGCGGATGGTTTCCCATTGCTGCCACTTCCCGGACACCCCTTTGTAACGCGGTAATTCGGATTCATCCAAATCAAACGGTTCCGGCGCACTCAAGGCTTTGGCCACCTCCAGACCCACGGAGGCGGTCTGAAGTTCCCCATATCGGGAGTCGAGCTTGCCCAATGAACGGAGAACTGCGTCAGCGGAGGCGCATTCGGTCAGGGCTGCGAAATCAAGAAAATCCCGGGTGGTATTTCTTTCATAGGCCAGAAAAGCCTTCATGCAGAGCATTTCGTCAAGGGTTGGCACGGTCAGACTTCCCGCCTCGGTCTCCATGATCCGGGTTTCAAGGATGGCCTTGCGTCGCATCTGGCGAAAACCAACCTCCACTTTATTAATGCTTCCAAGGATCAAAACGGGAGGCCTGATCCTGGCGGTTTTCCACTCAGGTTGTGCTTCCAGATGCGCGCGGACTTCCTCGAAGTTCGCCTTAAGCGCCGGTAAGACATGGTCGGTGTCGTATGAAATGCGGTGTCGGGCATAAAGTGCCGCCGCCGTCCCTCCCACACAAACCGCACCAGGCACCAGACGCTGCGCCTGAACACCAGCCCGTAAAATGCCGCCCCACTCCATCTCGGTGGACTGGGTTCCTTTCAAAAGGGATTCCCCCGGTTTTTCCATGTCCGCGCTCATATTGTTTCGCTTGGCCGGTTCCTCCCTTGGTCGGACGATTCTGTGAACTCGTCACTGACACGGCGAGAAGGTTTGATTTCCATCGCTCATTTCCCAAGTTATCACAAAACCGGCCAGCGGAGCAAATCGATCGTCGTAACGCCCCACCAGCCGGACGCATCCTGTCAGAAATAGCAGTATGTTTTTCTGACAAGGGAATGGATCAGAAACAGTCATTTCTGGCGGTTGCTCTGCTTGGATCGCTTTTGACAGTCTTCCCGTTCCATCAATGTCCTCAATACTTGGTAAAGAGGCTCATCGCTGGCGGTGGGCCCTATCCACCATTGGAAGACATCCACAGCTGCCTGATGGAGCTTGCTGTCCATCCTCCGCAGCTCCAAGCCTCCCTGGCCTTGGAACCCCGTCGGGTCCGGTTCACCGGCCAGCCAGAAGAGGAAGGACCGCGCGGCCTGGCTGCCACCGGAGTCCTGGGAGGCGACTTCACCGAGCGAGCGCAGGGCCTGCTCCGGAACCCAGCAGATGGGTTTTTGCACCCAGTGACGAAACGGTTCCAAATCAGCCCTAGGTGATGGGTGGTTGGGTTGTATCTTTTCCATGGAATCCTCCAAAGTTGTTTTCCCGTTAGTCGAACACGTCAGCGCCCATTTTGGCACGTGTCCCACCCTTTCAGCCATGGGGTACTGGCAGAGTGGTGGAGGAGTGGTGCAGGATTAGTCAGAGTTGTCCGCGAAAACCTTCCTCGGCTTTCGATTCAAGCGGATGGAAAGAGGCACCAGTTCCAGCCGGGCCACGGACCGCCGCGCGTTGACCTTCCAAAACAGCCGCAGGAGCTGGCGTTTGACCGGGGCGTAAGGTTCGAAGGGAAGTTCGTGGAACTCGGCCGCCAGTTCGGTGGCTGATTTCCGGAGGCAGGTCGACATGAAGTGCCTCTCCAATCGTAGGTAAACTTCCCGGGCAATTCGCACCGAGGCATGCCATCCACCCTGTCCCCGACCGCAGCCGATGGAATAATCACCGAAACGCAGGGGTGTTTGACGGAAATCCCGCAGGCTGACCCTCTCCTCCTCGAAAATCCCGTGCTCCCCCTCCGTGGCCAGCAGCACGAAGGTGTTCCCGAACCGCAAGTACTGAACGCTGGCCTCCCCCCGCTTCTTCCTCCTCGCCCGGGTCCACTTGGACATTTCGATGCCATATTTCCCAATCAACTTGGCATCCACGCCGTCCGGGTCTTTCTGCTGCGGTATTACTCCTATCACGTAGAAGAGATATCCCCTGGCCAGATAGCCCACCGCCAGTTGTTGAACGAAGCCGGCGGTGCTGACCGCCACGTATTGGTAACCCATCTCCCCCTCCCGTATGTCAAAGAACGTGTTGGAGGTTTGTTTGGCACAATCCCTCCCAAAAGCCCTTCCACCTTCCGTTGCAGCCTTTCTTCCGCAACATAACCGTGTTTCGTTTGGCCTCCCGGTATCGGGTTCTTCCGATACCGGGGCCACACCATCCCGCTTCCCGCATCCTGACGGGTTGCGCCGATTGCGGAAACGCACGCCTCGCGCACAGCGCGCGGCGCCCGTTTCCGTGTATTGAGGTTGCCCCAATCCATAGAGGTTGCGCGTGCCGGTTGCCTTCAACCTCCGGCCCGCACCACCTTCTCTGTAAACCTCCTCCCTGACACCACTGTGTGATTGCGCCCTTCTTCCGAAGCGCTGCCGATCCCACGGCTGTGCATGTGTTCCCAAGGAAAGCCGCCCACCCCAAACGTGACGGCCCGCATTTTTACCACGGGTAAAACCCGTCACCGCTTTCGTGTGTGGTTGTCTGCCCGGCACCACCCGTTGGCAGCCACACGCCTCTTCCACTGCCAGCGGAAGGGACGCGAAGCCCGAAGGCTTGCTCCTACTTGCGGCACTCTTGTCAGAGACTGGCGTTTGAATCACCTGGCCGACCGCCAGGCACCGGGTATCAAACCGGCAGCCATTCTCCTTACCTGGTTAGTACTGTCCGTCGAATCATCAGTCGCGTTGGCTGTCCCTCTCTTGGGAACGGCGCAACAGGGGGTTTGTGAAGGGTTCCCACCCTTCCAAAGTCGCCGGTGAAACCTTCCACCGTTTTCTGGGGCTAGAAACGAGAAGCTGCCCCTTACCCATCCCCTGTCGCGTTTGGCCTGTGTGGCTCCGCCTCTGATGACTCTGACCCGTAAGCCCTTGATGGGCCTTTCACCGTTGAGCTTTTCACCGTCCGCCTTGTTTCAGCGGAACGCCGGAGGAAGTCTGTTTTCCTCCGGTTGCCTGTGTTGCCACAGCGCAAGCTCCCGGCACGGGCAAACGTTGAGCGAACCTGACGGGACTTGCACCCGAATTGCCCCGAAGGGCTTTGGTCCACTCCCCGCTGGGGGATTTGGTTCCTTCACGGAACCTCACCACCTTCAAACAGCACGGCTCCTTTTAAGGGGAGCATTTCCCAGTCGCCCCACTTCCTCTGGAATGAAAACATCATGAAGTAGAATCTGGGGATTACTCCCGGTCGGAACCCGACCGGGGATTGCACCCAAAAGCTCTTCTCGAACGTGGCGGGCGACTCTCGTCGCACCACGCTCTACGGGTCATTTTTGCAACGGTTGATAAGACCGTTCCCTTGGACTGGTTGGTAGCCAGTTTTGCGGGTAAAAATGCCCGTGGTAAAAAGCGCCATGCTTACAGCTCACTGCTGGCGGCATCAGACAAAAAACCTTGTCTGGGGTAACGCTACAAAAGTGGGAACAATTGCGGTACCCCCTCTGATCTTTGGGTGCCGCATGGCAGTAACAAAGAAAGGGATTCAAAGAAATAAGCAGGACTCCGGGGCCCCTACGCAGCGGGAGGCTGCTTTTTGAGCTTCGTTGAAGCCTGGATGGCGCGCCGAAGCAATTCAGTGGGTTCGAGCCCCAGACCTTTTGCGAGTGGGATGATTTCGAAATCGGCTATCCACCGAATCTGGGCCTCTAATTTCGCCAAGGTTTCCCGACTGATATCCCAACCTTTCAGATTCAGTTTTGCTACCAGCATGGCCTGCGTCAGGTTCTGCTGCTCGCGGATTTGGCGCACCACCGGCCCGATAATGTTACGAGGTTCATTCACGTTCTGTTTTCCGAACTTGACTTTGCCTGAAAGGAGATGATCGTGTGTTCGGAATACGGAACATGACATTCCCTTGAAGAAACATCAGAATCCTTAACCCCAAAATCCTTATGATCCTACGCAGACTCGGTCCCGACCCTCACACCAGCGGCGCACAAACCTCCGCCTCGGGAGGATGTCCTGATATCCTGGAACTGGACGGCGGTGACTTCGCTGTCATTGGCAGGGACATCACCGACTCGGCTCTGTCCCACCTTCCCCCCACCGTGGGATGCAGTCCTGAGGAGCGCATCGTCCGCATCCCCCGCAAGACATTGGTGCTGGCCAAAGCCGACATTCCAAACAGCCTCTAGCAGGTTCGTTTCCCTTCGTGCTATGGGAAGGAATGGTCTTTCTTCCCTGGCTTTCCCAGCACTGGTTCGATGCCGTCCAAGCCATGGGCATTGTGGGAAGCCTGTTGCTGGCCACGGCGGCCTTTCACAAGGAAGGCCAAAGCCGTCGGCTGGCCAATCTCCTTGCCATCAACACGCAACACCGGGAAACGTGGAGTTTGCTCTACCACGAGCCCCGGCTGTCGCGGATATTGAGTTCGTCAGAGGATATGGCAAACCAACCTCTTTCATGGGAGGAGGAGGTTTTTGTCACCTTCCTCGTGCTCAATCTGGTGACCGCCTTTCACGCTTTTCGCGAGGGATTGCTTAGCAAACCGGAAGGATTGGAGGAGGACGTGAAACAGCTCTTTGACCGTCCGCTCATGTTGCAGGTGTGGGACCGTCTGAAACCCCTGCAAGACCGGGACTTCGTGGAATACTTTGAACGCTGCCTGAAAGGCGCTGGTAAAGCAGATGATTGAGTTTTTGCAGGAGTAACAACTTTGCCTGGCACCCCTTCTCCCGATTTAGGATCCCTCACCGGCAGCTCGTCACCGCTGCAGCCTCCGCCACGCCCCATAATCCGGGCTGAACAAATCGAAACCACCTGGCGCCGGTTTTCCTCTGGACTCTGGGGGGTTCCTCCCGGGGACATCAGCGAGGCCTACTCGGCCGAGACCTTCCCCAAGGTGAAAACCTTCCGCGAGGGTGCCCAGCTTTACACCACCTGCATGATGGCCCACGCCGGCTTCTTTCGCTGCCGTGCCTTAAGTCATCCCCTCATCCCGGCGGATGACTACCAAGGCCCTGAGCCCGCCGAGCGGGGCTACGAAGGGCGGTTGATCACCTTTAACCGCACCCCGTTCAGATTGGGGCCGCCAGTCCACTTCGTTTCCTCCGAGCCCACGCTGGAGGAATCATGCCATCTGCTGCGCATGCTCTACACCGAAGGCGGCTGGTTTGCCCGGCACGACACCTACGGGCAGTTTCTGGAGAGCTTGGAAGAGCCCTCCGGCAACGAGACATTGGCCCGGCAACAGGAACTCGCAGGCCACCTGGCCCTCCTCAGTAAAACCGCCCTGAAGGACTGGATGCAGAATCAAGGCTCACCGCCCGCACCGGCCCAGCTCAACCTGGGTTTCTGACCATGGGTGGCAGCTTGTGAATGTTACAGGTTCGACCAAGGCCACCAGATACACCGGAGGCAGGTAAATCACGTCGCAGAGAGCGTCGTCTTCAAGGTCGTCCAACGGAACTCCGCCGGATCTCCCGTCATCAGTGCCCACCTTCACCGTTCCTTCTTGCAGCCAATGCTCAAGCTGGGCTTGGGCCTGGGGCACGGTGGGCTGGCCTTCCAGCGCGGCCGCCACCTGGCCCAGCCAGGCCCGAGAGGGCACGAAAAGGAAGGTGGTGATGGGCGATTTTCCATTCCGGCGATACTGCCGCAGAATGTGAAAGGAAGTCCGGTCAATCAGTCTGGGGTAAGTGTCCATAACGCTCTCCTTAAAAGAATGAGTCAATAGCCTTGAGTCCGATCTCATACGCCTCCTGAAATGAAAAGTCATCGGTTTTCTGAGCCCCTCGCATTAAATTACTTCTCGGACCTGCCTGAGCCCATTCCATGGCCTCTTTACTGTCATCACCATCCTACGTTTTATGCGGCTTGCTCGATCAGGTTTGCCACCATGGCCCGTGCCCGTGCCTTGATCCGCTCAAAGTCGGAAGGAAGCGTTTTCACCTGTTGATGGGTACACCCCTTACCCTTTTGGATTTCTGTTTTGGGATAATCCTTTCTTAGCGTTGGCAAAATGATCACGGGGGTGTTGGCATTTTGTGACGGAGGTGTTGTTGTTTTGCGCACTTCCGGCTGGTCCCGCTGGGCGGCCGATCCGGGGATGAGACTGAGCAGCGGCCCGTCCACAAAGAGCAGCCCGAACTGGTTCTCATTCTGTTTTACCACCCAGACCGTCGACAGCAGCCCTTTCTCCCGCAGCAGCGCCACCGCGCGCGACAGATTGGCCTTGGCCACCCCGCAGAGTTCCTGCAACTCACCGTAGGTGAATCGGGCATAGCGTTCGTTGGGCAGGAGTCGGCACAGGGCTTTGCGCTGCCGGATACGCCGTAGGGCGTACATCAGGCAGACCAGGCATTCGGTGCAGGTGAGTCTCCCCTGGGCCATGGCCCGCAAGACCGGACGGGCTATTGCCCGTCGGCGGTGGGAACCGCCTGTTGGTTTTTCCACTTGTTGGTCGAGAGTCGTGCCTGCCGCTTGGATTACTCCACTTCTCAGCCTCTTCAGACCGGCCTCCGCTGCCTTGCAGTTCAAAATGCGGTCAAGGGTGACCTTGCTCCTGCCGTGCAGCGCCGACTGCTCATGGCGGGCCGCCCAGACCCTCAGATGGTCCTTCCTGATCCCTCCCCTCTGATAAGCTGCCATGAGTGCCAAAAGCTCCGCCTCCGCCACCAGCGCATAGCCTCCTTTGTACTCCAAATGATCCACGCTCAATTTCTTGCCCATTTTCCCCCTTCACTGTGCGGAAGCCGACCGGTTCATGCCTTGGGTACACCTCTCCCGTCTCACCTTAAAAAGTGACCTATTGACGGGAGTGAGAGGGGAAAGCTAGGCTATGAACACTTCAAGGATTCATAGCGTCTCTCCCCGCTTCGGGCAGAAACATTTTAAAAACCAGCTCGCCAAAGCTGGTTTTTTTATGCCTGCGCCGGATGCCTTAAGGGACAATCATCGGGTTTGCTCCGCTTGTTTGTTTAATCCATTTAAACTGCCTTACCGGCACCATCCTAAGACTCCCCTACTTTCGCAAGAGGGAAAAACCCTGTGCCGCCGCAATCGTTATCGCGATATCGCGACCTTCCCGGAACAGGCTTTGCCGTTGTCGCGTCAATCCCATAACGCGTTCTCGCCTTGTCGCGATAACGCGCACAGGCAAGCTCTTGAAATCACTACGCTTCCTTTACCGCGTCAACGCGACCTTCCCTGCTCGCGTTGACGCGTCAACCGGTTATCGCGACAACCCACTGTCGCGATATCGCGTGAAGCAGAAATCTTTGGCCTCCTGCGGAGGCGCACCAGAAAGCAGGTTCCAGTCACCAGCAAAGGCTATTTACTGGCGGGCTGACCTTGCCAGGGCCGAGGCGTACCCAGGGCTTCAGTTCGTCATCCGCGTGGTCGCGTTCTCGCGATAACGGCCAGCGAAATGAGCCTCTTGCCGTGAACGCGTTAACGCGATAAGTCTGGATCCTCAGCAATTTATTTTAAGGAAAAAGGGAAGGGGCACATGGTCGGTTTTTCAGGAGCGCGCATCGTTGGAGTGGGCAACCAGAAGGGAGGGGTGGGCAAAACCACCAACACCGTCCATATCGCCAGAGCACTGGTTGAGCTGGGCAGGAAGGTGCTCATCATCGATCTGGATATGAACCACGGAGCCACCCGGCATTTCGGGGTGGAGCCGGAGGCGTTTCTCGGTTCCTTCGAGATGCTACTGGGCGAGGAACCGGCCGAAAATTTGGTGCTGACCTCCGCCGACAACGCCGAGGGCATGCATCTGCCGGTGGGACTGGATCTCATCCCGGCGGCCCGCAAGCTGGAGAATATCGACAAGGCCTTGGGGGCGACCAGCAAGTTCATGACCCCACAGGAGGTGTTGAAAGCGCCGCTGCTCTCGCTGCGCGGCAAGTACGATTACATCTTTTTGGACACCGCGCCCAATGCTACGTTTCCCACTCTCGCCGCCTACATGAACGCGCAGTATTTCATCCTCTCGGCCATGCCCGATCCCTTTGCCATTGCCGGGCTCAACGATGCCCTGCGGGATATCAATGACGCGAGGAGCCGGGGCAACCCGGCGCTCGTCCTGCTCGGCGTGGTGGTCTCGGCCGTGGACAAGCGGACCAGCCTGGCCAATTCGCTGGCGGAGTTTGTGGACAGTTCCTTTCGCACCGGAGGCAGCCCCGAATCGATCAAGTTCAGGACCAACATCGGGCGGTCCACAGTGATTCCGCTCACGCAAAAGGTGGGCAAGACCCTGTTTGAAACGCATTCGACGCATAAGGTGACAGACCAGTACCGGGCCTTGGCAGCAGAGATCGAAGAGCGGGTGCTGAAACTGGAGGCTTCGCAGTGCGAGGCGAAGGTGGTGGTCCATGGCTAAAAGATCACCCGCAGGCGAAGAACCCTACCGTCCGTTGCTGGACATTAACGCCATCTCCCAGGCGGTGGCCCCCGTCAGCGCGACTCCGGCGGAGTCTGCCGTTCGTCCGACGACACCACTCAAGGTGGTTCACGAGACGGCAACCCCGTCCAGTCGGCCGAGCCCCGGTCCGGGGCGGGAGCCGTGGCGGGCTGTGCCCGCCACAGCGGAGCTGGCCGAGAAGCTGGATCAGGAGAAGCGGATGCTGCTGACCCGCCGGGAGAGCGAGGCGGTGGAACGGCTGGTCTGCAACATGGGTCGCCGGCTGAACACCCAACTGAAACTCAGCCATGTGTTGAGGGCTTTGGTCAACCTCCTGCTCAATGCCGAAGACCAGCTGGATCGCAGGGCAGGGGAGGCCCTGCCGCTGGTCCGGCCCCCCAACGGCGACATCCGGGCCTTGCAACGGTTTGAGAAGCAGATCGGCCAGCTATTGCTGCTGGCTTTGCGCGACGCCGGTCCGGACAGGTCTTGAGCAATGAGTTTTGCCGCGATGGAGGAACAGGACGATCAAATCCTTGAATCGGAAGGAAACACCATGAGCAACCTGATGAGGCTGGTCATCTGGCTTTTTGGGGCAGCCCTCGTTGTGAAGGGGTTGGCCCGGCTTTCGCTCTTGGGCGGAGGGTGAAAGGGGCAGGGGACTCTCGTCCTTGCTCTGCCAGTTTCAAGGAGCGCACCAGCGCAGCGTTGGGCAGGCCGGTGCACGGGCGCTCGTGCCGCCGGAAACGGGTCAGCCGATTTCCGTCTGGGGCGACCTCTGCGCGGCGGTTCCGGGCTGCCCTCCACCTCCCGCTCTCTCGGCCCCTCCAGACCGAAATGTCGCGGACACGTTTGGTTTGAGGTGAACAGGGTTGCCATTCCATCAAACGCTCAATGCTGGAAGATCTTAATCATGCTGCAACGCCCACTTGATCCGCTTCACGGACGCGAATTGGTTGCTTCATTTTATGGTGCGGTGCCGCCTGTCAGGGTCGTGCCACTGAATAGCTCCCAATCTGCGTGGTCAGTCCGCAGGGTTTGGCCGTCGGTTTTCGGAACTTGTTCTCAAGGTTCGAGGAGCATGGTATGGGTAACTGCAGATTAGGGCAGACCAGCTGTTTTCTGGTTGGCTCAAATCCGTGCGAATCAACTGTTTGATTACTGGCAATGCAAATCTGAAAAATCCCATGAAAGAACACTCCAACAGCGAACCTTGGCAACGCACCCTGGCCATCCTGACGAATGAACGGATCGGGGCGGATCTTGCCTACCTTCATTCCCTCGTCAGTTCCGTGACCACCGCCTGGGGTGTTGATTGGAGCGAAGATTATATCGCCCGCGATATCATGCAGAATTTCTTCGATGCCAACCGGAAATGCCTTTCCGAGGTCAGGGTGCTCGTGGAGGGCAACAAGGTCACCATCTCGGCTCCCACCCCTTTCGAGCTGGTCCGTCTCTTTTATCTCGGCAGCGAGAAGGGCAGCGATGATGTCGGCCAATATGGGGAAGGATTCAAGGCGGCCGCCGTTTGTCTTTTGCGCGATCACGGCGTCGAGCCGGTGGCTCTCTCGGGGGATCAGGTGGTTTATCTGCGGGTTGATGCCGAAAAGGTCTCCGGCACCGAACTTCAGCCGGTCGTTTACGATTTCTTCAAAAGTTCCGAGGTCTGTCATGGGACGCGCCTGATCCTGCGCGGATGCCCGAAAAACCTGATTAAGGCCCTCGAATCCGGGCTCAACCATTTTTTCTATGAGCAAAACCCGCTGTTGGGCCGCCAACTCTGGTCATCCTGGAAGGGGTTGTTCGCGGTTTACGAGTCAAGAACCGGGTGTGGGCATGTCTTTTACCGTGATCTGAAGCGCGGCGAGATCGCTGATATCCCTGTGGTGCTGGTCATCAACAAGGTTTTCGAGCGCATCGAAAAGAAGATCAAATCCGACCGGGACCGCAACGCATTCGGCGATGCCCTCATGACGACTTTCTATCAGATCTTCGCCAATAGCGGTGTCAGGAACGAAGTCGCCGCCCAATCGGTGATTGTCGCCCTGGCCCGGAACTGCTGGGTGAGGGGGCATCCCTTGATTAGCGAGATGGCCGGTTTCCGGCGCCACAGCAGGCCTTGGCCGCAGCCACTGGTAAAAGAGGTGTTTGGTGACCTGTTTTATGCCCGATGCACTGCAGCAACCCCGGGCTTGATCCTGGAGTACTCGAATTTTGAAAGTCTCTGGCGGGAGCAAGGGAGGCAGCCGCTGCCCGCTTACTTTAGAACTTTCGGGCTTCTCAACGCCCGTGATTATTGTGAGGAATTGAAGCGCAAGGCCCACGAAGAGGCCAAAGCCAGATCCAACCGGCCTCCCACCTTGGCGGAGCAGAAGTCGCTGGGGCTCCTGACCGATCTGGTGCGCGGGCTCGCCCCGAAGACCATGGAATTCTTCGACAAGCGCTCAACCCATTACAGCGTGGCCGAGACGGATGTGATTCTGGGGCAGCTCAAGGAGAAGCGGGAGTACCAATCCCGCGACGTCTTCCTGGCTGCCAGTGTTTTCGAGGCCGATTTTGCCCTGGCCTTTGCCATCTTTGTGCATGAGCACACCCATATCTTTGGCGGCGATGGCAGCCGTGGGTTCACGGACGCCCTGACCCAGCTGATTGAGACCGTGGTCCGCGAACGAAAAGGATTGGATGCGTTTGAGGTTGCCTGGGAGGAGGCCCGAGCGCAGGTCAGGAGCGAGCGGGAAGCCGCATGCTCACAGGGTCGACCCTTTTCCATCGACGACAGCCTGGCGGCCATGGATCAGCAACAGCTTCGCGACCTCCTCAAGCGGCTCCCGGCCCTTTCGCTGAAGCGCCTCCTTCAAGAGCCGGAAGGTCCGAAGGAGTGACTTTCCCGGTTCGGGTGGGTCGGGACTGCGGAATTTATTCCAATCCCGGGCGGCTTACTTCCGAAGGTGTAAGCCGTGGGACCAGCGCTTTGGCAAGGCTCACGGGTTGAGGGGCGCTCGTCACACGGTCTTGCTTGGAGCCGATTTCCGTCAGGAGCGGCCTCTGCGCGGCGGTTCCGGGCTGCCCTTCACCTCCCGCGCTCCCGGCCCCTCCAGACCGAAATGTCGCGGACACGTTTGGTTTGAGGTGAACAGGGTTGCCATTCCATCAAAAGCTCAATGCTGGAAGTTGTAAGCCCGGCTGGCGCACTGGATCCGCTGCACGGGCGCGAATCGGTTTCTTCATTTTATGGCCCAGCTCCGCATGTCAAGGTCGTGCCCCCTTCCTCCTTGGCCTCCACCTTGACAGTGCTCGCCGGGCCGGGAGGAAATTATTTATAGAAATTCGCGCGCGGAAATCGTGATGACTGGAAAGGGTGGTTGAGCATGGTTTGGTCGCTCGATTAATATTTTTCATTTTGTTTTGACGGATTCACCTAATTCATCCTTAGAGCCTGTCTGAAAAGTGCCCAATGTTAAAATGATGAAAAAACGAAGAAAAGGCTTGATTACAGTGTGCGGGTGAAAGGTTCCCACTATTAGCGCAGCTCTGTTGGGGCGATGAAAATCGCCGTTTTTGATACCAATCTCACCGATGAACAATGGGCCTTTGTCCGCCCCATGCTCCCCCAGCCCTCCACCTTCGGACGTCCTCCCACCGATCGCCGCCGTGTGCTCGACGCCCTCTTCTACATGGTCAAAGGCGGCATCCCCTGGCGGCTT
>JANYDC010000107.1 GCA_025359965.1 Pedosphaera sp.
ACCGCCTAAGCGGGACGCCGGAACCTGCGGTGTGCCCGGATGACAGGAAAAACATCCGGACCGCACCGCAAAAGCGGCACGCAAACGACGAAAATCATAAAACGGAAGCCCTTAGATTCTAAAACCATCCGTTTTTCAAAAACCTGTTAGTGGCCTGATCATCCACCACTAGGATGCGGGCCAGACTGGATGAGGATTGGGTGGCGGTGTGGGGCATCAGGAGGGGGGTTGGGCGGTGAGTTTCGCAACAAGGGCTCCAAACTGCAAAAGTTCCTTCTCGACGGCGATCACATCGTAATTTACGGCGTGCTCCGTGAGGGACCGGGCGTAGAGGAGAAGCTCCGGGCTGGAGTATTGTCCGCCTAGGGTTTTAAGTTTTTCAGCAAAGTTTTTGGTTTCATTGACGGCCAGACTGTCCCGTACCAGCGGCCATTCCTCCGACTTCAGACGGCGCAACTCCTGCATCGCTTCGTCCGGCCAGATGCTTAAAGAGGGGGTAACGGGATCGGACGGTTCGCCCCCCGACTTCTGGGGGGGCTGAGCGGCAGTTGGCGGCTGCCACGGCAGGAACTGCGAGACCTCGGCAAAAAGTTGGCCTTTGGAGAAAGGCTTGCGCAAATAACCGCTGAAGCTTTCCAGAAGTGGGGCTTCGTCCTGCATCAACGCCGAGGCCGTAACGGCAACGACCGGCAACAGTTCGAGGCCGGGCGAGCGGCGTATTTGGGCCAGGGCCTTGCGCCCGTCCAGTCCGGGCATGCGGATATCCAGCAAAACCAGATCGGGCCGCGCCTTGATGGCCTGAGACACCGCCTCAAAGCCGTTGGATCCAAAGATGAGCTTGTGGTGCGATTTGGAAAGCATCCCCTCAATCAGCCGACAGTTAGCTTCGTTATCATCCACCACTAACAAGGTGGAAGGGCGCAGGTCGTTGAAATTGACATCAATCTCCGCGAGCTTCTTTTCCGGTGTAAAATGGCGCGCCGAAATGGGGGTGTTGGGGAATCTGAGGTGGAAGGCCGAGCCTTCCCCGAGAACACTGGCGGCCGTCACTGTGCCGCCCATCATTTCGGTGAGGCGCTTGACAATGGACAATCCCAGGCCCGTGCCCTGCCGCTCTTTCTCACTATGGGCGCCTGATTGCACGAATGGCTTGAAAATGGCATCCAGTCTGTCGGCGGGGATGCCCACTCCAGTGTCCTGAACCTCAATGATGAGGAGCACATGGCTGCTGCTCTCGGCTTTCTCCCAATTGACGCGGATGAATATTTTGCCTTCGTCCGTGAACTTCACCGCGTTGCCCACCAGGTTAACCATCACTTGGCGAAGCCGCATGCGGTCCATCAAAAGCGCACGGGGCAAATCCTCCGCCAAAATGCATTCAATCCGCACGTTGCGCTTGGCGGCAGCCTCGGAAAAAACGGTGTGGATAAACTCGCAAATGTCGCGTGGATCGGTCGGCTCCAGACGAAGTTGGATGACCCCGGCCTCGATCTTGGACATGTCCAGTATGTCATTGATCAGCTGGAGGAGCGAGTCGGCGCTGGCCCGGATTGATTTCAGATACTGCCGGTGTCTGGGCTCGGCCAGCTCGTGGCTGAGCAGTTCACTGAAACCGAGAATGGCGTTCATGGGCGTGCGGATTTCGTGGCTCATGTTGGCCAGGAAGAGTGACTTATGCTCGCTGTTGCGCTCCGCCTCAAGCTTGGCTTTAAGAAGCTCCTGTTCCCGCTTTTGGTGATGCAAGGTCATGCGAGAAAGCCAGAATGCAAAGATTCCCGCTCCAATCCCCAGAAGGCCTGCCACCAAGCTGGTCAGGCTCGCCCGCAGCAGCCGCTCCCGGTCCATCCCCCCCTCGACGGAGGTCAATTCGGACTGTAACGCGGTAATCCCCCGGACTTGCGACCTCATTTTGTCCATCATGACTTTGCCAATTCCCGTGGCGATAATATCAGCAGCAGCCTGAAAGCCCTGCTGCCTCCGGGTTTCAACGATCATGCCGAGGCGGTTGAGAATCACTGCTATCTGGGCGCGGAGTTCAACGGACTGCTGGAGCAGCCTCGAATCCTGCCTCGACAGCTCAATGAGCTGGCTGAGGGCTGCGGGTAGGTTGGTCAGCGAACGGCTGTAGGGTTCAAGAAAAGATTCTTTGCCGGTAATGGTATAGCCGCGCTGACCGGTTTCGGCATCCACGGTCAGCCTGAGAACCTCCTGTGCCGCAGAGCGAACGGCAAAAGCCTTCCGCCCTTCCTCCAAACTGCGCGAAAGCTGCACCCACGTGATGGCAGCAAGAATTACACCTACAATCGAGAGGGTCAGCCACAGAATGACCACCGTCTTGAAGATGCTTTTGTTGGGGTATCCTTGCATAAACTGACCAGCGGTCACAAAATCAGCCATCGTCCGCGATAGCAAGGCCAAATACTGAGTTATAGAACCGGTTTGTCTCTTTCTGGCCATAGTGCTCGTTGGAACATGCTGGGTTTCGGAACAGCGCCATGCGACGGACGTGGAAAAGTCAGAAAAAATCCAGGCTGATTTTAAAGTCCATAAGTTAACAGTTGAACCTAACACACTCATGAACGGTTAGGCGATGAGGCGTTGGGTCTCGGGAGAATTTTCTGGAGTTAGGGATGAAGTAACATGAAATCCGCTGCTCGATTGAAGTGAAGATAAAGCAATGAGTTCGTGAATGAAGCGAAGCTTTTCCACCGCTTTGGGTGGAATGACGAAGGGGTAAACATCGGGAAGCCCCATGCCACGATTGATCGCGTTTAGAGCAAGGGTCAGAGGTATCCATCGGTCCAGGAGATTCTCAAACGGAACGATCCCCATCGGAGCCCCACCAGCCGCCACAGAGATTGCGCTTGAAGGGTTCTGAAGAGTTGCGAGGCCAATCCCAAAAGAAGCGGCGGTTTCAAGGGTATCCACACTGTGCAGGTAATGAGCCCATGTTTCGGCCCAATCCTCCCAAGGATGGACGCTGGCGTAGGCAGAGACGCAGCGAGTGTTCCAATCGGCCGGGGGGCCTTGGGCATAGTAGTTCCCCAGCGCGGAGGTGTAATCCAATGTTTCATTGCCAAAAAGTTCCCGAAATCGTTCGAGATGCTGGGTTTTGTCCACCAGTCTGTCCCAATAATAGTGGCCAACCTCGTGGCGAAAATGCCCCACCAGGGTACGATAAGGCTCGTGCAGACTTACCCGGCGGCGCTCCCTCTCATCGTCGTCCGCCTCGGCAATGTTCATGGTGATGACCCCGGCATCATGCGAGGTTAGTACAACGGGTCCATTGGGTGGATCTCCCAGAAAACGAAAACTCAGACCAGGAAGGCGGCTGCCGGTCGAGGCCCCCAGCGGTAAACTCAATCGAAGAACCGTATAAACGCATCGCCTTTTGGCCAGTTCAAGCCTGCGCCAGCGGTCCAGATTTCCCTGCACAGCCAGGTCGGGCACCACCACATTCAGCCGGCAGGAAACACAGAATGGTTCCGGGTCAGCCAGTGAGAGCGTCCAGTTGCAAACTTGGTGCTGGGTGCGGTTTAGGCAATGACGCACCGTGGAGTTGTGCGGACCCCCGACCACTCCCGATGTGCCAGTATGGCCCGATGGCGCCACGCCAACCATCTCCGCAGTGGAAAGGTTAAAACCCAACTCATACTGGCAGCGGACACAATGGTCGTTTTCGAAGAACACAGGCATATCGCAGTGATCGCAATGGAAGGATTTCATTGAGTTAAACTGAGTGGTTGGGGGTATCGGTTTGTTGGCCTGTGTACGAGCCAAAGTGGTCTATCCAAACAAGCCGCGTTGACAATGCCTTGAAAACATTGCCCACGATGAAGCCCCCGAGAACCTGCGACAAAATTTGTAATGTGGGGCTAATTCTTGCGGCGGATCAGGACGCCAAGAAGCGCGCCCACCCCCAGAGCAATGCCTATGGCCTGATAGGGATTTTTGCGCACCAATTGATCTGTCGCTTTCGCGCCTTCGCGAGCCTTGTCCTGCACATGGGCTAAGGCGGCTTTGCCTTTCTCCAAGCTCTCAGCCAGTCGTTTACGGGCGTTCACGACTTTGGCCTCACCCACATGGGCAGTGGATTCTAACATGGCTTGCACGTCGTCATAGAGGCTTCCAAGGTCATTTGCGGTCGGATCAGTTTGTTTATCCACAGGTATGTATTTTATGGTTGAGGTTAAATGGGGAAATCACCTAAGGGTGCTGAACAATGCGCAAGGGGAAATCAGTGTCTCAGGTGATGCGATTGCCCTGAATCACACGCACTAGAAGTAAAACCAAAGCCACCACCAAAAGGATGTGAATCAGTCCGCCCATGGTGTAGGATGAGACAAGACCCAATATCCAGGCAATGATAAGAATTAACGCTAAGGTGTTAAGCATATTTTTCTCCTCTGAGTGGAGGTTATTAAGTATCCCTCCGCGAGTATGACCACTCTTTAGCGGGTTTCATGCCACAAGGCGTTTGTTGTGGTTTGTGGCCGTTAGTTGAGCGTTTTGAATTCATGAGGGCGGTGAACTTGACTAGTACCGGGTATTTTGCATGTGAGGAAATTTTAAGTATTGCAAATTGCAAGGGAGCATCACTTCGAAACGCGCTTCGCCTCCAAATTGGTCAAAGCCCCTTTTAAAGTGCCCCTTCCCTTCAGAATACTGCATTGAAATGCTCACTTTATGAGAGCATCGTAATTGCTTGATAGGGGTTGTTTTCTAAGGCTATTTCGGAAAAAGCGCGCGATCAACACCTCGGCACGCTTCCTGCAATCAGTTTTTGCGTTATCAAGACAGGCCAGATCGGAAGCCCAAACGCAGCCATGGAGGAACGCAGATGAACACATTAGAAATCAAAGGGAATTGGAACATCATAAAGGGAAAATTGATCCAAAAATACGCCAATCTCACGGAAGATGATTTGAAATTCGTACAAGGCAAGGAATACGAATTGATAGGACGCATCCAAAAGCGCACAGGCCAAACCAAAACAGATGTGGAAGCAGCCATGAAGGATTGCTGCAATTAACAGGGGAAGCACTCACGAAAAAAGTTGTAATGAAAGCCAACCCGTCATTCGTCCAAATTCCAGCCCCAGCCTTGATGAGGAGCAAAGCAAGCAATTGGAACTCCACCACACTGACCTTCGATGAGCGAGATGTGGAAGCGCGGCGTGGGGGCATACGCTATCCCTTTGTCCCTGAAGCGCCTCGGAACCATCATCAAGGCTATGCGGCTCCACAAGACCGAATCCTGCGGGCCTCTGAGTCCTCTGCAATTAAGCGAGTCCCCGAGACACGCGAGGAAACTCAGAATGAAGACAACACAAGGGAAGTTCACCATCTGTTCAAAAACGAACCCACAACATTTGTTCTCCACGCCCCCGAAGCACGATCAGTCCAGCTTGCCGCTGAGTTTACTGAGTGGGAGGACCAATGTTTGGAAATGAGGTCTGAACCTTCTGGCGTGTGGTCGATAACGGTTGATCTTCCGCCCGGTTGGTACTTATACCGCTTCATTGTCGACGGGGAGTGGGAGGATGATCCCAATTGTTATTTTAAGATACCGAATCCGTTCGGCTCCCGTGACGCAGTAGTCCAAGTGCCATGGTCGGACCGCGATTCCGATCCTACTCAATTTGAAAGCGAGCGATAGATTTTTAGAAACAATCATTCCGACACAGTGTCCATGTAGCAATATTATTCTTATTATGCAATACTACTTAAAACAAGCCCAACTTATCCTTCTAGTTGCAGCCATAGTCCTTGCCACCTCGACTGGATGCAAGAACACTGCCCACGGCGCTGGAAAAGACATCGAAAAAGTGGGAGAAAAAATCCAAGAGAAATCCAAGTAACAATATTAATGCTCCGCGGGCCCGGTCCTGATTTTTCGCGAGGCAAGGCCATTTGAGTTCAGAGCGCGGAGCAGCGTCGGGGTAGGACAAGTCGCGGGGCCCGCAGTTGGGATTGAAACTTGTGATCCAGCGAAGTGCGCTGCTTGTTCGCCCCATGTTGTTGGCAGCGGGCACCATTCCCAAACTAATTTGGGAGGCCTAAGTCCGCGAAAAAACCGATTTCGCCAGCCCGGTGGCCCAAGACCAGTTTCTCGATGCATAGCGGGCGGTGAACCGCTTCAAGGCAAAGCGATCGGTGGCGCTGGTATTCATGCCTGTATCCGTGGTGCAAGCACTGCGATACCCGGCTGCCTCCACAATATCCCGAACGGCAGGATTCCAGTCGCCGTAGGGGTAACAAAAATGATCAACGGCACGGCCAAACTCGTCCTCCAACCGCTTTTTGCTGGCACTGACCTCTTCGCGAGCGAGAGCAACGGGCAAGGCGGTCAGGCGTGGATGTGTGCAGGTGTGAGAACCGATGGTATGGCCTGCCGCAAGCCATTCGCGGACTTGCCCTACGTCCATGATGGCTTCAGGGGCCTCACCATGGGCGACGTCCCATTCATTCCTTCGTCCAAGCAAGCTTGAGGGGAGGAACTGGATTGCGGCGAACCCGGTTTCAGCCAACGGGCCGATCCCATGCTTCAAAGCATTCACGTAGCCATCGTCAAACGTGAGAATAACGCGTCGTCCGTGAGGTGGTTTGGTGGGTGCATCGAATGAACCCGATCCAAATCCAGCCTCCTTCAATTCAAGCAATTGTCTGAGAAAAAGCGCCTTACCGACATACAACCCCTTCAAAAGAACTCCGCGCGGACGAGGACCCAGCTTGTGATAGGTCAGCACAGGCGTGCCCGAAACAAACACGTCTTGGAACGGCTGCAGGCTGGTATAATAATGAGGAAGTGGTGAACTCATGCATCAAAGGAAGTCACGCTCATTCTACATCAACATCCTCAAGGGTCGCCACAATAAGATTGATTTGCTCGCGCACACGACTGACGTGGAATTGTATTTGACGGGCCGACATCAATCCATATGATCGCCAAAACGAGCGCGCAACAAACATTTTTGCATCCGCGCCAGGCAGTGCCAGTGTCAATGCGTATGGGACCAGTTCAACAAAACTCATGCTCGGAGGACCGCAATTCCCAATGACGAGATGAAATTAAAACACTGGATACGTTTTATCCTCTACCGGGACTCGACTTGGCAAGGGCAGTTCTCCGCCCTCGCCCCCCTACTGCTAAGCATCAAGGGGATGGAGCGCACGGTGGTAGATATTGGGGCCAACGACGGGTTTTTCAGCTCAAACTCCTACCCATTCATTGCGCGCGGCTGGAAAGCAATCCTCGTGGAACCCCATCCCCAAGCATTTGCCAAAGCAAAACATCTCCATCGGAAGCGATCCAAAGTCACTCTTTTAAACGCTGGATGCTCTGATCAGGAGGGTGATTTGGAGTTGAACACTTATGCGGACGACGATGGCGGAAGCCATTCGTTTCTCGGCGAGAACGGTTGCAGGGGCGAGGATAGCGCTCGTATCCTTGGGCATTCACATCAGGTCAAAGTGCACCGTTTGGATTCACTGATGAAACAGTTCCAAATAGCCCCAGACTTCGGACTTCTCACCATTGATACCGAGGGCCATGATTTCAAAGTTCTTCGCGGTATAGACTTATCCCAGCATGGCCCACGAGTCATCATTACTGAAAAGAATCCCGACGACGGGGAGAAATTCTCTTATCTGCAAGCAAATGGGTACAGCCTGAATCGTGTCCTTGAATACGATACCATCTGGACCAGAAACTGACGCGAGACAAGACGTGCCGGATGCCGAATCTGCCTAAGAACGGGTATGAACTCAGGGAAACGACCTCATTTTCAACTTGCGGAACAGCAAGCTTGCCAACGAGTATCTCTGAACCTGATTTAATGCGACGCACAATTGACACCGAGGCGCAAAAAAACTTCCGCACTTTTATTGGCGGATGAGCACACCCTTTTTTAGTGTTGTCATACCCACGAAGGGGAGAAGTTTTCTTGTGGTCAACGCCATTAAGAGTGTGCTGCGACAAACCTTTTCCGATTTTGAGGTGATCGTGGTGGATAATGACGACGGGGACGCAACCCGGCAGGCGGTTAGTCGTTTCCAAGATCCACGATTTCACCACTGCCGCACAGGCAATCTTTCGATGCCAGCCAACTGGGAGCATGGGTGCAACCAGGCCACAGGCGAGTATCTGCTGCTGCTTGAGGATAAGCAGGCATTGCGAGGCGACGCCTTGGCATTTTTGCACAGGCTGATTGTCAAACATCAGCCACCCTGCATCAAATGGCAGGCGGACACCCTCGACGACACTACTGGCGCAACCTGGGTGGAGGAAGCGGGAGGCTCGGGCGAGGCGCGCTTTCTTGCTTCTGAGGAAGCGCTACGCATTTTCCTCGGGGAAACCGCCAGCGAAGGGTGGCGCTATCTGCCGGTCGGCCACCTTTCGGCCTTCAGCCGCAAACTGCGCGAATCCATACTAGCCGGACCTGCTGGTGCACTTTGCCTTCCTGTGTGCCCTGACTACACCATCGGGGTGCAGGCCCTTGCTTTTGGCGAAGGGGTGTTATGGGTCGATGCCGCGCTGGTGGCGATGTCCCGCCGACACAGCAATGGCCGCAGCGTGACACAGAAAACCGCACTCGGACGTCAGTTCATGGAAGAACTCGGCGGACCCAGTCGGCTTTGGTCCCGGACCCCAATTCAAGCTCCCATCATCCCCGCCCTGATCTACAATGATTACATGGAATTGCAGGCCCTCATTGGCGGGCGCTTGCGGGACTTTCCCATGGACTGGGTTAATTATTATGTCGAATCATGGTGCTCTGTAATAGGACTGGATAACGATGGTGTTGATGTGATGGCGGAGTTAGCAGCCTTCCATAGCGCACTGGCGAGCGAGCCGCCTGATCGGCAGAAGCAGGTTTGGGAAACCATCGAGCGACGGGCAGGTAAACCAGCCAAAAGCCTTCGCAAAAACCGGCTAAAGAGATTTCGGCGCAGCACGGGGTTGCTCGCACTTGAGCAGCGGTGGAAAAATCTGGGACGGCGCCTTACGGGACGAAGGCATTTCGAGCGATTTAAGAATCCGCTGGAGTTCGTTGTCTGGGCCGATGCCCAAATCCCTACGATAACTTCGAAATAAAATCCGCCATGTCCATGGTTTGCCGCCGCCATGAGTATCCGTTCACCACTCGCTCTTGAAGGGTTATTCCCCGTCGGCGGAGTTCGTTGCGAGGGATTTTAGACAAAAGGATGAATTGCTCTGTAAGGCTGGGGATCAACCTGTTCTCGTCGAGGTAAAACGCTTCTGAGCCGAGCACCTCCCTTGCCCCGGCAAAACCGGTGGTGAGTATCGCTGTCCCGCAAAGTGCGTACTCAAAAAGCTTGGAAGGAAAATTATTATCATTCCCGTGCGAGAGCGGACGGGGATTCACGAGCACGTCACACGATTGACCAAACCTAAGGCAGTCATCGGGCGTCGCCATCAGTCCATGGAATTTGAGGCGTTTATCCTTGGTCGCCAGTTCGGCGATCTCGGCGCTAAGCCTGCCATAGCCGCAGATGTGCAATTCATTAGGGATCGGGCTGGCCAGAAATGCTTCGACCAGGGCCATGATCCCCGAGTGGGTGGCCAGAGCTCCAAAGTAACAGAAACGGATTGCGCTATTCTGGTCCTCGGTGGTTGGTTTTGGTGCCAAAGCCCGTTCAGGAACGCAGCCTCCTGGCATCCACAGAAACGGAATGTTGCGGGGGGTAAAGAATCGTTCGGTGAACTGGCTTAAACCGATGCAAGCGTCAAATTCACGAATCATTTCGTCGTCAGGGATGGCCAGCGGCTTGAAGCGGTACCGGAAGCGTTTGAGCGCAGGGAGTTCGCGCCCCAATTGCTCGCTATCTAACAACCATAGCACCAGCTTTGGTGTGGAATGCTGGCGCTTTAGCCAGCGCAGGAAGTTGTTGTAGACTGGCGAGGTATTGTACACGAGCACCGCATCAGGCACCCAGCCCGCCGCACGCCACTGGAGGTATTGACGCTTAAGGCGCGCCAGTGAGCGCAGGCGATGCCAGAATTCAGGGGGGCGATCAAGCAGAACCAAGTCGTGGGCCACTCCGGAGAGAGGATCAGAAACGGTCAATGACCCTGGCAGAATCACAGGCAAAACGGTGGCCGATTTAATGTCAAACCGCGCACGCAAGGCCGCCACCATGTAAGTTTCAACGGCGTGCCCGGCAGGGTTGACGCCCGGAAACAGAACTTGCGCCCCGGGGGGAAAAGAAATCCCCAAATAAAGCAGCCGTTTCATGAATTTGGGATGAACATGTTTTTCATGGCAATAAAGCGGGCGTTCTGAGCAATCGTTCGTAAAGCTGTTCGGTCTGCTTTGAAACGATGAGAAGCGAGACTTTCTCAGCCACCCGCAGATTCATCAACGCACGTTCATTTGTCAGCGCTCTGGGCCTGTTTGCCCATTCCTGCATGCTGACAGCGAGTGCCGGAACATCCTCTGGCGCAACCAAAGCTCCGTAACCGGTCGTGGCGAAGGCTTCGGGGATGCCATCGAGGGCGCTGGCGATGACGGGTTTTCCGCAAGCCAAGGCTTCGCAAACGACCAATCCAAAGGATTCGGTGCCGATCTGGGGGTGAACCAGGCAATCCATTGCATTCATAGCGGCCGGCATGTCCTGGCAGTAGGGCGCAAGCGACGCCTTGCCCTGAAGACCCAGCCGAAGGATTTCGGAGAGGAGAATGTCCCGCATGGAGCCTCGCCCCAAGATGATGAAGCGGGCATTGGGTACTTGCTGGTGAATTCGGGCGGCGGCCATCAGGAATTCGCGCTGTCCTTTGCCACGCGGGAGGTCGTAACCTCCTGCCACGGCGAAAGCGAAGTGTGAGGGGTCCAACCCCCATTCTTTGCGAAGTGCAGGAGATTCGGAGGGGAAGAAACGAGCGGTGTCGATTCCGCCATGGATGACGTGGATTTTACGATGATCGCCCATGACTGGGGGGCGCACCCGGCGTTCGGCTTCGGGCGAATCAGGCTCGGAGGCTCCCTGTTTCAGCACGTTTGCCACAAATTCGGAGACGGCAATGACGGCGTCGCATTGGCCGAGCATGAAACGTTTGCTGAACCATGAGCCCGGGCTTTTGGCCAAATGGCGCGTGAGCACGATCTTGGGCTTCACGCCGGAGAACCTCGCGGCCAGAATGGTCGGCCAAATATCGCGACCGTGATGCCCGTGGACAATTTGAGATTGATCGCGGCGAATGAAACGGGCTGCGGCCACGATGTATCTGAGTTTCATCAACCCTTCGGGCGGGGTGGCTCTGAGTGGAACGTGCAACTGCTGCGCCACTTTGGAGAACTCGCGGTCAGGCGGGCCAATGACACAGGCGTCATTCCCCAACTGACGCAAGCCCCAAGCAAGCTTCACGCATTGGTCATCCGTGCCGCCGCCCTTCAGCATGGTGTTGAGATGGGCAATGCGCAGACTTATGGGTTTCGAGCAAGGTATCAATTGAGCAGCTTAGCGACGGAAGCGGTCTTTGGGTTGGCATGCCGAAGTATATGTGCCTCGCGAACCTTGGCATAACGGGTGAGGGTAGAAAAAGCTGATAACCAGGCGATGTAATAACCGGGCCAACCATCAAGAAACCCGAGCCTGAGGCAGTAGGCTCTAAAAAAACGCCAGAAGGGGCGGATCACCATTTTGAAAAAACCTGGGGATTTCTCGGTGGATGGATAATGACGCACAAACTCCTCACTATACGAGTCTGTTTTAAGTAAGTGACGGCTAATCGATTCAAAACTGTAATGGAGCAAGTCAGATTGAAGATTGCCAATGGTTCCGTCCACCTTAAGACAGGCGTGAGGGTCGACGCCGGCCCATACGGCCTTGTTGCGCCGCCAAATACGCAGAACGCGATCCGGGTACCAATCACCATGCCTGATCCAGCGCCCAAAATAAAATGTGCAACGAGGGAACTGATAGGCCGTGTGAGTGGCCGAAGGGTTCTCCAAAGCTTGGGCGATTTGAAACCATAACTCGGGAGGCACAACCTCGTCGGCATCCAGATTAAAAAGCCAAGGTTGGGTGGCTTTTTCGGACACCGAATTTTTTTGACCGATAAAACCCCGCCAAGGTTCACGGAAAACTTTGGCTCCGAATTCTTCCGCAATGCGGTCGGTCCCATCGGCAACCTCTTCATTGAGGACAACGATGATCTCAGAAGCCCGTGCGGAAACACTTTCCAATGCCTGGCGAATCCGGTGCGCCTCGGCACCGGAAACGATACAGACGGAAACAGGCAGTTTTTTCATTTCGGAACAGGAGCCATCGTTGATCAAGAAGATGAATCTGAGGATTTGACAAACAACGAACAAGCCTAAAAATCGCGTTGCTCATATGCGATACGAAATCACAGCCATCCCACAGGGTGAGAAAGAAAACGGTTGGAAGTTATCGCGACCTTTCAGGGCCGCAGGAATTTCAAAGGGGGAACCGTTGCGCAGCCCGATGAGCTGGACTGGGGAAGGACGGCCATTTGGGCCTGAGAAACTGGCGTCACATCAATTGGCGGCCGGATTGCCAGCCGTTAGGCATGGAAATGGGAAAGGCCCAAAGAGCCTCGATAATATTGGGCGAGTTGTCGCCCAGATTCGTGGGCGGCAATGCGATCCTATGGGACAGCCCACTGAAAACCGCCAAAGATTTCATGCCGAACCGAAAGTGACCTGAAAGTCTTAAACCTCTTCCACATGAAAAATCCCAATTCCTTCGGAAACTCGAAGGATTCCACTCGAATTATGCCTCCATGTGATGCAGCGATACGAAATCATCAACCCTCATCCAGAGATTACCCCGTTTTCATAGCCAAACCATTGCCGTGAGCCTGCTCTCCACATTCGCATCGGATACACACGCTGCCCGGCGTGTGATCGTCATTGATAGTGGTTTTTTGGGCGATTCGCTCCACTTGGTACCGGCGCTGCGAGAATTGCGGCGTCACTACCTAAAGGCGGAACTGAATGTCCTCACGACCCCGGTCGGCGCACAAGTGATCGGTCTGGCCCATTGTGTGGATCGGGTTTGGATCCTCGACCAGAGCCGGACTAAGCGGAACCTAAAAGACCAATTTACTGTTCTCCGTGATCTTCGAGCGCTGCGATTTGACGTTTCGATCAATTTTGGCGATGCGGATCGCCCAACGATCTATGCCGGAATGGTTGGCGCGCGGCAACGCCTTGGCCGGATGGGTGCGAGGCGGCATTTTTGGAGTTCTTGGTGCCTGCCTCTTCGAGGGCCTGAGCCCGGTGAGAATCTGCCTGTGTTCGAGCGTCACCGCCAATTGCTGGGTTCTGCCGGGTTTGCACTTGGCCCCGCCCAATTCGGACTTTCACCGACACCCGAAGACGCAGTATGGGCCGCCAGCCTGCTTCCAACCACCGCTGTGCATTTGTCACCGAATTCTCTGATAGCCCTTAAGGAATGGCCGGTTCATCATTGGGTTGAGTTGATCGGGCTGCTCATAGTTTTTTACCCCCAATTGCGTATTGTGGTGACCAGTTCGCCAGATCCGAGAGAGGTTGCGCGTCTCAATGCCATACAAAAAGCAGTCGGCGATGACGAAGTTCTGTTCCTTTCAAACACCTCCATTCCACGGCTGGCCGCCCTGATGGCCCGATGCTCGGCCCATGTGGGATCGGACTCAGGCCCATTACACGTGGCTGTCGCTCTGGGTATTCCCACTGTTTCCTTTTTTAGGGACAACTCAGGCATCAGAGGCTGGCTGCCGTGCGGACCAAAGGACTGCGTTTTCATCCAACCGTGTGTATGCGTGAACAGCCCGTCAACCGCCTGTGATCCGCAGTCGGGCCCGCGATGCCTTGCGGCCATCCTGCCCGAGCAAGTCTTCGCCGCCGTGGAAAAACTCTTGGGCTACGGGGAGGCAGAAACACAAAGTCCTCGCCCGCCTCTTCCAACTGAGCCATAACCTTCCCTTCTGAATGATTAATTTCGTAAAAAAACTTTGGGGTTTGATACGCCCTTATTCCACACGGTTTTACCTCGGCATCCTCACAGGGGTGCTGGCTGGAGTGATGGAACCTCTGACGCTCGCAGCGATAAACCTGGTTTCGCGCCTAATGTTTCCATCAGCGAAATCCACGCCGATTTCCGACCATCTGAGTTGGGCTCCGAAATTTGTTCAGGAATGGGCCAACCACCTGCCTGGGCCCGAAGGTCAGGCACAAACCGGGGTGATTTTCATTTTGATCCTGATGATCCCATTGGTGTTGCTGCTGCGAGGTGCTTTTGGGTACTTAAACAATTACCTGCTTCAATGGGCCGCCATGAGAGCCATAACGGATCTGAATGTGCGCCTGTTCAGGCACGTACTGCGTCTGCCTGTTAGCTTTTTTGCAGGAACAAACAGCGGCGAGTTGATGTCGCGCATCATGTACGACACGTACACCCTCAAGAATGTAATGAGCAATTCCGCCGCTGTAATCATCAAGGACCCCATCATCGTCATAGGATCGCTAAGCCTGCTTATGTGGCAGCAGCCTCGGTTAACTCTTATTTCAATGATTGCCCTGCCTGCATGTATTGTTCCGGTGGTGGTTTACAGCAGAAAAGTCCGGCGAGCGAGCAAGGCGCTTCAAGAAAGCACAGCTGAGATGACAGTGGTTATGGCTGAGACTTTCACCAGCACTCGAGTAGTGAAAGCGTTCAACTTGGAAAACAAAATGGCGCAAACATTCAGCGAGGCAGCCCGAAGAAATTTATCACAATATATGCGGATCATTCGTGCAGGGGAACTGCCTGGCCCGCTCCTCGAATTCTTTGGAGGGATCGGTGTCTCACTGGTGCTTCTCTATCTGGCCCTGTATGATCATTCGGAATACAAGGCAGCGAATTTTACGACAATGATTCTGGCTTTGTTTTCGATTTATAAACCGCTCAAGAATCTTTCAAAACTCAATAGCAACCTCGAACAGGCCCGGGCGGCCAGCAACAGAGTGTTCGAGATTTTGGGAACCGAATCCGATATTGTTGAACCGTCATCGCCAAAACCGATTTATGCCGCGAAGGCACCTATTGCCTTCAATGGTGTTTCTTTTTCATTCGGTGAAAAAACTGTCCTGAGCGAAATTGATCTTGTGGTGCAACCGGGCCAATTGGTCGCCCTGGTCGGGGAAAGCGGCTCGGGCAAGACGACGCTGACCAATTTATTGCTGCGCTTTTACGATCCTTCTGTGGGTCGGATCCAGATTGGCGGAGTGGACATCCGGGAGGCCCTCACCAGTGAACTGCGCAGCCAAATTGCCGTGGTGACTCAAGAGACCATTCTCTTCCACGACACTATTGCCAACAACATTGAGTTGGGCCATGTCGGAGCCACGCGGGCGGAAATCGAGAACGCGGCACGACAAGCCCATGCGCACGAGTTCATCATGGAAAAACCGGATGGCTACGATACCGTCGTCGGCGAGAAAGGATCCGCCCTTTCAGGCGGCCAACGCCAGCGCATTGCCATCGCCCGGGCCATTCTTAAGGGCGCGCCCATTCTTATTCTGGATGAAGCCACCAATGCCTTGGATACCGCTTCGGAGAACGCCGTTCAAGAGGCTCTGGCCGAACTGATGCGCGGTCGTACTTCCATCGTCATTGCCCACAGGCTGTCGACTGTTCAACACGCAGATGTGATCATAGTAATGAAGGAAGGCCGAATCGTGGAGCGTGGCACGCACGAGGAATTGCTTAAGCTTGAAGGAACTTACAGCAATTTGCATCAGCTCCAGTTCCGCACTCAAGCTTAGCATAAGTGACGCATTCTTAGCCGTAACCAAATAGTTAAAATGTCACGCAAAGCCGCGAAGCAACGGCGCTCGGCAGGTATTCTGGCAGAGACATTGGGCCGGTACGGTGCCCCTTCCTTGGGTACGGCGGCTCCGGCTACGGGCTCCCGAATGGCGGCGTTAACCTCAGACGCCATCCACCATCCCAACGCCAACAAGAAGCTCAGTCGGCGAAGGAAATTACGAATAGTGACGGGCGGTTATTCATATTGCTAGTCACTAGGATTGAATTTTTGAAGCATCTCCCGTCAATTGCGTTACGAATCGATGACACCTCCATCAAGTGAAAGACCGAGACCTGCGCACTTGCCCCTTATCGACGCATTGCTCAAGTGCGCGAGATTGCGGGTACAGGCTGATTTAAGGTAATAGTGGGGGTCTATGTTCCAGCTGGGATCCCTGACACTCAAGTCCAACCTGTTTTTATCGCCGCTGGCGGGATACACCAACCTGCCTTTCCGGTTGACCTTGCGTGAATTGGGCGGCCTGGATATGGCCACCACGGATTTGGTCAATGCCCGCTCGCTGATTGAAAAGAATCCCAAGGCTTTCAAGTTGATTGAATCCAACGCGCAGGATCGGCCTTTGGCTGTGCAACTGTTTGGGGCCGTCCCGGAGGAGATGAGGGATGCGGCAGTTTACCTCGAATCCATCGGCGTGGCTTCGGTGGATATCAACATGGGTTGCCCAGTGCCCAAGGTCTGCCGGGTTGGGGGCGGATCGGCCATGATGACGGAGGTCGATAAAACTGCGGCGCTGGTGCGGATGATGGTTGATGCGGTGAAAATTCCGATTACAGCCAAAATGCGCCTGGGTTGGGATGACGCCAATTTGACCGCACCCGATCTTTCGCGGGCCTTGGAGGACGCAGGAGTGGCGGGGATTTTCGTGCATGGACGGACGCGCGAGCAAGGCTTCGACGGCGTGGTGAATCTCGCGGGGATTCGGGCCGTGGCCCAGGCGGTGCGCAACATCCCGGTGGTGGGCAATGGGGACGTGACCTCACCGGAGGCGGCCAAACGGATGTTGGACGAAACCGGATGCGCGGGTGTGAGCATCGGAAGGGGTGCCTTTTACAATCCATGGATTTTTCAGCAGACGCAGGCCTACCTAAACACTGGCAGCATCCCCCCCACTCCCCCATTCACGGAGCGCATCAGGGTGTTGCGCAGACATTATGATCGAATGGTGGAGGTTTTCGGTGAGGAACATGGAAGCCGGATGTTCCGCAAAGTCGGCCCATGGTACTCGAAACGCTTCGGCCCCGCGCATGCCTTCAATAAAGGCATAGTGCTCATCGCAAGCAGGGCGGATTTCGAGAGAGTGCTGGAGGAATATCTGGTCTGGCGTCAGCAATTCGTGGGAGAGGACGGCGAATTGAAACCCTCCTACCAACCTGCACCGTTGATTGCCTCCTTTATGCAGGAACCAGCGGTAAGCCGCCGCGAGTCCATCCCGGTGCCCAAAGGGCCAGTGGAGCTTTGGTAAATCAATTGGGGTGCAGGCAAGGATGCCTGCACTCCCAGCAGATTACGCGCGGACAGTGATATTCGACCAATCCACGCCCATGATCTGAGCCTGATGAGCGAGAAATTTTTCGTGCTCAATCAGAACGATGCGGACTACCCCTGACTCATCGGCATGACCGATCTCGGGCACGCTGTCTGGAATGAGATCGAACTGGCGGTGGGCGTAGATGAGGGCAAAAGCGGCACTGGCTGCCGTCAGATAGGGAAGATCATCGGCGGCGCCTTCGGCAAAATCCTCAACGATATCGGCCAAAAACTCCAATTGATCCACCAAATGAGGGAATTTCGGGGCATGGATCTGTGTGAACTCGACCTTCAGGATGGGGAGTTTCTTGTAAACGCCGCGCAAAATCTGAGGAGTGATCCGCGAGGCACCGTGATGCACGTATTTGACCAGTTCTGGCATGGGTTGAGTGTGGGGCAGGCAGCGAAAAATGACAAGATCGCAGAGAACGAGAACTGCGCGTGCATTTACGGGCCTTGGATATTTTCCGTTCAAGGCCACGTTGTTTTGCGCCGATACCATGAGCGTAATTGATGACAGTCAGGGATCTGTCAATGACCCAGCCAACGAAACCTTACGAGATTGAACCGCAAACAAATTTCCGTCGCAGCACTTATTTTGGCTGTGACACCCAATGTACGAAGTGCAGAAGTCGCAACGAACGACAAAAGCGCAGCCGCCCCCTCCAAAGAACAGTCCTTTTTAAGACTCGATGGCACGGACTTGCACATTGGAGATCTTCCACCCATCACTTTCCACGGTTTTGCCAGCCAGGGATTTCTTTCTTCCGACACCTACAATTACCTGGGTAAGACCAAGGAAGGTTCCTTTGAGTTCACTGAGGCAGCGGTGAACGCATCCATTTCGCCTTTCGCGCGCACCCGAATTTCTGCTCAGGCTTTCCTATTTGATGTCGGCAATGTGGGCCGTTGGAGCCTGGGCCTGGACTACGCAATGATTGATTACACCCTGCGCGATGAAATCGGATTTCGCGCGGGTCGTATCCGTCGCCCTGAAGGCATCTACAATTCCATTCAGGATATCGACCTGACACGCACGTCCGTACTGCTGCCGCAAGGCATGTACGACGCACGCTGGCGCGATTTTAATGCATCCGTGGACGGCGGGTCAGTCTACGGCAACATCGGCATGGGGGGAGCCGGCAGCTTTTCCTATGAAGTCTATGGCGGACAAGTTCAACTGACTGAACAAGGAGGCGTCGCACGCTGGCTGCAGGATCTGCTGAACAATCCGCCAACTGAGTATGCTGGGTTGCATGGTTTTCCTCAGGCCGGCCTACAGCTCTGGTGGACAACGCCTATCGAGGGTCTAAGGGCTGGTGCGGCATGGACCGAGGCATTCGGTTTTAGCTATGACTACAAATTGAATGTTCCGCCAGTTTTTGGCGGAGGGCCGCATCACTCTGAAATCGATGCACCCTCCGAACATGTTTCCTTGGAGTACCAGCACAAGTCGTGGACGTTCCAAGCCGAGTACAAACACTCGGTCTATGACAGCAAGGACGACTTAAGGGGACCTTCCAAAAGCGGAAATGACACTTGGTACGTGGGAGCTGCTTACCGGGTCAACAAATGGTTCGAGGTTGGCAGCTATTACACCGAATACTACGCCGATGTATCGCAGCGTGAAGGGACGGACGCCTTTCAAAAAGATTTCGCTCTCTCCCTGCGTTTTGATCCCCTGCCCTGGTGGATTGTGAAGGTGGAAGGCCACTCCATCCATGGCACGGCCCTGCTTCGCGACAACGCGAATAACCCGCCAGCAATGCATAACAACGATGGCTGGTTCATGCTGGCGCTGAAGACAACTATCAGTTTCTAAACACATTCTCAGCCATCAGAGTTCATGAAAACAAATCTTTTTAATTCCCTCATCCTGGCGCTGGCGACGCTATGGATAGGATTCAGCGCGGCCCGCGCCGAATCTACAGTGGATGTCATCGCCAACAACAGCGTTGCTGCAGCCTCGCTCGACAAGGCAGGGCTAAAAGACACGCTCACAGGTAAGACCGCTTACTGGCCCGGTGGCGAGGCTGTCACCATCATTGTTCTGGACGGCAAAACCGACGCGGGCATCGAAGAAAGCACAGGGATGTCGGCAAGCGCCTTCAAGACATTCTGGCAGCGTCTGGCATTCAGCGGACGCGGCAAACAACCAAAGACTGCGGACACTGTTGAGAAACTGATGGCCATGGTCGCGGAGACCAAGGGAGCAATCGCCCTCGTCCCCGCAGGCACCGCCACGGCTGGCGTGAAGAAGATTGAAGTCAAGTAGATAGGCCCCTGTCCCTCCGTATAGAACCGTGTATGAAAGCTAGTAAAAGCATTTCCCTGAGACGCACCTTCACATCCATCCAGGGTGTTGTGGGCCTCCTTCTTGTGTTCCTCATTGTCCAAGGGATCATACTTTGGCGAGTTTGCCACCAAGGGACGCGTGTGACACAAGGCCTTGTGTCCGAGGGTCTCCCCAGCCTCCGGCACCTCGCTGCACTTCAGGAGAATTTGGCACTTTATCGGCTGCGCTCCTACGAATTAATGTTCGTCGAAGAAAAGGAGCGCGGCGCCAAAGCGGAACAGGCCGACCAACTGGACAAGCAAAACCGAACCATCCTGGCCCAGCTCAAAAACCTATTCCCCGAGGGTGAGGGCAACACCCAAGTCAAGGGCATGGAGAATGCGCTGACGAACTATGTGCAGACCGCGATTCGGACCAGAGGGCTGCTGGAAAAGGATTTTCCTGGGGCGATGCAAATTCTCGACAAGGAAATCCCCCCCCTGATTCAGCGCCTCAGCGAAACAAATTTAAAGCTCAAGAAATTCTGCGACACCTTTGCAGTGGAAAGAGCGGATCAGACAGTGATCAAGTTCGCAAGCATTCAGAAATCAGTGCTGGGCTTCGGATCGGCCAGCATCGCATTCGCGGCACTGGCTGTGGTGCTGGTTTCGCTCAGTTCCATCCGCCTGCAGGGGATGCTGTCCAATTTGGTGGGCAAACTTTCGAGCACGATGGAAAAGCTTGATGGATCAGCCGGGCAGATCGCCTCGGCAAGCCAATCGCTCGCAGAAGGGGCCAGCGAACAGGCTGCCTCGCTTGAAGAGACCAGCGCGTCCCTTGAGGAAATCTCCAGCATGACCAAACGCAATGCCGAGAACGCTGAAAACGCCAAACTGCTCGCCAGCAGAACTCGCACAGCCGCCGACTCAGGCTCCAGCGACATGCAGGAAATGAGCAAGGCCATGGCAGAGATTAAGAGCTCCAGCGACGACATCGGCAAGATCATCAAAACCATCGACGAAATCGCATTTCAAACCAATATCCTTGCCCTCAACGCAGCCGTCGAGGCTGCCAGGGCGGGAGAGGCCGGCATGGGTTTTGCCGTTGTGGCGGACGAGGTGCGCAACCTGGCGCAAAGAAGCGCCCAGGCAGCCAAGGAAACAGCCAGCAAAATTGAAACCGCCATCACCAAAACAGAGGGTGGCGTCAGGATGAGCGAGAAAGTGGCACAGAGCCTATCCGGAATGGTGGTGAACGTGCGCAAAGTCGACGAATTGGTGGGCGAGATTGCCACCGCCTCGAAGGAGCAGAATGAAGGCATAAGCCTGGTAAATGGCGCGGTCACCAAGATGGACCAAGTCACTCAGAGCAACGCTGCCAGTGCTGAGGAAAGCGCAGCAGCCGCAGCCGAGCTCAACGGCCAGGCCTCAAACCTCAAGGAAGTAGTCGAGGAAATGGAACGCCTGGTGGGCATCGGTAAAGCCAAAGCAAAAGAAGCCCCCCAGCCAGCTGCAAAATCATCAGAGAAATCCAACGTCAAAAGCACCCCCGCAGGAGCCCACCGAACCATCACCTCCAAAGGAAACAGCTCGCGCGAAACCGCCAAGGCCGCCCACAAACCAGTCCTCGCCAGTAACGGAAGCACGGCGAAGGGCACCCCATCGGACAGTGATTTTCGCGATTTCTGAGCCCCAAACTTTAAGCAAAGAGGGCGCGTGCTTCGGCATTGCGCCCTTTTTTCGTGCTACCGCTTCCGTTGACTTGATCCACCCCCGGTTCTAAGTTCCTGCCTGTGTTTGAACTGGTTTCGCATTATTCCCCGGCGGGAGATCAACCCCAAGCCATCGCCAAGCTGATTTCCAGTTTGGAAGAAGGAGCCAGGCATCAGACCTTGCTGGGGGTGACCGGCTCGGGCAAAACCTTCACCATTGCCAACGTGATCCGCAAGGTGGCGCGCCCGACTCTGGTGCTTTCTCACAACAAAACCCTCGCCGCCCAGCTCTACGCTGAGTTCAAGAGCTTCTTCCCCAACAACGCGGTGGAGTATTTCGTCAGCTACTTCGATTTCTACCAGCCAGAGGCATACATTCCGCGCACTGACACGTTCATCGATAAGGACTCCAGCATCAACGAGGAGATCGAGCGCCTGCGACTCTCCACCATGAGCTCCATCTTCTCGCGCGAGGACGTGATCGTGGTGGCCAGTGTTTCCTGCATCTACGGCATCGGCACCAAGGAGGACTATGCCGCGATGATCCTACCCTTGGCCGTGGGCCAGGAGGTGACCCGCGATCAATTGCTCTCGCGCCTCGTCGATCTTCAGTACGCGCGCAACGACATCGCCTTTGAGCGCGCCCAATTCCGAGTGCGCGGCGACACCGTGGAATTGAGACCCGCCGCGCGCGAGGACGGTTTGCGGATCGAATTTTTTGGCGATGAAATCGAGCGGCTCTCCCGCTTTGATCCACTCACCGGCGATGTGGAAGAAACACTGCAATCGACCACTATCTACCCCGGCAAACAATTCTCCACGCCGCAGGAAAAAATGAAGCGGGCCTCCCTCGTCATCCGTGAGGAACTTACAGATCGCATCGCCTGGTTTGAAAGCCAGGGTAAGCTGCTGGAAGCACAACGCATCAAAATGCGGACGGAGTACGACCTCGAAATGATGATCGAGATGGGGTTCTGTCCAGGCATCGAAAACTACTCGCGCCACCTAACAGGACGCCCGCCCGGATCGCGCCCCAATACGTTGTTCGATTTTTTCCCCAAGGATTACCTGCTGGTGATTGATGAATCGCATGCCACCGTGCCGCAGGTGGGCGGAATGTTTGCCGGAGACCGCGCGCGCAAAAACACTTTGGTGGAGCACGGCTTCCGACTGCCCAGCGCGCTGGACAATCGCCCGCTAAATTTTACGGAATTTCAAGCCACTCAGGGCCAAACCATTTACGTCAGCGCCACACCCGGCCCGGATGAACTGAAGTGGTCCGGCACGCACGTCGCGGAGCAGATTGTCCGACCCACCGGCTTGATTGATCCTCAAGTCACCATCAAACCGCTCAAAGGGCAGATCGACGATTTGATCAACGAGGCGCGAATCAGGGTCGACCGGAAAGAACGCGTGCTGGTCACCACCCTGACCAAGCGCACCGCCGAAGAACTCACCGATTACCTGCGCGATATCGGTATCAGCGTGCGTTACCTGCACAGCGAAATCGACGCCATCGAACGGGTGGAAATCCTGCGCGCTCTGCGGCGTGGGGATTTTGACGTGTTGGTGGGGATCAATCTTCTGCGCGAAGGTCTTGATCTGCCCGAGGTTTCGCTAGTGGCTATTCTAGATGCCGACAAGGAGGGGTACCTTCGCTCCACCACCAGCCTCATCCAAACCGCCGGACGCGGCGCACGACACCTGAACGGCCACGTCATCCTCTACGCCGATGTGCGCACCAAAAGCATCGAACGATTTCTGGCCGTCTCGGACTATCGCCGAACCAAACAAATTGCCTACAACGAAAAACACGGCATCACCCCACGCAGCGTGACCCGCGCTATCGAGGAAAGTCTTTCTGAAAAACAAACACAGGAACGCGCTCTCGCCGTCCTAAACGACGCCAGCGGCAAGGATTTCGATGTCGCCGAGACCATCCGGCAACTGGAAGAGGAAATGATCGAAGCCTCCAATAAACTGGAGTTCGAAAAAGCCGCCCTCCTCCGCGACCAAATCCGCGAACTAAAAAGCGGCAATCTCAGCGGAGCCCCGCGCGAAACAAAAGGAACAAAAAGCTACCCGCGAGGAAAGTCTGGGCGACGCAGTTCAAAATCAAGGTAGGGACCACCTCTATTTTGGAGTGCGGTGGCAGAGCGGAGCGTCGACACCGCTTTTGGATGGAACAGACGTTGAAGGAAGTCCGAGCGCTTTGATCTCATTGTTCCCTTTGGAAAGCGGTGTCGACGCTCCGCTCTGCCACCGCACTCCATATAGAATTCGAACGGGGCACCGGGCAGCTGGCAGGCTGATTCAACACGGTGCCCCGTCGAAAAAATTACAGGGGATCAGTGGATGACCTGCTGCCACTGATTCTCGCGGGCCTGACGGGCGGCTTTGAGGGCACCCTTGGCCACAAATTCTTTGTAGCGTTCACCGACGGCTTTTACGGCGGGCGTCTCGTAACCTTCTTCGGCGAGGCAGCGCTGTAGCTCTGTGTCGAAATTTTTGATCCTGCTGCCGCCGCCGGTCAGCACGATGTTCTGCATCAGCTCCACCACGCTATCGCCGGAGGCGCGACCGATGAGAGTCTTGACTGCTTCCATAACACGGTGCAGCAATTCCTGGCAGGCAGAGTTGATCTGTTCGGTCACGTCCAGTTTGCGCATTTTGCCGCCCACCATGACGCTGACGATGACGGGTTCGGAGGTCTTTCCTACAAAGCCGTGCGTTTCTTTCAACTCGCGGATTTTGATCGGAGACAGCTCGCAATCAGGGTAGGTTTTCCGAATGGCGTCGTTGAACAGCGCATCCACCTTGTCACCGGCGAAAGGCAGGCTGATCTGGTCTTCGGCGGTGGGATAGTAGCCTTGGACAAGGCACACATCGGTGGTGCCGCCGCCGATGTCGACGAAAAGGGAGTTGCGGACAGGGTCAACGTAGGAGGCGTCATTCAGACGTGATTCATCACGATAACCGAGGGCAGCAAGGAACGGTTCCGGGATAAGAATGACGCGATCAAACAGACCGGCCACACAGACGCGGACATTTTCGCGAGCTGAAGCATCGGCGTTGGCCGGAATACCAATCACAGCGCGAACCTCACTGCCCGTCGGCGTTTGCAGGAGCGAGCGCAGGTGCGTGGCGAAATCGCGCGAGGCCGTGAGATCCTCAACCACTCCATCGACCATGGGGGAGACCAAATTCAAATGGAGACGATGCTTGATGGCGTTCGCGCCGAAAAGCACTCGGGCGTCACCAGGGAGCAACCCGTCGATCACGCCGTCTTTGGCGTAGCCCACCACAGTGGGCACAATTCCATCGAAAGCCATTTCGTCACTCCCCTGCCACGAGGCTTTCATGCAGGATTTATTGGTGCCCCAATCAAAGCCCAGCAGCAGCGGGGTCTTCTCGGCGCGGGGCTTGGCTTCCGGGTTGGATTTGCGGGCGCCGCCCTTCACTTCTTCAACTTCAGATAGAGGGGTGATGCGGTTATTGCGAATGTGTGGGAGTACTGAGTTCATGGGAATCATGGGAGCGTATTATGTTGTTGGGAAAATGGCAGTCACCGGTCAGTTGTGCACCATCCGAGCAGCGTGGGATTGATCGAGTTGATCGGCCAGTACCTGGTCGATGATGGCAGGGATATCGTCAAAGTGAGGTCGGACAGCGGGCAGACGCGGACTCCAGACTGGCGCAGCAGCAGTGAGCAAGGGTGACAAGGCCGCTTTAATCTCACCACTGATGGATTGCATCAAATTCGGAACGACGGTCTCGGTCAGATGCTGTGCCAGCAAGTCCTTAATCTGCCATACATCCTCCAAACGGCGCTGCTCGCTTTGGAACATGACATCAAGGCGCAAACGCTTGGAAGCGGGGTCGGAGGAATCCAGCCTCGACCACTCGGCGATACTGCCGGGCAACTCATGATTCAGCAGGCGGTCGGCCTGTTCGGCCTGGCGTTTACGCCGCAGGACGCAGGCCTCTCGAAAGAGGGCAACTACTTTATCCCAGGCAGGTTCACTGTTGTTGTTCTTCACGGGCTTCAAGGTACGATCCCATATACAGCAAGGGTCATGCCGGTCCGTAAATGCCTGTAGCAGCGAGTATTTGAAGGAGGAATGGAATATTTTACCCGCCTGTGGAAAGGCAAATTTTTCCCCCGTGATGACCGATCTTGCCGGTCTCCTCGGCATACCTCAGCCAGCCAGTTAGTTGCATGGAAATGTCTGATTAAGGATTTCCGGCTGCTTCCGATGTTAGACGTATCAGCCAGCTCGGCAGATCGAGCGACATGCCAAACATGAGCACCCTAACACTTGACGCCAACAACGCCTCCATTCGCGCCCGCGCCGGAAAGTATCTGACCTTCCAACTTGGCCAGGAGTATTACGGCGTCGAAGTGCTTAAAATCCGCGAAATCATTCGAATGATTGATATCACCGCCGTACCCCAGATGCCGGATTACATCAAGGGAGTGGTCAATCTTCGCGGAAAAATCATCCCCGTGGTGGATCTCCGCCTCAAATTTGGTTTGACCCAAATTCAATCCACCGAGCGCACCTGTATCGTGGTGGTCCAACTGGACTCGGTATCCGGTGTGGCCAGCCGGTTGGGGTTGATTGTTGATGCGGTCGAGGAAGTGGTAAACATTACCGAGGAGGAGATTGAAACCACTCCGAATTTTGGCTCCTCTCTGGACACCGAATATTTCGCGGGCATGGCCAAAATCAAAGGCTCGGTGAAAACACTGCTAAATATCAATCGGGTTCTTCAAACAAACCCCTCTTAGTCCACCAAAGACTGATTTTCACACTCTGAAGATTTCACAAAAGGCCAAGGGACTCCAGCGGGAGTCCCCATTTTGTTTTAGTCAGGCTATCGGTAATGTTCCCCGTCTGGCACCAGCAACACCACCGAACCTAAATTTTTAAATTGATCATTTAAATTATCAGTGGTGTTATTTCTCTAACAGCGTCACCTCAGCACGCCATAGAGCTAGAATCAACAGCGCAGCCTGTGGGTGTCGGCGACCAACCGCCAATGAACTTTCCCACGTCATATGCAAAGCCAAAAATATTGTAAGCACTCATCCCTTCTTGCCTTACTCGCGACATGGCTCCTGCTGTTTCTATCCACCGCCCATGTTCATGCCCAGATTGAGGACCGCCCAAAGGTTGGTCCGGAGCACAAGAAGATGGAGATATGGGTAGGGGAGTGGAAGTATGAAGGAAAACTAAGCGACACACCTTTTGGTCCCGGAGGCAAATTCACAGGCAAGCAGACATCCCGACTGATTCTGGACGGTCTCTTTCTGGAACGAAGTGGGGAGGATGTGGGGGTATACGCCGGAAAAACGGTCTCTTACAAATTCCTCGGCGTGCAGTGGTTCGACTCGGCAAACAAGATTTACCAAGACCGTAGCTTCGATAACGATGGCACGGCCAGCGAAGCGACTTTGTCGGTGAGCGGTAACGTCTGGAAATACGCAGGAACAACGACTGACCCCAAAGGCAAAACCTACAAAACCAGAACCACTTCCACCTTGTCAGCGGATGGAACAACTTGTGTGCAAAAAAGTGAATTCTCCATGGATGATGGGAAAACATGGAAGCCTTTTTGGGAGGACACGATGAAAAAAACCTCCAAATAATCTGCCCGCCTTGGCCGAACCATGGCTGGCTGAGTGGGCAGCGGGATCAAACCAGCCCATCCACAATGCCCGGCAAACGATCCAAGGCGCGCTGCATCGTCTTGATTGCCGGATTCCGGCGGGCACGGTTCAGATCGTCCGGGAGAAGAATATCCCACGCGGCCACTTCGGTCCATTCCGTCTCCCCCGCCACCCAAGGATGGCCTGAGCTGCCGGTGTTGGAATGACGAACCAAGGTATTCGCTATGTTCACAGCGGCCACAATCTTGGAATGCTGGGTGGCATTCCCGGGCGTGTGGTGAAATCGTGCAGCTTCAACCATCGCGGGGGGCAATTTGTGCTCTTGAAGATAAATGGCACCCACCTCGCAATGGTCAAACCCCAGCACTTCAAACTCAATCTGCCTTCGATCGGATCCGCCGCATTGGACAAGTCGGTTGACCTCGGCAAAGTACTCGGGTAAAGCGGAGGCCATAACGATCTTACCCACGTCATGCACCAGTCCGCAGACATAATCAGCCTCATCAGTTCCGCCATCCGTTGCAGCGGATAATTCGCGGGTTAGAATCGCAGTGCCGATGCAGTGCTGCCAGAATTTGCGCCAGGGGAAGAGTGGTGATTTTCCGGCAAGCTTGGAAAAATCATCAATAATCGGTGTGGCCAGCGCCAACTGGCGGATCTTGCGGACGCCCAGATAGAAGACAGCCTCGTCGATGGTGTTGACTGAACTGTTCAGACTGAAATAGACGGAATTCACCAGACGCAGTAGACGTGCCGTGAGGGAGGGGTCGCGACCAATCACCTCAGAAATTTGACTGATAAAACTATGGTCAGCGTTGAGCAACTCGCGCAATGCGCTATCGATGCTGCGCAACGAAGGCAGCCTTGCGCAGTTCTTGATTTTGGATTCCATTTCGGTCCGCGTCAAAGGTCTCGTGGGTTGAACTGCTGCACTGAGAGTGGTCAACTGGGTCATCACCGATGGATGTATCGACAGAAAGGGCCAAAAGTTAACCCGGCAATTTATACCGCCAGAGGGAAAAAGAACTTAAGTGCCGCGCCTGCATGCCGATGACCGGGATGTGATCATAGATGATGTGGAAAAGCTGATCAGTACAGCTATGAAGGAGGTATTCCTCAAAGCACTCAGCTTTGATATTCAGCAGGACCAAAGTCTCGACACCGTCGCCGAAGGAGAGCCTCATGTCGCTGGATCCGTCGGCTTTGTGGGCGGCATTTCCGGTATCGTCTACATCTACACCACATGCCGTTTTGCACGGGCAATGACGGGCAAAATGCTCGGACTCGCTGAAGCTGAGGTTGAAGGCGATGAAATGATTAATGATGCCATGGGCGAGATGGCCAACATGGTGGTCGGGGTGATGAAATCCAAACTGGCGGACCAAGGACTTCAAGTCAGCCTCACCATACCCTCAATAGTGCGCGGCAACCATTTCACCATCGAGCAATCCGGTAGTGCACACCGGCGTGTGCTTATTTTCAAATGTGACGAGCATCGCCTGCTGGTTGAAGTAATGGCGAAGGAACAGAATTAGCACACAATTTCCCCAAGTAACCAACCCTAAGGTATGAGACCCAAAATTTTAACGGTGGATGATAGCAAAACGATCCGCATGATCGTGGGCAAGGCCCTAAAAACTTTCGACTGCGAGGTCTTCGAGGCCGCGAACGGAGTGGAGGGTCTTGCCGTGGCATCAAGGGAGCGGCCCGATTTGATCGTGCTGGACCTAACCATGCCCATCATGGACGGCGTGGAGATGCTTTCCAAATTGAAGTCCAATCCCGAGCTAAAGATGATCCCGGTCATCATGCTCACCGCCGAGGCGGGACGCGAAAACGTCCTGAAGATCGCGAAGATGGGAGTCCGAGATTACCTCATTAAACCGTTTAAGGAAGATGTTCTGATCGAACGTGTCGGCCGGGTCATTGACCTCAAGCCAAAGGGTGAGGCAACCAATAAAATCAGGCGGTTTGACGATCCCATCAATATCTTGGTGGTGGATGACAAGCCAGCCATCTGTGAACAACTCAAGACAGGGTTGGGTGACACCCCTTGGATCGTTTCAGGCCGCAGCCAAAGCGGTGAGGCCGTGGACTACTGTTCTCAAACCCTTCCTGACCTCATCTTGGTCAGCCTGTCACTTGCTGACAACGCAGGATACACCCTTTTTCAGATGTTCAGAGCCAGCAGCAAGACCAAGAACGTCCCCATCTTCGGCATGTGCGTGAAGACGGCAAGTGATGATCAGGTTAAGGCCCAGCAGGCAGGGTTTACAGGTGTGGTAACCAAGCCGATTGATTTTGACGATCTCAAGTCCAAAATCGCCCGTTCGTTGAACCTCGACACCTCCTACAAGTACTTCGAGCAAAAAAGTGGGGTCCTGCTCCTCAAACTGCCCGGAACTTTTACCCAAAACGTAGCCAATGAAGTCAACATCCACCTTCGCGCCAAGGTGTCGGAAGCGGTGGACTCAGGACTAGACAAACTGATCCTTGATCTCAGTGAAATCCGCAAGCCCGATATCAATGTCATCAAACTTGGGTTGGCCGCCATCCAGCTTTGCAGTGAGTTGTCCCTTAAGCAGCGCATTGTGGGTTCCGATTCAGTATGTAACGAATGCAAAAACTTTGAGGAAACCAAAGACTGGAAATTTGAGGGTAGCTTTGACGAGGCTCTGGCCTCTTTCACCGGCCCGGCCATGGCTTCAGCAGCTTAGCACCATGCCACCCGCCTGCCTCATGGATTGAGACAGCGGCAAAGCCCAACCGCACGGAGGCATCATGAAACGTCATTGCAATCAACACTGGAAAAGTTCAACACGACCAAGCATTCCGCCGGTCGCGGCGCAGAATCGCGTTCATCTCATACTGATTCTCACTGCCCTTTACTCCGCAGATTGGGTGGGGGCTTCCGTCGAATCGAGACCGTACCTGCCCGTGATTGGCCCATCAGCCTTGCGCTTTGAAATGTTCGCCCGCCCCACCATAGCCATGTCGATGCTCAAGCCATCCAGGCCTGATTCCTCGGGCAAGGCCGAGACCAAGGTCGCGGAAAAACCGAAATCAAGGTCCAAATCCACGCATCCTGCTCTGGGCGAGGCTTCGTCGCCAGTTCTTCCCGCCGCTACGGCCAATTTGCTCGATCCCATTGAAGAACCCCTATTTTCCAGCCCCGGCATGCTTTTCGGCCCCGACTACGACTCGCTTCGTCCGAGAGTTTCGGGCAGCCGCGCCACCCTGGAACTCACAGGCCCGGGCGACGTGGGCGAAGTCATCGAGAACGTCATTCCAGCGCAGGAAAAAAGCGCTCCAGCCATCCCCACACGCGCGTTCATCCATTTTTTTGACAAGACCAACAAACTCGCCCCCTCCACCAACCGGAATACCACCGGCGTCAGCGTAGCTATTCCGTTTAACTTTGAGCCTCCCACCGGGAACGACCCCGCACCTTCCAGTAGTGCTGAATTCAAGAAGGAATGATGACGCACGCCAAAATAATCTTAAGTGTTTTGCTGGGATGGGTGTTCACGGCCACGACACTTTTAGGCGGCGAAGAAAAAGAGACGCCTCATCCGACCCCGCCTGAAGCCGCAGCGGCAGAACGCCTGCCCGCACCCCCCGTGGTTTCGGCCAAGGAAGCCAAACCGGTCTTTCCCTTCCAAACACCTCCTGAGGCCAATGGTGACACCAAGGAAACCGCCAGTGCGCCACCGACGCATAAAGAGGATGCGCCCGCCGGGGCATCAGCCGAGGGAAAGCAGGATCAGAAACTTCCGGAGCCCGAGGATAAAGGGGAGAAACCTCCTCACGAAGGCGAAACCATCCAAATTGACCATTCCGGCCTACCCAAAGGATCCGGCTCATCCGTGCTAAAAGGACAGTCAGACCATCGATCAGAGAGCGAAAGCCTCAAGGCCGAATCAAAATCGCTTATACCACGTGTGCCTGGCAAAAGCCAGGAGTCCGAGATGGACCATTATCAGAAAATTCTTGAACTGGCCCGCAGCCTTCGCTCCCAAAAGGATTTGGAGGAAGCGGACCAGCATCTTTGGGAACTGGTCGAATCCCCTGCCCCTCCCGAGATCCAGCGTGCCGCCATGCTGGAACTGGCGGGAGTGGCCGTCGAGACCGGTAAATTCAGCAAGGCTCAGACTATTTATTCGGAAATTACCCGGAAATTTCCAAAGGATCCTATGCTGCCGCAGGTGCTCCTGATCCAAGGCCGACTCTATAGGGACATGGGCATGCCGGAAATGGCGGTCACCAAGTTCTTCAGCGTCACTGCAGTTGCCCTTAACCTGAATTTGGATCGATTGGATTATTACCGTTCTCTTGTTCTCAGAGCTCAATCGGAAATTGCGGACACCTACTACCTTCAAGGCAAGTACAATGAATCCATCGGGTATTTCAAGAAATTGATGACCCTTGATAACATTGATAATGAGCGGCCCCAGTTCATGTTCAAACTTCTGAAATCGTACGTCGGCCTCGGCAACGCAGTGGACGCCATCGCCACCGGACAGCTCTTCGTCAATGCCTTCACCAACTCCGTTGAGGTGCCTGAAGTGCGTTACATGATCGCACAAGCGTGCCGCAAGCTGAACCGAACAGAAGATGCGATGCGTCAAGTCTTTCTCCTTCTGGAAAGCCAGGAGGCCGGGATCTCCAAGTACCCGGCCGACTGGGCTTACTGGCAGCAACGCACCGGGAACGAGGTTGCCAACAAGCTTTACAGTGAGGGCGATTATATCGGCGCCCTGGTAGTGTACACCAAAATGGCGGCGATAAACGACCATGTGGAGTGGCAACTGCCGGTGTGGTACCAAATCGGCCTGGTTTATGAGCATCTCAAACAACCCTCCAAGGCTTCAGAAACCTACAATATGATTTTGTCCCGGTCCGATGAAGTTAAAACCAACGCCCCATCCCCCAGCCTGACCGCACTGGTGGACATGGCCCGGTGGCGAAAAGATTTTATTGGCTGGCAAACCAACGTGAACAACTCCACGGTCAAACTTGCCACTCCGATGACTTCAGCAAGTGAACCCGCAGCACCCGCCAACACTCTCAAACCCCAGTCGACACTTAACTGAGCAGAGCCATGGAAAACATTCCGCCAAATTCCATCAGCGCCGATCTGAGAGAGCACAAGTCGCTTTGCCACCAAATTCTGTCCCTTACGGAACATGAAAACGTGTGGCTGCAACAAGCGGGTGAAAGCTCTCCGGTTTTTTCATCCTGTGAAACGAGAAAGAATTTGCTTCCCGCTTTGGGCAAATCCCTTGATAAACTTAAAAGCCACCGCACGCGTTGGCAGCAAATGACGCCCGAAGCCAAGGGGAAGCACCCCGAGGTGGAAAGTCTCCTGCGACAAAACCAGGATTTGATCATGAAAATAATCATGCTCGACCGTGAGAATGAGCAGGGATTGTTGAGACGTGGTATGCTACCCTCACGCAGTCTGCCTCCAGTCCAGAGACAACGGCCCCACTACGTGGCTGATCTGTACCGGAAGCACGTGACTTGATTGATTTTCCGCCATGCCGATTGAGAAAATAATTGTCCTTGAGGACGACCTGATCCTTCGAAAGAACTTGGAGCAGCAACTCCGACAGCGCCGCTATGATGTTGCCACCGCCAGCAACATCGCCGCCGCCCAGGAATTATTGTCCAAGGACAATTTCGACCTCATGTTCGTTGATGTGCGACTGCCCGACGGCGAAGGCACCGATCTTTTAAGGCAACTCCAGACCCGCGCACAAAAGCCGCTGGTGGTGATCATGACCGGATTCGGCACCATAGAATCGGCCGTCAATTGCATGCGTGACGGCGCTTTTGATTACATCATCAAGCCGTTCTCATCGGACATCATTGATTTCACTCTCCGCAAAGCCGAAGACTTCACCCGTCTCCTACGCGTCAACCAGTACCTGAGTCACGACGAGGGTGATGAAAGTGGCTATGAACTTCTGGGGCGCAGTCCGGCCATGGAAAAACTCAGGGCTCTCATCCGCAAGGTGGCGCGAACCCAGGCCACCGTGCTCATTCAGGGTGAAAGCGGCACCGGCAAGGAACTGGTCGCCCGAGCCATCTATCGTGAAAGTCCCCGCTCAAGCTCCGCATTTATTAAAGTAAATTGTGCGGCGATCCCTGAAAACCTCATTGAGAGTGAGTTCTTCGGGCACGAAAAGGGCGCTTTCACCGGGGCTCTCAATAAGCGCGAGGGCCGCTTTGAGCTCGCCCACGGCGGAACGATTCTCCTTGATGAGGTCAGCGAAGTTTCAACCCAGGTCCAGGCAAAGCTCCTGCGCGTGTTGCAGGAACGGGAATTGGAGCGCGTCGGCGGCAGCAGAACCATCAAGGTTGACGCCCGCGTCATTGCCACCACCAACAGGAATTTGGAACAGAGCGTGGAACGAAAAGAATTCCGCCAGGATTTGTATTTCCGACTGAACGTGGTCCCTATTTTAGTGCCCCCGCTGCGCGAACGGGCCGAGGACGTCGCCTTTCTGGCTGAGCAGTTCATGCACCGCCTTTCACGCAAACACGGCGTGCGGGTCAGTGGCATTTCACCCGCCTGCATGGCCACCCTAAGGGCGCACCACTGGCCCGGCAATGTGCGCGAGTTGCAGAACGTCATCGAGCGCGCTGTCATTCTAGCCAGCGAGGACGAGGACCTTCAGCCCCAGCATCTAGGGTTTAGCCCCGCCTCAATAAGTCATTCAACCGGCGCAGAATCTCAGTTTACCCCGCTCAATGGAGCCTCTCCTTCCGCCGTGAACGCCGGCGAAACCTCTCTGGCGGACGTCGAGAGACAGCATATTCTCCACGTGCTCGACCTCTGCAAAGGCAATCGCACCCACGCCGCCAAGCGCTTGGAAATCAGCATTCGCACCCTGCGAAATAAGCTCCACGAATACGGCGTCGGCCGTGGCGAGGAACTGGCTGAAGAAGAAGTCGCATAAAATTGAAGGGTAAGTTCCCCGGTCTGAACCATTATTTTCCGGTGATTGCTCTTGTCACCGTGCAGAACCGTTTGTTACGAAAGGATGAATGGGGAAGGCATGGCCTTCGTCGGAATCCGACTGTTCTGCATGCGTTTAGTTTACAACGGCCTTTTTGCGGTGTTCTTCTGCCTCGCGGCACCATTTTATTTTTGGAAAATGAAGCGGCGCGGGGGTTGGAAGCAGGGGTTTGCCCAGCGCTTCGGAGATTTCGATGGCAAGACCAAATCAGCACTGACCAACCGGCACACCATTTGGATTCATGCTGTCAGTGTGGGTGAGGTGAATCTGGCAACCCACCTTATCAGCGCGCTGGAGCTTCGCGCTCCCAATCTAAAAATTGTCGTCTCAACCACCACTTCCACAGGCATGGGTGAGTTAAAGAAAAAGCTCCCCAGCCACGTACTCAAAATCTACTACCCCATCGACTGGCCCAAATTCGTAAGTCGGTCGCTCCGTGTGATCAACCCGGAGGCCATCGTTCTGGTCGAGGCTGAAATCTGGCCCAACCTGCTCTGGAAAGCCAGGGAGAGGCATATTCCTGTCTTTTTGGTGAACGCCCGCATGTCCGAGAAATCCCTTCGCGGGTACAAAAGGTTCTCCTTTCTCTTTCGCGGCATATTCCAATCGTTGGAGGGGGTGGGTGTGCAGAACCCTGAGGACGCCCAACGCCTTCGTGATTTGGGTTGCCGCGAGGAAGCGGTGCAAGTGCTTGGCAACATGAAATTTGATGCTGCCAAACTGAGCGAACGTCCTGTCATGCAGCCGGTGGAACTCCTGCGCCAGTTGGGAGTTACCGAGAAAAGCATCATCATCGTTGCAGGGAGCACGCATGACGGCGAGGAAGCCATTCTGGCGGAACAGTACGGACGTCTGAGAAAAAAATTCCCGGACCTGTTTCTCGTCATCGTTCCACGTCATGCCGAAAGGGCCAAGTCCGCAGGAAGGGACATCGAAAAATTCGGGCTCAAATATATCTTCCGCACCGCAGTCGCCTCTGACACCCGTTTTGCCCCGGGCGAGCTCGAATGCCTTGTGGTCAACACCACTGGGGAGCTTCGACATTTTTACGATTTGGCCACCCTCGTGTTCGTGGGAAAAAGCCTGACCGCCGAAGGAGGGCAAAATCCTCTGGAACCGGCGGCGTTGGGCAAGCCCATAATATTCGGCCCCAACATGCAAAATTTCCAAGCCATCACATCAGCCCTGCTGGCCGGCAAAGCCGCAGTACAAACGACCGATGCCAAGGGCTTGGAAGTTGCCTTTGAAGCGCTTCTACAGGACAAACAGCGCCGTGAAGCGATGGGACAGGCAGCCTTGGAGGTTGTGAAGGCGAACCAAGGCTCCATCGAACGAACCGTCGAGATGATTTTAAATTCCCTCGACGGCAGCCAAAACCACCTGCGCCCGAGTTGAGGGTCGGGAATGAAAGGTTGGCGGCGCGCAAGGGACTGCGCGCCCTACCTGTTGAGGTCAGCTGAGAATACGGCGGCCTTCGTCGAGGAAAATGCCCTTGAAATTCATTTCCAAAGCTTGCGGATTGCTGGCTTTAGCCAATGCCTCCTTCTCAGTGACACGCCTTTCCTTGACCAAATCAAACAAGTCCTGGTTGAAAGACCGCATGCCGTCGTCGGTGCCCGTTTCAATGGCAGCTCCCAGCTTGTCCAGACGGTTTTCCTCGATCAACTTCCGCACAGTCGGAGTGTTGAGCATAATCTCCTGGGCCGGTGTTACCGTGCCATTGACCGTAGTAACCATCCGCTGACACACCACCGCCTTCAAAGTGCCAGCCAATTGCCTCCGAACTTGCTCGCGTTCGTCAGCCTTGAAGAAATCCAAAATGCGCCCAACGGACTGGGCTGAATTGGTTGTGTGCAAAGTGGAAAGCACCAGATGGCCGGTGTCCGCCGCGCTGATGGCCGCCGAAAAACTGGTGGCATCGCGCATTTCACCAATCATGATCACATCGGGATCCTGACGGAGCACATGCTTCAAGCCATGCTCGAAGGACATCGTGTCCAAACCCACCTCGCGCTGCTCAATGACCGATTGAACGTCGTCGAACACAAATTCGATGGGATCCTCAAGGGTGACGATGTGCTTTTTGAAATTATGGTTGATGTGCTGGATCATGGCCGCGAGGCTCGTTGATTTTCCAGACCCGGTCGTACCTGCCATCAAAATAATTCCGCGATGCTCTTCGGCGATCTGTCGCAGAATCGGTCGCAGTCCGAGTTGCTCAAAGCTCGGCACCTCGGTTTTCACATAGCGCATGGCCAGCGCGAATGTGCCCTTTTGTTGGAACACATTGGTGCGAAAACGGCCCAAACCCGGCGCGTAATAACTGAAGTCCACCTCGCGGTCCCGATCCAGACGTTCGCGGGCGTGCTTGGGGCACATTGCTGTCACAATGGAGTTCAACCACTCCTCTGTCGGAGGCGGCCCTTGGACCTCAATAAGGGTGCGGTTGATGCGAACGATGACCGGGCCACCCACCTTGACGTGGACATCCGAGGCACCTGCGTCTACGGCCGCTTTGAGATACTGTTGAAAATTTTCCATGCGCGGATTCTAGCAAAGCCCATGCCAGCGCAAGGAAAAATGATGAGACTACCCAGATTGTTGGACTTAACCAAACCGACTCAAAGAGCCTGCCGCATCATGAGGAGGTCGACGTGTTGCTGGGTCTGCGGGCTAAGGTTCAAGAAAACGAGGGAGACGTTGAAACCCAAATGACGGTTGCCTGAGCAGGAGACCACCACGCCGGTGCAGGAAACTGTTCCAGCAGAGGTCCCGGCACCCAATTCAACGGACATTTCCGTCCACAAAGCCAAGGCTTCGCTGCTGCGGAATTCAACGCCGGTTGGGCGCAAACGCACACCACTGGTCACCGGCGTAGGTTGCGACGATAGTGAGCTGAGTTTCAGCCCCTCAAAAATACCTGATGTGTCGAGTCTGGTGGTACTCATAACGGGTCTGCAAGAAACTAGCACACCCCGCCCACTCGTCAACTAGGCGTACGCTTGCCCACTCAAAGCCTCGCATCACCAGCGAGGCTCAAGCCTCCATAGACGCGCTTCATTGACAGATTAGCAGCGGCGGCGAAGAGCCAGCACGAGCCCCCCAAGACCCAGTAACGCGTAAGTCGTAGGTTCGGGAACGCAAGGATTAGGAGGAGGATCAATAAAACCACCCACGACAAAACTTTGCAATCCTGCCCTGGGACTCACTCACCCAGTTCTCCCCAGACCCAGCACTAAAGGGCAGGACTATTTTTAGTCGAACCAGTCCGGACACGACAACAACATTGCCGCCCGCAGGTGTGCTGTAGCATTGAAGCGGCAATCTAACGCAAGCCGGTTTACCACTCGATGACGGCGGCGCCCCAGGTTAGGCCGGCGCCGAAGACCACCATGAGAATGAGGTCGCCGCGTTTGACACGGCCTTCGCTGACGGCTTCGTCCAAAGCGATGGCGACCGAGGCGGCGGAGGTGTTGCCGTAACGGTGGAGATTGATGAAGACCTGCTCAGGCTTGGCACCCAGTCGGTCACTGACGGCATCAATGATGCGGAGGTTGGCCTGATGGGGGATGACACACTTAATTTCTGAAATGTCCAACCCGCAGCGGCGGAGGCATTCCTGAGCCGCGCTGACCATGGCGTTCACGGCGCTCTTGAAGGTTTCTTTTCCGTCCATTCGCAGGTAGTGCAGGCCGGAGGAAAGGGATTCGGCGGTGGCAGGACAACGACTGCCGCCAGCGGGCATGGAGAGTAGCTCAGCCTTGCCGCCATCGGCTCCCAAGGTGGAAGTGATCAACCCGTGCTGATCCGGCCGAGATTGAAGGATGGCCGCACCGGCACCATCGCCGAAGAGGACGCAGGTGTTTCGATCTTTCCAATCAATAATGGTGGAAAGTTTTTCGGCTCCAATCACCAGCACGGTTTTGAACGTGCCGGACATGATGAATTGCTGGGCGATTTCGAGGCCATAAATAAAGCCTGAGCAGGCGGCTTCAAGATCGAAAGCAGCGCATCGGCCTGCGCCTATTTTTTGTTGGACCAGGCACGCGGTGCTGGGGAAGAGCATGTCGGGCGTGATGGTGGCAACTATGATAAGATCGATCTGATCGCCCGTGATACCGCCTTTTTCCATGGCGCGTTTGGCGGCCTTGGCGGCGAGATCGGAGGTAAATTCATTGGCGGCGGCCAGGCGGCGTTCTTTAATGCCGGTGCGGCTGGTGATCCATTCGTCGGAAGTATCGACCATTGTTTCCAGGTCGGCGTTGGTCACGACTCTCTCTGGGACATAAGAGCCGACTGACACGATGGAGCAAGGCCGGGGTTGATAGCCTTGAAGCAGGCGGGGCAGTTTACAGGCGGGTTTGATTTCGGAACTCATGGCAAAAAATCAGGCTGGGGCCAGAATACTGCTCGCGACGGCGATATCCTTAATGATCAAATCGTTAATGTGGTGAGAGACCGTCTCTCCAGCCACGCGGATGGCGTTCATGATGGCGCGCTCCTGTGCGGAGCCGTGCGCCTTGATCACATTGCCATTAAGACCTAGCAACGGAGCACCGCCATAGACTTCAGGGTCCATGCGTTTTTTCAAGGCGCGAAAGGCGTCACGCGAAAGATACGCGCCCAATTTTCGCACGGGGGTGGCAGTCAGTTCCGATTTCAACAGGCGAAAGATTCCTTTGGCCAGGCTTTCGGAGGTCTTGAGGACGATATTTCCCGTGAAACCATCGGTCACGACGACCTCCACTCTGTCGGAGTATAGGTCGTGACCCTCGACATAGCCTATGAAATTCAGATCGAGCTTGGCGCACATACGTGCGGCTTCGCGTGTCAGCTCCGTCCCCTTACCCTCTTCGGTGCCATTGCTAAGGATGCCGACCCGGGGAGTTTTACGGCGCAAAAGTTCCCGCGAATAGATGTTGCCCATGATGGCAAACTGCGCGAGATGCAGAGGTTTGCAATCGGGGTTGGCTCCGGCATCGATCAGGATAAACTCCTGCTTTTCCGAAGGCATGACCGTGGCAATGGCCGGACGATCCACCCCGGGCAGCATGCGCAGGCGAATGGTCGAGGCTGCCACCATCCCGCCGGTGTTACCCAAAGAAACCAAGGCGTCCCCTGCCCCATCGCGCAATAAACCGACGGCGCGGAGGAGTGAGCAATCTTTTTTACGGCGCAGCCCTTCCACAGGCTTGTCCTCCATCGTCAGCACTTGGCTGGCATGGAGTAGCCGTAGACGGGGGTCACGGAGGCCGAGGCGATCCAGCACCGGGCGAAGCTCAGCTTCGTTGCCCACGAGATGGAGTTCCGTGATCTGAGCGAGGGACTGGAGGGCGAGTTGCACTCCCTTCACCACCGCTTCACAGCCGTGGTCCCCGCCCATCGCATCGACCACGATCCGCATAAAAGAAAAAAGCGCGGTGAGTTAAGCTCACGCCGCGCTTTTAAAAATCAGATCAGGCGATTGCCGAGATATTCAGAATCTGACGGCCTTTGTAAAAGCCGCAGGCTGGACAGACCCGGTGAGGAAGGGCCGGAGCTGCGCATTGGGAACAAACACCCAGTTGTGGGAGAGTCAGTACACTGTTGTACGCCCGGCGCATGCGCTGGCGGCTACGGGAAGGTTTACGCTTTGGTACACCCATAAAATCTGATTAAAACTTCAATTTATTCAACGCCGACCACGCTGAGGCACTTCCCTCGGAGGTCGGTTTTTCCGGTTGTTTCGCCGGACTTTTGTCCACGAAGGTCAACCCTTTACATTCCGGCTTACACAACGGGTGTTGCGGAAAGGCGAGCAAAATATCCTCCCTAAGGAAAGGAGTCAAGTCCACAGTATCATCCAAAACGGACACTGCGTCCTCCCCTTCCAGAGGGAGCATTGCCAACCAGGGATTCAATTCCACTTCGACTTGAACGGGCTTGAGGCAGCGGGCGCATTCACAGTCGGCCACGGTCCATACCTCGCCCTCCAGTAAAATTTCCGAACCGGTTGCCGTAGCTTCGAAATCAAAGTGCACGGATTGAGTGAGACGAACCAGCTCGTCGTTCGGCGGCAAATCCATCTCTTCTGCGGTCAACTCCCCCTGTAGATGAACCCTCCTGTCGCGAAGAGTTTTGAGTGAAACGGTTAAAGACATAGGTCAGACAAAGTAGGTGGTTCCGCTCGGGTGCAGCCGTTCTTTGAGGGCGGCTTGGACCGGTAAAGGCACGAATGAAGTAATATCTCCGCCTAGTTTCGCAATTTCTTTAACGATACCGGAGGAAAGAAACGTGTAAGTGTCTTTGGGAGTCATGAAGATGGTTTCCACATGCTCGTTTAATTTTCGATTCATCAAGGCCATTTGGAATTCGAATTCGAAGTCCGAGATGGCGCGCAGGCCGCGGATAATGACCTGACTCTGCATTCCCGCGACATAGTCGACCAACAGTCCGGTAAAGGAATCCACGGAAACGTTGGGCAGGTGGCTCACGCAGGCAGCCACCAAATCCTGACGTTGTTGCATGGTGAAGAGCGGCTGCTTGCTGTCATTTCGAGCGACCGCGACCACCACACGGTCAAAAATTTTGGCCGCGCGTTGCACCACATCCAGATGCCCATTGGTCATCGGATCAAAACTCCCGGGATATACCGCAGTCCGCATGGCCAGAAGATAGCACAAGCTCAAGAGACGGGCCAAGCACGGTTTGAGAGGGGACGAACGCCGAGGCAAGGGGAAAGGGGGTGGTAACCACGGAAGGGACACTGAAAAGGACGGAAAGGGACCAGAGGGAGATTTTAACCGCGGATGGGGAAGTATCTGCACGGATTAAGACAGGGAAAAAATGGCAGCGGAGAACCGTATTCTCTGGAACTGGCAAAAGAACAGTTCAGACATGCTCGCGCTAGCCACGCAACTCGCTTTAACATCATAGCCAGCAAACTTGGGACTTAATCATCAGGGCTTGGCTCTAAGCTCGTTCAGTTCCTTCTCCTTTTTGGCAATTATTAACCTGAAATTTTCGGCGAGATCCTGATCGCCAGCGTTCATTTTCAGCGCTTTCTTCAATGCCATCAAGTGCGCCGTCAATAGAGCCTGATTGGCCGGCACGGCCACATCCGGCTTTACTCCCGCTCCCTCGGCCTCTTGCTTAGTCACAGGATTGGTCGACGTGCTGAAGGGAATGCCGGCGCTGAAATGGTCAGTTATCCGGTAAATCGTGGTGGGGTTCGCGCCGCCGTGGGTCGTCTCCCCGACAATCGTCGCCCGCTTAAGTGCCTGCATGTCGTAAGCGAGCGCTTCGGGTGCCGAAAACGTTCCGCCGCTGGTCAGAATATACAAATCCTTGTTGGCGAATTTTTCGGCTCCGGCAACAGGGTAGGTCCAAGTTTGGCGCAATTTGTTTTCCGCCCTGTTGTAGAAGTCCGAAAGATGGGTCTCCTCATTGAAGAAGTAGCTGCACAGCAACCCCCCTCCTGATGCGCCACCGTGATTTTCCCGGAGGTCCAAGATGATGGATTCGCTGTTGACCAGAAACGCCATCGCGGCCGCCGCCGTTTCCATGATCCATTCCGACGGATAGAAACCATCAACTTGAAGGAGCCCAATTCCTCCGTCCAAGCGTTCGACTTTCTTAAATTCGTAATTGCGCAGCCTGCCGCCTTCACGAAAACGCTTAACCTCTTCCAGGTCGGGTGGTTTCTCTGAATCGTACGGAATTCCTTTGGCGAAGTATTGCACTTCGAGGTGCTTATCTTTTTTGTTCACCTCGCGCAGGTGGTCGGTGAGAACTTTGGCGAACTCAGAACCATTGGTAATGGAGTCGTACTCCTTGTTTGCCAGACGCGCGCGGATCGCGACATCCATCTTCTTTGCCATCTCTGGGAAGGCGTAGACGCTGTCGAGCTTTTTGATCAGTTCCACAACGACAACAGATCGAGTGGCGGCATCAAGGGGAGCGTCGTCCAACTGCTGGGCAACGGCGCGCCCGGCGATTGATAGGGTTACTACCACACAGAAAATAATGATCGATTTGAACTTCAGCTTCATAAATGGAACGCATCCATCGACATTCGATGGGAGCATGTCAGTGGTCCTATCGAATGTCCAGGAGAGTTAGCAGCGGACCGGCACGGAAGGGGGAGGGGTTTTAATCCGCAGATGGGAAAGATTTGCTCAGATCCAATCGAGGAAAAAACTTTTGAAAAGATTTTGGATGAGTGACGGAATGATCATTGTGCGGTTTTTGGCCAAATCGATTGCTTCCGGTAGGTTTCGCTTTGTTTGCAGATGGCTCCGTATATCAGCCATGCGCCTAAGGCCCAACCCGAGAGACAAACTAAAAAGGCAATGATGACTGGAGTTTGAAAAGCGACCGCTAATAAAGCCAAACCCAAAATGAGGCATACAAATGACAACATGAAAGTCGGCACAGTATTTCCATACCGAAGGAACCAAGTTGGGGGAAACAGAATAACAGCTGAGAACATTGAGCTGCAACTAAGCCATTGGGTGAACTGGAAGTCTTGCCGGAAAAAGAACTCGCATGCTCCTGTCGTGCCCATGAAGACGAAAAACGGGGCGACAGAAACGGTGCAAATCAAAAGGGTGAGATGCCTAGCCAGCATGGGAAGAGATCGCAGGTGACGAATAACAACAAGCCTAGAACTGTTCGCGGAAATCATAAAAAACATGACCGGCCAAAAATAGGTTGAATCCTTCAGGGCTCTCGAGCCTGCGACCAACCAATCCTCGCCAGGATGTTTTTTCCCTGCTACGGCAAATATGACAACAACCAAAGAGGCCGTTCCCCACATCGCGACTGCATTCCAAGCCACCTCGAGAAGGAAGAATTTGAGCCCGGTGGGTCTTTTGAGCAAAAGTTTTCCCGTTACACGATGAACAACCCTTTTGAGGGACCCTTCATACTCGGGAGAAGGAGCGGCTCGGTTCAAAACAATTTTTTCGGACCTCCCGAACTCGAACAGGGAGATGGCTGCCGCACTCAAAATCCATAGCCATTGCCAAAGGCGCAAACTGCTCCATTGATCCGGACAATTGATCAAAAAGAAGAAAGCTCCGACTTGCAGTAGACTCCAGACTACCTTTGCTAACAATTTTTTCGCCCTGTTGAAAAAGCGCTGCTGAGGAATTACGACCAGTTGATCAATCAAGTAAAAGCCCGAGACCATCAAAAGTAAGCCGACAGTCATCCATATCGAGAACTGTGAAAGGGAGACTGGGTTTCCCAGCCTGAGTATCGCCCTTAATATGATTGCAGCTAAGAAAACTCCGACAAATTGCAAGATTGGAGCGATACCGAGGAAACGCCAAAAATTAATCAAATCCCTTCGCCTCAACGGCAGCGTACGGTAGACTCGTGAGGTTCCCAATGCAAATTCGTACGCAAGTATCGTCAATCCACTGAATATGGCGATGAGGAGGGCGAACGGACCCGACTCAGTCGAAGCGAAAAGCAGAATGAGAAACTGTATTCCTACGGCAGGCACATAAACCCAGGCCCACCTCCGCAGAAAATCAAGAATAAGAAGCTTCATCGCATTTAATTTTTGCCCAGAGCCACGGCAATTTCCTCCAAGGTCACGGGAGAAGTTGAGATCTCATGTGCGCCGTGGGCTTTGATGTCATCGAGTCCACCCAATTTGAGGTCGACCAAAACGCGGGTGCGATCTTGGTCCTGACCTACAAGGTAAAAACCGGCGGTGTGTTCCCATCGGGCTCCGGGTGAGCCAATGAAATCCACCATACGAAAGCGGTCAACCACTTCACCAGTGGTCCCTTCGAGAAGCATCTTGCCGTTCTTGATCATGCCCACAGAGTCCGCGAACCTCTCAATATCGGTCAGGCCGTGAGAGGAGATGAGAACGGTGCGTTCGCCACCCTCAACGGCTGAGAGTAATTCCGAAAAGACTTGTTGTTTGGAAATGGCGTCCAAACCGACGGTGGGCTCATCGAGAATCAACAGGGCAGGTCGATGCGAGAGGGCGAGGACCAAGGCCAGTTTAATCTTTGATCCAAAGGAGAGGGTTTTGATGGTTTGGGAGTGCGTAAGGGTGAACGCGCTGAGCAGTTTTTCGCAATAGGACTGATCCCAGGACGGATAAAATCCTCGGGTGAACTGAATGGCGCGGCCCACTTGGCCCCAGGCTTCAAAATTGAGATCGGGACTGGCGTAGCCGATCTGGCGCTTGACCTCAACTTCGTTTTTTCGATGGTGCAAGCCGAAGACTTGAATTTCGCCCGCAGACTCCATACCCATTCCCATCAACAGATCGATGGTGGTGGTTTTGCCTGAGCCATTGGGACCAATAAATCCATAGATGCCTCCGCGGGGGACATTCATGTCGAGTGGTCCCAGACTGAAATGGTCGAAGTTTTTGCGGAGACCCCGAATCTCGATGGCATGCTCTTTCATAATTTGGCGTGTTTTGCGTTAACTGATTGCAAAAGTTCCGTGATTTCCTGGGAGCCGAGTCCTGCCTCACTTGCTTCTTTCACGGCTTGGATCATTAGCTCACGGGCTCGGTCCAGCTTGACCTCCCGACTGCGATCTCCTCCTGATTCTGCCACGAAGGTTCCGAGCCCCTGCCTGCGATAGATAATGGCAGCGCGTTCCAACTCCTCGTAGGCACGCTTGACCGTGATCACGCTGACCATCAAATCCTCAGCCAGGGCGCGAAAGGAAGGCAAGGCTGCGCCCGGCTTGAGACGGCCAGCACCGATTTCCGTTTTAAAGCCCTGCACAATCTGTTCGTACAAAGCGCCTTCAGCGGCAGGGGAAATGAGAGGTATGATTAGACGGAGCGGCATCCAGTACGTTTGTGTATATATACACTATACACAGCTGTCCACACACTTCTGAAAGAAAGAAAAAAGCGCGGCGGGTAGTTGGTGAGCCTCAACTTAAAGGAGCTTGGGCGGGGTGGTCGAAGATTTTACGAAGGGCTTCGTTTTCGCACTCGAGCTCGGCGGCGAGGCTGAGGATGCGGCGAAGGTGGGGTTGGGAAAGGGGCTCGGGCCAGGCGGCGGAGGAACGGAGCATGACGTCATCGACAGGGAAGGAGGGGTAGGCTCCGGTGCCAGCGGCGGTCCTTAGCAACTGGATGGCTTGGGCAATGGTGTCGTTGATCTGGGAGCGTTGTTCCCTGGGGCGTTCGGTTCGTAACGGGGCCGGGCGTGGGCCGAGGCCTTTAAGGGCTTTGGCGACCTGCTCAAGAACAAGGGGAGCCTGAAATGGTTTTAGGACGTAGTATTCGATGCCCAAATCGGCACCTTGTTTGATGGTGTCACGATCCCGCAAGGCGGAGCAAAGCATGACGGGAATGCTTTTGAGACGCTCGTCCTCGCGCATACGGCGAAGGACGTCGATGCCGCTCATTTGCGGCATCATGACGTCAAAGATGCAGAGGTCGAAAGTGGGTTCCTGCTGGACCATGGCCCAGGCGGATTTGCCATCGCCAGCAGCCTGCACCTCGTAGCCCGGCTCGCTGGCGAGGATCCGAAGGAGCATCAATTGGGAGATGGCGTTATCTTCGGCGACAAGAATGCGCGCGTGTTTTCTCATCTTAGGCCGCTCGCGCCACGGGGTGATGCTTGAGGTGGACCAAGGAATTGACATCAAGGATCAAGCCGACCCGACCGTCGCCAAGGATGGCGGCACCGGCCAGAAGCGGATTGGACTTGAAAGCTTCGCCAAGATTTTTGATCACGATTTCCTGTTTCCCTATGAGTTCATCCACGAGGAGGCATCGTACGGATTCACCCGACTCGACCACCATGATAACAGCTTCGGTGGGGTTTGTCATATCGGCTTCGCCAGAGAATAATTGGCGGAGGCGCAGCATGGGAAGCAGACGGCCGCGAACGTTAAGCAGTTCGCCACGCTCGTGAACGGTGGAGAGCATGTCGGCAGTGGGACGGAAGGACTCGCGAACGGAAAGTGTTGGGATGATGTAACGCTCGCTGCCGACGCGGACGATCATGCCGTCGATGATGGCGAGGGTCAGGGGGAGTGAAATGGTAAAGGTGGTGCCCACTCCGAGAGTGGACTCAATATCAATTTTGCCGCGAAGATTTTCGATGTTGCGGCGAACCACATCCATACCGACACCCCGGCCCGAAATATCAGTGACCTTTTCGGCGGTGGAGAAACCGGGGGCGAAGATGAGGCCGAAAATTTCCTTTTCGCTGAGGTTGTGATGAGCGGTGATCAAACCGTTCTCCATGGCTTTGCGGAGAATGCGATCCTTGTTGAGTCCGCCGCCATCATCACTGATCTGGATGACAAAGCTGCCGCCCTGATGGAAAGCGGCGAGGCGAATGGTGCCAACTGCTGGTTTTCCTGCGGCCACGCGGGCATCGGGTTTTTCGATGCCGTGATCCACAGAATTCCGCATCATGTGAACGAGAGGGTCATTGATTTCCTCGACGATGATGCGGTCCAGTTCGGTTTCTTCTCCGGACATTTCAAGTTCCACCCTTTTGCCGGCCTTGATGGAAAGATCACGGATGAGCCGGGTCATTTTTTGGAAGCTGGCGCGGATGGGCACCATGCGGAGGGACATGGCGGTGCGTTGAAGATCCTTGGTGACGCGGACAAGTTGCGCGAGGTTTCTAAGGAGGCGGGCGCTGCCGAAACTTTTGAGATCCTGATCCTGGGCAACCAGGGATTGGGCAATGACCATTTCACCCACCAAATCGACCAGAGAATCCAGCTTGATGGTGTCGACTTTGACCGAGGAGATGGTGGCCTTCTGCTCAACTGCGGCTTTGGGACCTGCAACCTCAACCGAAGGCAATACAGTTATGACGGGCGAAACCTCGACAATGGAAGGGGTTTCGGGGACCACAACCAACTGCTTGACTGAGAGTGCTGGGGCCGACACGGCGGGGGAAGGCGCCGGCATGGAAACCACCACGGGTTTGGCGCCGGGGAGACGTCCGTTGATGCCGACTATGAGAGCCAGCATGTTCTGGATAGGAATCAAGATGGGGCCCGGGGCGACCTGACCGCTGAGCTGCACATCGATCGCATTGATAAATCGTTTAAGGATGTCGCTGCCGTTGAGGATGACATTGATGACTTCAATGTCGATGGTCAGCTTGCCGGTGCGGGCGGCATCAAGGAGGCTCTCGAGCTCATGGGCCAGTTTGTTGATGGGACGAAGATTCAAAAATCCGGAGCCACCCTTAAAAGTGTGGAACGCCCGAAAAATGGAGTTGAGCTGATCCATGTCCCTTGGGTTCTCCTCAAGAACGAGCACGCCGTTTTCAATGTTTTGCAAGTGCTCATGTGATTCCTGAACGAACTCGCGGAGAAGCTCTCCATCGTCACTAATATTAAGGGTCAGTGACTCTTCAGGTATTGCGGCCACAGACTTCGGCGCGGCGGGCCCGCCACCTTTGGCCATTTCGGCGGCAGTCTTCTTGAGCCACTCTGCATTGGCTCTGAGTTGAGTGATGGCATTGCCTGTGAACTGGCCTGTGCCTCCAAAAATCTCGTCAATAATTTTCTGGCCCTCAAGAAGTCCCTGCCCAACCACGGTGTCGGCAGGCCAAGCCTCGCACAGATCGCTCAGAAACGAATTAATGGGCAGGAGCCCACGGTCGGAGTCAGGGGCGGAGTTGGCCAATTCAAGGAGGATTTGTGAACTTAGGTCGGACAGTTGGGCGATTTTTTGAGGATCAGGGGCGCTCATAAATTGTAGTGTGGACTCCGTAGACTTATCGGAAGGGAAACCCCTTGCTTGAGAGTTTCTCAGCTCGGCGCGAGGGCGGCGTCAATGATCCGAAGAGCCTGCTTGTGGTTGTAAGGTTTCCGCAGCAACTGAATGGTGCCGTTTTCCTCGACGCGAGCCATTTGCTCCTCATCCAAGAATCCGGAAACCAAGATGGATTTAATACCAGGCCGCTCGTAGGCAAGCTGCTCAATCAACTCCAAACCGTTCATGCCGGGCATGTTGTAATCCGTCAGCACGAGGTTGATCGGGCCGGAATTTGAACGGATGGATTCCAAAGCAGCATCCGCGGTGTCGGCAGTGATAACTTCGTAGCCGGCGGCGCGAAGGAATGTAGCGGTAAAATCCCGAACCATTTCCTGATCTTCCACCACGAGAATGACCCCGTGACCGCGGGGGCTGGGAGAAGCTTCACTCGTCACTTCAGGAACCGACCCGGGCACGGGCGCGGACGCGAGTGGAACAAACAGAAGAAAAGTGGTGCCCTTGCCAACTTCACTGCGAACGTCAAGCCACCCACCTGCCTGGGTGACGACCCGCTGGGCGATGGAAAGGCCAAGGCCTGTCCCCTTCCCTTTTTGCTTGGTGGTATAAAAAGTCTCGAAAATGTGAGGAAGAACCTCGGGTGAAATTCCCGAACCGGTGTCGGTCACGGAACAACAAAGGAATTCATCACCGGCCCGACGGCGAAGCTGGGAGGCCTGATGTTCGTCAAGGCGAACAATATTGTTATTAAGACTGAGCAGGCCACCCTGTGGCATGGCGTCCTGTGCATTGACACACAGGTTGAGCAAGAGTTGATCGGCACGTGTTGAGTCCATGCAAATCCAGACCGGGCGGGGGGCGGGATGCACTTCGATCCTGACGCTGCCGCGGGCGGAGCGGGCGGCCATGCCCCCGACAAGCTGGATGCGATCATTGAAGTCAAAAACCACCAGGTTTTCCTCCTCAGAACGGCTGAAACCGAGAAGTTGAGCAGTGATGGCGGAAGCGCCCGCAGCAGCCTGGCTGATCTGCTGAAGCATGGGAACACAGGAGGTGGAGCTCGCGGCTTCAACGGCCAACTGGGCATTCCCTTGAATCACTTGCAAAAGATTGTTGAAATCGTGGGCCACACCTGCAGCGAGGCAACCCAAGACCTCCATTTTTTGGGAATCGTAGAGCTGGCGCTGCAATTCGCGCACGCGGCTTTGATCCTTGACCGAGTAAATGAATCCAGCCGATCGACCCTTGTGCCGCCAGGGGGCAATGCTGACCAGAGACCAACGTCCGCCGCCCTCATCCACCTCAAACTCGTGGGCGCTTCCTCCTGTCATCACTTGAACCAGATAACCGGTCAGTTGGACCCGCTTTTGATCGTCGGGGACGCAATCGAGAAAGAGCTCCCCGATTTTGGGGCCGCCCAGCATGTTGAGCCAGCCGTGGTCTGTTGGAAATTTGCGCCAGCCCTCATTCACTTGGGTGAGATGAAACTCGCTGTCCACGGCATAGATGGCCGCGTCCATGGAATTGATGATACTGTGGGCGAGATCGCGCTCGGCAACCAAATCCTCTTTGAGTGCATTCTTGGAGGAAATATCGCGCTCGCAGGCCACGTAGCCGATGAACTTTCCAGAACGATCATGGATGGGTGAAATAACCGCCTCGACGGGGTACTCGGAGCCGTCGGCACGACGATTGATCAGCTCTCCTGACCAATCCAAACCTTTGTGCAAGGCTTCAAGGTACTCGGATATTTGAGCGTGACTTGAGGGGGAACGAAGAAAATCAGAGGCCTGCCCCAGCGCATCTTCGATGCTATAGCCCGTATTGGTCTGGAAGGCGGCATTGACGAAGGTCAGGCGGAGCTGTGAATCGGTAAGGAAAAAAACTTCCGTCGTCGCATCAATGGCCGTCATCAGCCGCTGGACATGTGACTCCATCCTCCACCGGCGGCTGGCGTCCTTGATGGTGATCAGATACGATCCAGCATCCAGGGTTGTGACAACCAAATCGATGATGGTGAGGATTCGACCTCCATTTAGAAGAGTGACTGAAGGCAGTGTCTCGGGACGCTCAGGCTTAAGCTTGAAAATTTGGGCCAGCCTCAAGGCTGTCGGAGGGCTCAGATACTCGCCAATGCCTGAAGGGGATGAATCCACCGAGGAGGTGCGCTCCAACAAGAGGGCGGCTTTGCGGTTGCACTCGCCGATGCTGCCATCGAAGCGGCAAACAATCAGGCAGTCTTCCGAGCCCTGAAACACGGAATCCCACCAACGGCCACGCCGTTTATCGGAATCTATCTCTCGGGAATTGGTGTCAGTCTCGGAATACAATCGAACATCCGTCGTCATTAGCAGTACACGATCAATGACTGACTTATCGGACTAATTCGATTGTGGTTAAGAAGCTTGTCGATGTAGGGCCCGCTCAGTTGCTGGCCCTCGGGAATCAGGAGGATACCGTTGGCTGTGTAAATACCTGTGGCCAAGACCATGCCGGGCCGAAGCTCACTCAAAAGAACTTCACGCTCCCGGAGGGGCAGCACTGTTTTAGGCAGGGCGCGAAGGAATGCGCGCACCGCATCGGGGTCAAAAAAGGTGCCGCTGGCGAGTTTGATTTGCTCGACCACAAGGTATTCCTCATGGCGGCTGGAGGCGAAATAGACAGCGACGGCGAGCAATCGGGCCAGCCACGGTATATCCTCCCCCTTCAATCGATCCGGGTAGCCCGAGCCATCATACCATTCGTGGTGTGAGCGGATGAGCCTACCGACCGTGGAGAGGCTATCAGAGAAAGAGGCTAATTCCTCGCCAAGCACGGGGTGGTGCTCAACTAATTGTTGTTCGGCACTGTCCAACGGCGCGCCATCCTGCCATTTTTTGATGATCTGCCGAGGCACTCCCACCAAACCAATGTCGTGCAGCCACGCGGCCACGGAAAGCGTCTCGGTATCCTCAGCGGACAGGGCCAGCCCCTCGGCCATCATACGACAAATTTCGTGGGTCCGCCGGGCCTCGCTACCCAGTGTGGGATAGAAGGTCTGCATGGTTTGCACGCAAAGACGGACTGATTTGGTCAGGTTGTCGGCCAACGCGCCATTTAGCCGGCCAAGAGCCTCGTTTTGCTCAGCCACGCGGGCGACTTGTAGTTCGAGCGAACGGTTCAGCTCGGACAACCTGGAGTTCACGGCCAGAGTCTCGGCCTGCAACGCGCTGTTGCGTCGGATCAACTCATGACGGTTGACGGCATTTTTGACTGTGGCAAGAAGCTCCTCACGCAACCAGGGCTTGATGATGAAACGGAATATCTCCCCCTTGTTGATGGCGTCGATAACCGTCTCGCAACTGAGCAAAGCGGTGATGAGAATTCGGGAGGCATCGGGTTGCTTCTCCTTAACCAGCCCCAAAAATTCCAGACCGTTCATGCGCGGCATGAGCTGATCGGAAATGACCACGGCGAACTGGGTCTGATCAATTATCTCCAGGGCAGCCACAGCGCTGGGGAGGGCGGTGACGAGGTAACCGGCCCGGGCCAGGGTTTCCCGGAGGGCAACCAAAACGATTTCCTCATCATCAACGATGAGGATGCGGGGCTGATTTGGTTCGGGAGAACTCATCGTAATCTAATTAGTAAGTGACCTCGTCCAGGCTGCGGCGAAATTTTTCAAGCCATTCGTGCTCCGGCATGTCGGGTATCCAAACCAGTTCTGCCTGGGCCAAAAGTTCGCGCTCCACCTCATCCATGTTGCGTCCCACCACCTGTACGGCGCGTTTGAGTCGCGGATAATCTCGGGCGGCGGCAGCGAGGAGATCAACGGAGGCCCGGCCTTCCTGGCCCGTCTCTACAACCAGCACGCCGGCAAATTGATAATCTGGAGAACCCAAAACCTCCTCAGGACGTTCGCCGATGGGACAGACCACCACGTAATAGCCGTGCTCGCGAAGGAAACTGGCGCTTACATCCAAGGCGCGTCCGGCGCTCCCAGCCAGAAGTATGGTGTGGCGCTTCCAACCAACCGGCTGGCGTTCTGTTTCGGTGAAATCAGCCTGCGGGAGCCAAAGTCGAAAACGAGTGCCCGCAGAAACCCGCGACTCCACTGAAATGGCGCCGCCGTGCTTCTCGACAAACAGCCGGGCATTGTAAAGGCCAAGACCGGAGCCTTTATTGAGGGGTTTAGTCGTGAAAAAAGGATCAAAAACAACCGCCAGATGTTTGGACGAAATGCCACAGCCGGTATCTTCCACGGTCAGACAAACTGCCGGCAGCTGCGGCAGCACCCCTTGGCGGAACTCCATGGCGGGATACTCAGACTCAAACGAAGTGCGGAAGACAAGGCTTCCACCATGAGGCATGGCGTCAGCAGCGTTCAAGGTAAGATTGATCAGCACCTGCCTAAATTCCACGGCGTCCACGTAAAGAGCCAGGGCCTCGTTGGTTAACTCGGTGCAAATTTCAATGCGGCGGGGGACAATTTTACGGACCAACTCAAACGTGTCTGTGACGAGATCGTTCAGGCTGTGATAATTCCTGTCGCCGACCCTGCCCTGATGAAGGTTGAGAATGCGATGGACCAATTGGCTTGCCTGCATCGAATTGCGCTTGATCAGGGTAAGTCCTTCCTGGAAGGGATGCTCGCGCGCGACCTGGGCTTGGAATGTTTCGCTGAGCGAAAGGATGCCGGCCATAATATTACTGAAGTCATGGGCCAGACCCATGGTCAGGAGAGCCAGCGTTTCTTTCCAAGCGGCGGAGGAAAGGCGTTTTTCAGCGATGGTCTGGCGGGTGGTATCCAGCCAGACCGATTCGTACCCCAATAAAAGTCCGCTGTGCGTGAAAACAGCCTGCCGCGATTCAAACACGTAAGAGATTCGGCCAGTCTGGGCGTGGCGAATCCTGTACGTGCAATTAAGACGCGGCTGGGCCGGAGTCAACCGTCGGTACTGTTGCTGGAGATCCTCAGCATCGGCCTCATGCACCACTTCCCAGAAACGTCCTGAGGAACCCTTCCAAGTCTCGGGTGTCAGTCCGGTTAACTCAGTGATACGGCTGCTGACGGAGGTGAGGGCAAAATCAGCACGCTGGCTGAAAATGACGCCCGGCCAGCGATTGACCAGGTTTTCCAACCGCGCCTCGGCCCGCCACAGACGCAGACCCAACTCGCGGCGCATCTCGATGGAGCCCGACCCATCAAGCCAGCCCACTTCATCCAAAGAGGAGGGAAGAAGGGATTCAAGGCGGAGGACCATTCCAGCCCCCACGCGAGTTAACTCAATGCCAAAGCGTTCCTCAACCCCGTCCAGCCGAGTCGAAATCTCGGCCTTTTGAAAGAAGGAAGACCGGTCGAGAAGGGCACCCACGGACGAAGAAAGAGAAGGATTACGCTCATCGAGCAACGTAAGAACTTGATTATGAATGATTTGGGAGAATGTCTTGGCAAGCCATTGAAGGATGCACTCATTGGCTTCCTCCACTTTGCCGGAGGCATCCAAAACCAGCATGCCGCCTGATAGCCAAGACATGGGAGAAGCATCGGCCTGCCTTAATATCAAGGAAGCCGTGTCGCCCTGCCAAACTTCCGGCTGGGTAATTTCAGAATCGGATGACCAGCTCATGTGCTGCTCTTTGAGGATTCCACTGGAGAAAGACTAACGCTGTCCTCGCGTGGCATTCAACCTCATTATCGTCCGCCATCCGTGCGACCGTTGCTCCTGCCAATCCATGGCAGGGAGAAATTCATCTACTTTCGGCTAGGAGACGCCCTTTAGGAGTACTGCTCCCATCCGGCCGAAGCCGGCGCCGTGTAACTCTTGTGGATCTTTGCTACCCTGCGCCCACCCTCCTCAATTTCGAGGCGATCCTTCTCGAGCACTACTCTTTGGCCGCTCAGGTATTCCTGATTGCGCATTTCCAAGCCAATCAACTCATTAACCATCGCGCGCAAAGGACCATCCAAAATCCGCTGATCTGCTCCTTGAAGGCGGAGTTCATCGCGGGCATCCTGAGTGCGGCGGGCAATTGCGGCCTGCAACTCCTTTTTGGCATCCTGACACTGTGCCACGCGTGCCCAATCCATCGTCAGAATGGCATCTCCCTCCACCTGGGTCCAGGCGCGCCAATCCTCGTAAAGGCTCATTAGTTTGACTTGGGCACTCATCAACACATCCAAAGAAAACTCGAGCGTTTAAGCCGCGGCCATACGGGCTGACAAATTCCCCGGTGCAGTCACGCCCTGCCCCTGAAGCATCTGGGACCATGCATCGCGCAGGACACAAAGTCGGGAAACCACTTCTCTAATGCCCGCCGATTCCTTTTTAACATTACTTTCCATCAAACGTCGGTCCATGTAGTGGTACAGACTGCGCAAAGTCACCGCGAGGGTGCCGCCATCCTGCATGTTGAGGGAGACATTCAACTCAAATATAATCTCCTGCGTACGCAGCAGATTGTTGCTGATGGTCTCATTGGCCTGGGCCGGATCTTCAATTTCAAAGCCGCCCAACGCACGCTCCAAGAAACGGATGGCACCTTCGTACAGCATCAAGACCAATTGGCCTGGCGATGCGGTCTGTGTGGCCACCTTCCGGTAAGAATTCCATGGATTGCTTGGGACCATCGTGTATTCCTTGCTGGCTAATTGCTGGATTGCTCCATGTTCATGGCCAGAAGACTGGAGATCTGGCGGATGGTTTCCGTCGGGGGATACAGCGGGCTGGCGACCAGTTCTCTGGCGCGGGCAACCGCTTTGGGCCGGACATCCGGGGTGGACTTTAGGGCCTCATTGAGGCTGTCAGTCTGCGCGAAGGATGTGTCGGATGGCTCCTGAGTCGATTGGACTCGGGGTTTGCTTCCGCTGGCGGCGGACCGAACCACCGCATCAAGATTCGAATTAAGATGAACTTCCATAATGTCTGATTGGGTTATTTGGCAGGCTGTTACTAGTTTTTAAATCTACTACTCGCACTTATTCTATCGGAAGGACGCGGCAGAACTTAAGGGGGTCTGCCAAAATTTGGGACATCATCGGACAGGCATTGTTTCCACCACAGCGTGAACACTATACATCCCAAACTGCCGCGGCACCAGCAAGACGGTAAAAGTATCCTGCAAAACAGGTATGGCCCCGTTGTACTTCATATTCTGCTGTTGGAACTTACGGGCGCCTACTGCGACCCGGTCATCCGTGGCGTCAAAAACCTCGTCGGCCGTCCACCAGGTCTGGCCGTCCACAGCATCGACGAGCCGCAGTTTCCAGCCCATCGCGATAGGAGGGTAAGGGCGGTATTGGGTCAACATTGAGAACATGACCGCATCACACCCAAATTCATCCCTCACTTTTTTCAAGAAATCCTGGGGCAGTTTTTCGTCCGCAGAAAGCGTCGGCATTCGGAGCATCTGATTTAACCTCTCGCGATCTCCGGCAACCACCTCGAATCGTCCTGATTTCATGACCTCGGAGACCATCACCGATTCCAGAACCTCGACGCCTTCGCGCATGTTGTCCTGCGCATTTCCGGCCTTGAGAGGCAGCAAAAGCACTTTCTTCACCCTACTTCCAAAAGACGGGGCCAATTGGTGGAAGTTCGCGGGAATATAGGAAGGGCCCATGGGAATATCGGCCACCAAGGGTGCATTGTGGCATCCGGCGGCCAGCACGCCAAAGCCAAGCGCAAGGCAGAGAGCGGGTTTAAAATCAATCATTGCCTGAGGAATTGAAACTTTTGAGATCCGTATGGAAATTCTGAAGCCAAGGGAGCAGTTTGGATTCAAGGACGTTGGAAAACTCCTCAGGATCCCGACTGAGTGCGACCTTCTCGATCTCCACCAAAACGAGACTTAGGTCATCCGTCCGACGCATCACCGCACGTCCACATATCGCGTCGCCCCCGGGGAGGAAACCCACCCCTTCGGGAATAAAACTAGTAGTCAAAATAGGGTCTTTTAACTCAGGCAGCAACCGCATCCATCCCTCTTGTCCCTTGTGCCACGAGTTAATTAAGACCAGGAGGCTGAGGTTTTGGAGGCGCTGAATGAGCTGGCTGCATTGCTCCTCGGCCACAGAGATCAATTGAAAGCCCAACTGTTCAAAACCAATGGTCCGCGCGACGACCGTCAGGCCAACCACCCGCAGGTCCAAGGGACGGTTTAAGCTGACGGGTGAGCCATCCACCGACATGGAAAACAACAGACGCCGCTTGCTGAGAGCCAAAGTCTCCAAGCGTCCGCGGATGGAGGCAAGGGATTCCGCCGTCGTGCTCCAGCTTCCCACATTTTCGCCGTCGAGTGTGACTTGCAACTGCATGGTTAAGAAACTCCAGAGGCCGGGACCGCTATTAGGTTCATGCGCCAAATGTCTTCGTGAGATAGGCCAACTGCTGTTTTGATTGGGCTGAGGCGGTTTCCATCGCGATGAAGCTGTCGGTCAACTGTTGCTTGCGATCCTGCACCAGCCTCTCCATATCCGCGATCTGGGCGTCAATGCCTCCCGCCTGCTGGGTAAGGAGAGTCTGTTTGGTCGTAAGTGATCCGTCATCACCACTGGTCTGGTCCAAATACGTGGAAAAACGGGTCGCCAAGCCGGTGGCGGTGTTGGAGAACATATCAGCCAGATCAGTCAAATGATTCGCGAGGAAATCATCAAGCTTCGTGTCATCAGCCAAGGCCAGATTGTTGTCGTTGCCATTTGATTCAATGCCCAAATCGGCCAGTCTTTGAGCAAACGAACTGGAACTGGAGGCTGAAAACGCAAGCGACCGGAATGATGAGGCTATGTTCGAGGCATCGGTGTCGCCCGCGAGGAGTGATGCTGTGACTTTGCCTTTGGCGTCAGTGGTACTGGCGGTCTGGTTTTCGATGAGCGTTTGAACACCATTGTAGGCGCTTATGAAGTCCTTGATGGCTTGTTTCGCCTTTGAAGTGTCTGAGCTTACCGTGACACTGGTAGTGCCCAGCTTCATGGCCGTGACAGACAGGCCCGCCAAGCCAGAACTGGCCGAGGTGATTGCGTTGGACGCGCTGTTGAGCTCTCCCCCGCCGTTGATGGTGTAGGCGAGGTTATTGCCCCTCTGCAGACTACCTCCCCCAAGACCAGTCGCGGCCACAAAATTCCCCTTCCCCGCCACGTCCTCGATGGTGATTCCCACATCGCCGGTGGTCTTGTTGGTCAGCTGAAACCGATTGTTCGCAGAATCAAACGAGGCAATGACCCCGGCCTGCGAAGCATTGATTCGGTCCAGAACATCCTGAATTTTATCGGAAGACGAACTGTAGGCGATGCTCACGCCGTTGATTTTGAATTCGCCTGAGCCGTTGTCGGAAATATCCGTCCCCAAATTGGCCTGCTCCAAAGTCCGTCCCGTTTGAACACCGCCCAAGGCCGTGCCGCTGGTCACTGTCGAGGTGCCGCTGTTATAAAGACGGGCTGCCGAGAGAAAATTACTGGTATCCGTGGCACTGCCCAAAGTAATGGTGCCGCTTCCAGTGAGCACCATCTTGTCCGTGGCAGAATCATATCGACCCGTGACGGCACCACCGGTGGCGGCGCTGATCTTGTCAAAAACCCCCTGCAAGGTGTCCGTGGTTTCCACTGCCACAGACTTGCCATTGACTGAAAAATTGCCTGCCGTGATGGCGGTGCTGAATCCTGCCTGGTTTAAATAGACTCCGGAAACATCATCCGTTGGGGCAATAGCCTGTCCAGCTCCTGCTGCACCATCCCACCTCGCAGCTGTGGCCATGCGAGTCACATTAAAAGCGTAACTTCCCATGGCTGCCCCATCGGAAACGGCAGCCGAAGCAACTGTTGCATCACCCACCGAGGCTGAACGGTTGCTGAAAATAACAGGGGTTTTTAGGGCGTCGACCTTGTTGCCGAAACTAAGCATCTGCGTTTTGATGCTTCCAAACGCGAGGTTGCGCTGTTGGAGGGTGTTTTGCTCAGTCAGCAACCTTTGCTGCGGAGCGCGCTCAACATCCACCATCTGGCTCACCAGCGATTTCCAATCGAAACCCGATGACAATCCTGACAAAGACAAGTCCATAAATTCCTATCAAATGGTTATATCGCCGAAAAAACAAAAAACTGGAGGCGAAACAAAGAAAGCAAAAAAAGGGTTCAACGCATTAAAACAAAGTCCCGGACGACGCAAGCGCGCCGCCCGGGACCATGAAACCCTACCGGGCTGGGTCATTCCCCCATTATTGGAGGAGACGCAGCGCGGATTGGGGTGCGGAGTTCGCCTGAGCCAACATCGCCGTGCCTGCCTGGACGAGGATGTTGTAGCGGGCAAATTGTGTGCTTTCATCGGCCACATCGACGTCCTTGATGCGGCTGTTGGCTGCTCCAAGATTGTCCTTCAACACGCCCAACTGCTCGCTCGTGGCGTTGAGACGCGAAAGGTTCGCACCCAAATTGGCGCGATCCGATGACAACTGAACGATGGCGGCCTTAACGTTCGTCAGGGCTGTGACTGCGTTGGCAGAAGTGTCAACGGTGGAGGCGGTGGCTGTGGTATAAGTCCCGGCGGCCAAATTCACGGCGTTCATGGCGAATGTTCCACCTTCGCTGTCGCTAGTGACGTTGAGTGCGGTACCATCAAACATGTTCACGCCATTGAAGTCCTTGGTGGCGGTATTATCGATATAAGCGCCCAGAGTGGTAAACTCGGCGTTGTACAGGCTGCGATCAGCGTCGCTCTTGGTTACGTCCTGGGAGAGGACGGACAGTTCTGACATGCGGTCCAAGGCTTTGGACACCTTTTTCAGGAATCCGTCCTGTGTTTGATTGAACGAGATGGCATTGCCAACGTTGGCGCTGGCAGCCTTGGTGCGGTTGATCTGCGCGTCGAAACGGGTCGACACGGCGAGACCGGCGGCATCATCTTCGGGGGATACAATTTTGGAACCTGAGGAGAGGCGGGCCAGCGATTTGCTGAGCATTGCCGAGGATTCCGAGAGCAACCGCGAGCTGTTTGCGGCTGACGTATTAGTATTAATAACCATAACTGACTCCTTCCATGAGTCACTCCCTGGCGGGAGCTTTTTAGTACGCGACATCCTTGCCGCGGGATGAACTTGTTTCAGGCATCACCCGTTGTCCTGTTGTTTCTCCGGGATCATCCATGATCCTCTGAGCTACATGAGGAATATCGGTCAAATCTGATTATTCTTTAACGTTTTAACGTGTTTTATCAACTCTTTGAGGCTGCGCCACTTACGGCTGCTTCCAAGCGAATCCACCAAGGCTCCGAGCAGAAAAAGGAGTTCCAAGCAGGCCGGATTTGCCGCGGCACATGGATTCCTTGCTGATTTCTGCGGCTGGAATCTATTCATCAATAGTTAGATTAGTATGGGCTCGCATAAACTCCAAAGCTCGACTACTCAAACCAGCACTGTGCAAATCGAGAATTGCAGAAGCCGGCAAGCCGTTGCCGTTAATGGTCGCAAGGGTTGGACATCGAGAAATCTAAAACATGGCATCCCATCGCGTGAGCTTCTAGGAATCGCGTAATCCACCTTAGGTTTCACCCCCGAAAAAGCAAAAATCCGGACGCCCGCAAAGGCGTCCGGATGTACGTGAACAGAACTACTTCTATTGGAGCAGCTTCAAAACCGAGTTCGGCGTTTGATTCGCCTGGCTCAGCATGGCTGTGCCTGCTTGGACAAGGATATTGTAGCGGGCGAAGCTGGTGCTTTCATCCGCAACATCGACATCCTTGATCCGGCTGCTCGCCTGGCTCAGGTTATCTTTCAGAACTCCCAGCTGTTCACTGGTGAAATTGAGCCGCGAGATGTTGGCGCCCAGATTGGCGCGATCAGAGGTCAACTGCACGATAGCTGCCTTGATGTTTGTGAGGGCAGTACCGGCGTTGGCCGTTGTATCCACTGTCGATGCTGTGGCAGTCGTGTAAGTGCCCGCTGCGAGGTTGACCCCCGACATTGCAAATACGCCGCCATCGCCATCGCTGGTCACGTTCTGAGTGGTTCCATCAAACAGGTTGACACCATTAAAATCCTTGGTGGCAACGTTGTCGATGTATCCGCCGAGAGTAGTGAACTCCGCGTTGTATAGCGTGCGATCTGCGTCGGTCTTTGTCACGTCCTGGGACAAGATCGACAGTTCGCTCATTCGGTCCAAAGCTTTGGCGACTTTTTTGAGGAACCCATCCTGGGTCTGGCTGAAGGAGATCGCATTCCCTACGTTGGCATTGGCTGCGGAAGTGCGATTAATTTGTGCATCGAAACGCACGGAAACCGCCAAACCGGCAGCGTCGTCTTCGGGGGAGATAATCTTTGAACCAGAAGACAGCCGAGCAAGAGACTTGCTGAGCATGTTGGATGATTCCGACAAAAGTCGTGAGCTTGACTGGGCCGAGATGTTAGTGTTAATGACCATATACTCTAATCCTTGAGTCGCCCCCATAAAGAGGGCCTTTGTTCTTAGTGCGCAGCGTCCTTGCCGCGGGTGCATTAGTTATAGGGGAGGGCTCACCGACTCCCCGTCCGGCATTTCAGTGCCACTGGCATCCTGAATTACTCGACTCCTAACCATCGGCCTACCCGCCAAATACTTTACACCCAACCACCAGCTTTTGGACACAATCACCAAAGCCTTACGGAGCCGCCCCTCAACTCCTTGGAAGACATGCCGATAGCTTCAGCGGTGACAACCATCTCATCCATTCCTGAGATTGCTTCCGAGGCATTGGAGCCTGCAATCGAGCATTCTCTACCTGAATCCCCGCTGGGAGCTGCCCTCAAACAATTCTTTTTGTTACTACCTGAGGCTCCAAACACCATTCGCCATTTGGATGGACGCATTTCGATTGTCTTGCAGCTCGATGCGCAGACGACCAGTGCGCTCACTCCCGTCCTGCTCAAGCAATCTAATCTTACCTTCGAAAAGCTTCCGGAATCGGTGGTGCCGCACGTTACTTCGCGGGTTCTTATTGTGGAGGATGATCCCATTTGCCGAATGGGGCTGAAAAACATCCTGAAAAAAATACCGGGCATCCAGGTTACCGAGGCTTCCAACGGCAGCGAGGCGATTGCCCTCATTGGCACGGGTTACATTCCCAATTTGTGCATTTCGGATTTTTCAATGCCCGTCATGGATGGACTTCAGTTGCTTCAACAATTCCGAGGCAATCAACGGTTGCGCAACATGGAGTTCATCCTTTGCACCACCAGCACGGAACGCGACGTCATTCAGCGTGCAGCCGAACTTCGTGTGAGTCAGTACATGGTCAAGCCCTTTGCTGCCGCCAAAGTCACCGAACAGGTGATTAAACTCGTGGAATTGGCTCACACCAATGCCAACCGAAGACTAGCCGAACTCACCGCACAAATTGGAGTTGACGCGGCAACTTACGTGACTCTACTGCGCAAATTCGGAACTGAACTCCTTGAGACCATCACTTCCGTGCGAACCGCTTTGGCCACTGAATCCTGGCACAGTGCTAACATTCGCCTTAATGCCTTACAAGGTGCCGCCTCGATGTTGCGCGCTCAGGCTGTCTTACCTTCACTCAAAAAGACGGCTTTAGCCGTAAAGAACCACGATTTAACGTCATCCATGGATGGCTTGGATGAACTGGCAGGTAATACCTGCCATATTAAAAATGAAGTCGAGCTCCTCACATCTGAACTCGATCTGGCCAGTTCCGCCAACCCTAACAAAAATGCTTAAGGCTCGGCAAAAACAAACCCGGTCAAAAGTCCTTCTTGTCTTTTTTATGGACAGGTAAACAGGCAATTAGGACACATTTCCGTTACCGAAAAAAGACTTTAACGTTATAACCACCAAAACAAAACTGGCACAAACTCTGCTTAACAAATCGTATGACCATGATCTTAATAATCGCCTGCGCATGGGTTCTTCTCTTCGCGCTGTCCTTGGGACTGGCAGCCGCCAACGGTATTCATTCCCACGAGCATTCCGTCGCCACAGCTGACAATTACGCTGCGAGACGAGTTTCATTCCCCTTGCAATCGGACGAGGACGAATGCCCCGTCCATAATCGATCCACCCGCGCCGTCTCCCCCGAACGTGAAACCATCTACGTGGTGGATGATGATCCAGGGATTCTCAATCTTCTCCATGAAGTATTGAAAGCTGAAGGATACCTCGTTCGCTCATTCACCGACCCGAATGAGGCCTTGGAAGATTTTAAGCACTGCCCTGAACGCCCCAGCATGCTCCTGACCGATTACAGCATGAAATCCATGAACGGGATGGATTTACTCGCCAAATGCCGCTCGGAACAGCCGGACCTTAAGTCCATTGTGATCAGCGGAGTTGTCGATGAATCGGCATTGAGCAATCTCGCATCGAAGTCCGACCGGTTTATCAGCAAGCCCTTTGCGGTGTCCAACCTGTTGGACACGCTTCACGACACCTTGGCCGAGGCGCGTAATTAAAACGCCATTTGGTTCAAAGTGATTTGTTTCGGCCGTTCCGATTTTCGGAACGGCCTTTTTTGGAACTGGATTATTTGCTAACCCTAAGTCACTTTACAGATATGAAGTTGATTCTGATGACTCACAACGTCACGCTGACCAATGCCATTGAGCAGCACATTCTCTCAAAGATTGACAAACTCGAACACCTTGACCGCTGGGCGATCAATGCCCGGGTTTGTATCGAAAATGACCAGACAAAAGCAGTGGAGAAGCAGTTTAAGTGCTCGATGAGGCTCGCTGTTCCCGGACCGGATTTATTTGCCGAGGACAGCGAAACCAACCTGTATGCCGCGATTGACTTGGTCACCAAAAAAATCGAGCAGCAAATCCGCAAACGTCACAGCAAGGCAAAAGCCCTCAAACACACAGACGCTGCGGCTGGCAAACGTCGCCGTCAGAGCGCTGAGATTGCTGATTAACTCAAGCCAGGGCTTGAATTTTCCCGTTCGCTATTTTTCCTCCTCCATGCGCCAGGGCGTGTGGAGGATGTTTTGTTGGGTGAAATGCGCTTGATCCTTCGGGCAAGAATCGCCCTGCCTGTGGTGGGCCCGCCCATCGAAAACGCCGCCGTTTTAATAGAACGCGGCCGGGTGATCAAACTTGGATTCTGGCCCGAGATAAGTAGGCAGGCAGCGGCGGATGATCGAATGATCGATCTCGGCAGTCGGGTCCTTCTCCCCGGCCTTATTAACGCACACTGCCATCTTGATTACACTTGGATGGCAGGAAAAATCCCCCCACCCCGTAGTTTTGCCGATTGGATCAAATCCATACTCGTTCTTAAGGGCCACGCCGGATTTTCTGAATATGCCCAGTCCTGGATTGTCGGGGCGCGACAAGCCTTGCTTAGTGGCACCACTACAGTGGGAGACATCGAAGCCGTGCCAGAGTTGCTGCCTGAAGTCTGGGGAACTGTTCCGATCCGGATTTTGTCCTATCTCGAGATGACCGGTGTAAGGAGCCGCAATGATCCCCAACGGATTCTCAGGGATGCTTTGGAAGTGGCTGCGATGCTTCCTCGAAACAGCCGCCATGACGTGGGCCTCTCGCCTCATGCACCCTACTCTACGCCCCCCAACCTCCTACTCCTGACCGGGGCGTTCGCCCGGCGCACCAAAATGCGGATTTCCATGCACGTTGCCGAGTCCTCCGAGGAGTTCGAGATGTTCATGAACCGCAGCGGAGCGTTACACGACTGGCTTCGGGAACAGAGGGATATGAGTGATTGCGGCGCGATGAGCCCGGTCAGGCACCTGCACCGACATGGCTTGCTTTCAGAAAACCTGCTCGCGGTTCATGCCAATTATCTGGCCAAGGGTGACATCGACCTCCTCGCGGAAAGCATGGCTTCGGTCGCCCACTGCCCGCGTTCACATCTTTACTTCTCACACCAGCGGTTTGATTTCGAGGCCCTCAGTCGTGCCGGGATCAATATCTGCCTGGGAACGGACAGCCTGGCCAGCATGCTCACCCGCCAAAAGGTGCTGCCAACCCTTGACTTGCGTGAGGACATGAAGGTGTTTGCCCAAGCCCATCCCGACTTGGACCCGGCAGTCATTCTTCGCTTGGCCACGATCAACCCGGCGCGCGCTCTGGGGCGACACTTTGATTTGGGGCAAATCTCACCAGGCTCATGCGCCGACATTATGGGGCTGCCATACTTTGGCCCTCTCAAAGCGGTCCATGATCATGTGGTCAACTCGCACGCCGTGCCCGAATTCATCATGGTCAACGGCGTGCCAACGATCCTACCTCAGGACTGAGCGGCGCCGGTCAGAGCCGGATGCAGACGGCTTTGGTCTCGGTATAAAGCTCCAACGCCTCGGCCCCCATCTCGCGCCCCCAGCCGGATTGTTTGTAGCCGCCGAAAGGCATCGCGGCATCAAAGATGTTGTAACAGTTGACCCACACCGTTCCAGCTCGGAGCTGCGAGGCGATTCGATGAGCCTTGCTGACGTCCTTCGTCCACACCGCGGATGCCAGTCCATAGACATTGTTGTTGGCGTGGGACACCACTTCTTCAACCGAGCTGAAGGGTACCGCGCAGACCACCGGCCCAAATATTTCCTCTTCCATAACCTTCATGCCGGGTTTGGTGTTCACTAGCAAAGTGGGTTGAACAAAGTATCCCTTTTTGCCAACGCGTGCTCCGCCCGCCAAGGATTTGGCTCCTTCGTCCTGGCCGGCCTGCAAAAAGCCCATGACACGGTTGAGTTGCTCCTCCGAAACAAGTGGTCCCATTTCGGTCTCCGGCTCATGCCCAGGACCAACCTTGATTTTTTTGGCTGCCGCAGCGACACCTTCGACCACTTTGTCGAAGTGCTTTTTGTGAACGTACAACCGCGAACCTGCGCAACAGCACTGGCCATGGTTGAAATAAATGGCACTGGCAGCACCCGGAATCGCGATATCCAGATCAGCATCCTCCAAAACAAGGTTGGGCGATTTTCCTCCCAGTTCGAGAGACACCTTTTTCAAATCACGCGAGGCCGCCTGGACAATCAGCTTCCCTACTTCGGTGGATCCAGTGAAAGCGATCTTATCGATGCCAGGATGAGCAGCCAGTGCAGCCCCGGCGGTTTCGCCCAGACCGGTGACAATGTTCACCACGCCAGGGGGAAAGCCTGCCTCAATGATGAGTTCACCAAGACGGAGTGCGGTGAGCGGGGTTTGCTCCGCAGGCTTAAGCACCACGGTGCAACCAGTAGCGAGGGCAGGTCCAAGCTTCCACGCGGCCATAAGCAGAGGGAAATTCCAAGGAATGATCTGACCGACTACGCCAATAGGCTCGCGCTGTGTGTAGGCAAAAAACTGTGCGCCGGGGGCGTAAGGCACGGAAATGGGGAACGTGCTGCCATGAATTTTCGTGGTCCAGCCTGCCATGTAGCGAAAGAGATCAATAGCGAGCGGCACATCCGCTGCACGGGCCACAGCGAGCGGCTTTCCGTTGTCCAGCGATTCAAGGACGGCGAACTCCTCAAGGTTTTTTTCCAATAAATCAGCAAGCCGCCATAATATCCGCCCCCGCTCTGACGCGGTCATCTTGCGCCAAGGCCCAGACTCGAAAGCTGCACGGGCAGCCTTGACTGCGCGATCCACATCAACGCTGCCGCCGGCAGCAACCTCGCAGATGACCTCACCCGTGGCGGGGTTGTAGGTCGAGAATGTTTCACCCGAATTGGCATAAAGCCATTCGCCGTCGATAAGCATGCGGCGGGGCTTCGGGGCGGCAGTGGATTTGGTGGCGGGACGCGCTTTGCGTGCGGGAGGAAGTTTGGTTTTCATCCAGAGAATATGTTTAAGGGAGTGTGTGGATGTGATACACCCACTCAAACGAAACACAACCCCAAAAATTCAAATATACTTTTTAAAAAGCAGACGAATTGTTCATAACGTAAGGCAACTGATGGTTTTGGCTCATTCCTAAAAACCAAGGGGGGGGCTAAACGAACGGCAGGATTGTTCGCGTGACCTTCTCAGAAGTGCGGTGTATCAAGTACTTAATCATGCTAAGCACTCGGCGAAGTTTTCTAAAAATGGCCGGCACTATGACGCTGGCATCAGGCGTCCTCGTTATTGCCGCGGAGCGTGATCCCAACGCGCCATCGTTCTCCCATCGTGCCTTGAATGGTTGGATCACCGATTTGGCTTCGGATGCCGACCCGCAGGCGGCATGGCCTTCGATCAGGCTCGATGAGCACTTACTACGCGACTATCGCGAGACATTTGCGATCATGAAACGGCTCGGCATGAACGAGATGGTGGTGTGGGGGCTGTACACTGCAAATAATTGGCCGGTTGATCTGAAAAGCGCCGTTTCAGAGGAGCGCGGACTGATGGTGGAACAACTCATCCGCGACGCCCATAAGTTTGGCATAAAAATCATAAGCAGGCTGGGGACCTACAGCTGGGGGTTTGCTGAAATCATCAAAGCAAACCCAAAGCTCAATGGCGGCAATGCAAACGCCATGTGCGGCAGCGAGGCGGAATCCCACCAGTGGATGGAGCGTGTTGTTGAGTTCATGTTTGATCGGTTCGCCATTGATGGGGTCTCCATGCAATCGGCGGATCAAGGCCGTTGCTCTTGTGCGCGCTGCATCAAAAGGAGTGATGCCGAATATCACTCAGAACTTTTGAGTCGAACCGCCAAATTCATCCGCTCAAAACATCAGCATAAAGTGATTGGAATGAGTAACTGGGGAGTGCCTTTCAACCACCCAGAGGACAAATCCCATCTGGCAAGACTAAGTCGATCGCTGGATTACATGATCGACTGCAACGACAGCTCTCATACCGTGTCGAATGGCTATCGGAAAGAATTAATCCATAGCATCAACTGTGCCTTTGGCACCACAGGGGGGCCAGTGGCGGAACCTCCGCAGCATTGGGCTCGCGACCGGTGGTTTTTGCCTACCTGCCAACGAGTTTACCAGCATTTGGTAAAACTTCATGCTGACGGGGGCCGGGCCGCAGAATTTTTCTTCCAAATCACGGCCAATCCCGGCAGCGAAATGACCCAGCATGTGGCTGGGCGGACATTGCTGAACGTCGAAGCTCCTTTGGATAAGCAGATGCAGGCGATTCTCAAGGAACTTTATCGGCCCGCCAACACAGAAGCCGGGGCTGAACTGGCCCAATTATTCTTCGACGCGGAGGACGCCTATTTTCAGTTCCTTGATCCAGAGCTGTGCGGGACCGTTTCGCTGGAACCACTGGTGGGCAACAAGGCGGGGCCTCCCATTTATCTGATCGAGCGTCTGAAGCCTGAACAGCGTGTGACCTATGCCTCCGTGCTATTAAAAATACGGGAGAGGTTTGCGGATGTGCGAAACCGAGTGGCGGATGTCATCCGCGTGGACACCTGTTTGAAATGCATCGACGGGGCAATAAAAGACACGAAACAGGGTTGATAGGCAAACCCCAGGTTCAAATCAATAGATTGAATCCTTAACGGGAGGCATTTTGGCATAAGAATCGCTGCCGTGAACGCCTTATCCAAGGAGCGATGAGAAAATCAGCAATATGAGGTTAGGAATTATGTTCGGCATGGGGCTGATTCTCAGCCAATCGTGGATGGCACAGGGGCAACCGTTGAAAGTGCCTCAAACGTCCTACCAACCCAACGACCCCTACTTTGGCGAGCAATGGCACTTGGACGGGCATGACACGAACGGCGTGCGTCAGACAATTGATCTGGGAGTGCGCAATGCTTGGTCCCAGACCTTGGGCGAAGGCGTGACTATCGCCATTGTGGACGACGGAGTGGAGGTGGATCATCCCGATCTCAAAGCCAACACAACAGGTGCGCCTCATTTCAATTTTCAAACCAGCCAGACCAACGGACTGCATCCCACGACAGTCCTGAGACATGGCACGGCCGTGGCCGGATTGGCCGGGGCGGCCTTGAACAACGGGGTTGGTAGCGCTGGCGTGGCACCGGGCGCCAAACTGGCCAGTTGGGTGGTTTACGCCACCAACGTGGTATTCACCACTAACAGATTCGGGACTGTCACGCGAAGCACGAACGCCGTGTTGAGCACGAACATGTCGGCAGCTTTTACCTATAAAAATCAGGAGGTCCCAGTCCAAAACCACAGCTGGGCCAGGGAAGGCCTTAATTTGATAGGCCCTTCTGCCGCGGAGCAAACAGCGCTCGCTCAAGCGTGGTCTTTTGGACGAAATGGACTGGGCGTGGTCATGGTGCGCGGGGCCGGGAATAAACGGACGGATCTGCGCGATGTGAACGAGGACGGATATATGAACAATCCCAACGTGGTCACGGTGGCAGCGGTTCGCGCCGATGGACGTGCAGCGAGCTACAGCTCGCCCGGGGCGGCAATTTTGGTTTCAGCACCGAGTGGGGACCTTGATCAGGGCTTTCCCAACCTGTGGACCACCGACCGTGTAGGATCGCTGGGCTACAACCAAATTTCCTTTGACAACGACTTGGCTGATTACGTTTTTTATTCCTTTGGTTTCTCAGGAACCTCAGCCGCTGCACCGGAAATCTCGGGGCTAGTCGCATTGATGTTAAGCGTTAGACCAACGTTGACCATTCGTGATGTGCAACAGATTCTAATTCTGTCGAGCCGCCAGGTTGACAGCGGAGACCCAGATCTAAGCCAGAACAAAGCGGGTTTCTTCTTCAGTCACAACACCGGATTCGGCCTGCCCGACGCAGGGCTGGCTGTTTCGATAGCGAAAGTCTGGCCGGGACTGCCCCCCCCGCAGACCGTGATTGTGTCTCTGACCAACACCGTCCCAATCCCGGATGCCGGACTCCGCCTGGCCGTGGGAAATACAAACGGCTCTTCAAATCTGTACTACTGCCTGCCCTCCCAGACCATTTATCCCGATGATGGTCTCGCGGCATTCCCATTGGTGGATTTAGGATTGGCCACCAACGCGCCCGCATCACGCATTGATGGCATGGCGGCACTCATTGAACGTGGAGAAATTCCTTTCAGGCAAAAAATCCAGACAGCCATGGACGCCGGAGCCAAAATGGTGGTCATTTTTAACAATCAAGGAGCCAACGATATTCAGTTTATGTTCGAGACGGGTTACCTTCCCATACCAGCCATTTCGATAGCCAGGAATGACGGTCTGACGGTAAGGCAGATCTTGGCCTCCGACGCCGCAACACATGCGACCATTGCCGTGAATCCAATCATCCAAACTTTCAGTGTCGCAAAAAGCTTGAGGTGTGAGAGTGTTGGTTTAAGAGTGAAATCAACCCACGTGGCCCGCGGCGACCTCCGCATCGCGCTGGTATCTCCTTCGGGCACTCGCACAATTCTCCAAGCCTACAATAAAGATTCAACCCCGGGCCCGGTGGATTGGACCTATTATTCTTGGAAGTTTTTCGGTGAACAAGCTTTTGGAACATGGACGGCCGAAGTGACGGATGAGGCACCGGATTTGACCGGGGCATTGACGGGCTTGGATCTGATCGTCACGGGGGTGGCTATTGATGATGTGGATCGCGATGGATTGGACGACGCGTGGGAACTGGAACATTTTGGCGGATTATCCCAAGACGGTAAGGTTGACACCGATGAGGATGGGTACACCAACGCCGAGGAGCAATTGCTGGCCAGCGATCCCAATCTCAAACCAGAGCTTAGCCCGATCACAATCTCCCGGTGGAATGATCGTCTTTTGAGACTGACTTGGTTCGGGCCTTCCGGAGCGGTAAACAACCTGGTGAAATCCTCACGAGTGGATGGCAGCTACGTAACGGTGGGCACGCTCACCAATTTGGACGTGATCACCGAACGTTTTATCCCGTTTAAGGAAACGCCGAATGCCTTTTATCAATTGAACGCAAAATAAGAGGACTACAATTGATCAAAACTAAATACTTGCTCGGCGTTCTGGCTGTTTTAACCGTCACCTTCCCTGACCTTTCCTCAGCGGAGGTGGTCCGAACTGTGCGAGAGGCGCACCCGGTTCAGTATCAAGTCGTAACAGCGGTGTCTCCCCTTCGAGCAAGCTCCTCACCAGAGTGGCTGACCGTTCACCGAGTGGGTCACGCCAAAGCTCGATTCGAGGTGGGCAATCGGATAGTGGTCGGACTAGCCGACGAATCAATCTGGCCCACTTTGGAGGGCATATTTGGAGTGCAACGATCACGTCAAATTGAGCCTGGTTTGTGGGTGGTACAGGCGGAGTCGGCCACTGCGGCATTGGATATTGCGGCCCAACTGGCCGGGTGGCCCGGTATCAATTTGAGTTATCCCGTGCAACGCCGGAAGAAGGCGAAACGTGAGGCCTACGCGCCCCTGCCCAATGACCCTTATTTCCCACAACAAGCACATTTGGACCAACGGGATTCTAGCGGCAATATCAGCGGCCCAAGTCTTAATGTTCGTTCGGCGTGGCCCTTCGCCACGGGCAAGGGAGTTGTTGTGGCGGTGGGCGATGAGGGAGTTGATTTGGGGCATCCCGACCTGGCCGCGCACGCCACAGGACCACACTTCAACTTTTTCACCGACTTGGAGGATGGCAACCCATACGGCGATAATGCCGACCATGGAACAGCCGTAGCAGGCCTGGCCTTGGCCGTAGGATTCAACAAGGTTGGCGTCACCGGTGCCGCGCCCGAGGCTTCGCTCGCCAGTTGGGTGGTTCTGGGCGATGTCAGCCTGACCGATCAGCAAACCATGCAGATGTACCAATACAAGTCCAACTTGGTATCGGTGCAAAACCACAGTTGGGGCTTTGTGGGCCAAGGACAATTCGACGTGAGTCCGCTGGAGGATCTAGGGGTTGAGAATGCATACCAACACGGGCGCCAAGGCCGGGGCGTGGTGTTGGTGCGTGCCGGTGGCAATAGTCGGCTTTCGGTGGATACTGACTTCGGTAGCGAAACGGCGGCAGTTGATGCCAACGACGAGGCGGAGACCTCCGACAGGAGAGTAATTGCGGTGGCAGCCGTTCGCCAGGATGGACAGGTGGCCAGTTATAGCACAAGGGGCGCCTGCCTCTTGGTCGCAGCACCTGGTGGCGAGGGGCCGAGCGATCCCATTCTGGGATTGGTTACAACGGACCGCAGGGGCTCGGACGGATACAACATTGCCCAAGGTGCCGACGATCCCGCTGATTACCTCAATTATACTCTCAATGTGACGGATCAGTTTGGCGCTTTCGCTGGCACTTCCGCTTCCAGTCCCCTGATTGCAGGCGTCGTTGCACTTATACTTCAAGCGAACCCTTTGCTGACCGTTCGAGATGTGCAGCAGGTTCTGGTGCTCTCAGCGAAGCCCAGCTTCGCCAACGATCCCGACATGAGCACAAATGGAGCGGGCTTGCGAGTGAGTCACAATCTGGGATTCGGCGTCCCTGACGCCGGAGACGCCGTCCGGCTGGCTCGACAGTGGACCAACCGTCCGGCCCAAATGATGGTGACGCGGATCAACAATACCACTCGCAATGTGCCAGAGGTTCCACTGGTGCGCGTAGAAGGCGTCGCCGGGCTCGTGTCAACCCCTGCATTTCCTTCGATAGGCAAGGACAACAATGTGAGCACGCCCTCTTTGGATCTAGTGGATTTGGGCTTTGCCATGCAAACTGATGCGAGGAATCTCGCAGGTAAAATTGCCTTGATCGAGCGCGGCACCAATTTCTTCCGCGAGAAGCTGGCCAACGCGGCAGCCATGGGCGCGCAGGCGGCGATTATTTTCAACAACCGTACCGACACCAATCTGCTCAATATGGGGCTGGTCGATGACGCCAGCATCCCGGCGGTGTTTATTTCCCGCAGCCCCGGGTTGGCCATGCGCGAGGCCATTAACCAGGGCCAATCCCCTAAAGTTCGCTTGGCCGGCATTGACGAAACCAACGCTCTCGTCACCGAATTCACCATCACCGAGCAGATGATATGCGAACATGTAGGAATCTATGTGGATGCCAATTTTCCTCGTAGAGGTGACTTGCGAATCTCCGTGGTTTCACCGGCGGGCACAGTCAGCAGGATGCAGAATTTGAACTACGATGATGACTCCGGTCCCACTGCATGGACCTACTATTCGACACACCACTTTTTCGAGGGCACACCCGGCAAGTGGAAAGTGCTCATCCACGACCAGCAACCCGGCCACACCGGACAAATTCGTTCAGTGGGCCTGACTCTTTATGGCACACCCATTATGGACAGCGATGGAGACGGACTTGATGACAATTGGGAGCAAGCCCATTTCCACTCGCTCAGCCAGGGGCCAAAAGATGACCCCGATAAGGACGGAACCAGCAACATGCGTGAACAACTCCTCGGGACCGATCCTCTCAAACCTGACACCACCCTGGAACTTAGCCTCGCGGCATTCGACAACGACACAGCACGTCTCAGTTGGCCGGGCCGCAACGGAGTGAAATATGAAGTCTGGACATCCCCAAGCATCGACCAGCCATTGACCAAATTAACGCAAGTAACCGGCGCATTTCCCTACACAGAATGGGTCAGCCCTTGGAACAATGCGGCAGAACGAATCTATCAAGTGCGCGTGGGGCAGTAGGTTCAAAAAAAACGGCACATTTTGAAACAGTACGTAGGGCAATCCGTGATGAAATATCGATTACCAAACGAGCAGTCCCGGAAAATTCATGGGCGAAACTCAGAATCTCAACTCCCCACTCCTCTGTTTGTATTCCTGATTTCTTCTCCCATCGCAGGTTGTTTTTATCAAGGAGTGGTTTACGAATGTTGGGTCCGGAGTCTGGCGGGCTTGGTTATGGGCGTTATAGCGGGATATTTTTTGTGGCACGCATTGATTGCAGGCCAGTCGACTTCAGCCCAAGGCAGTATCCATGACCGGAGAGCGGAACCATTTGATTTTTGGGTCGTCCTTCTGATTACCTCGGGAATATATCTCACAAACGTCGCCGCGTTGTTCCTTTTTCCATGGCGCCCCGCGTGGTGAACTTGAAACCTTTGGTCACATGAACAAGTATCAACTTGCGGAGAAATTACTCTGGCATCAGACCAGCACTGGCACCGCGATACAAAAGCCTTTCAGGTGACTATATCTGAGAGGCCTACGGCAAGGTTCCCTGAGCGTCGGGAGTTTTAACTTGAAAACCGTTAACCATGAATCTGCGCGCCGTAAGCGGCAGGATCAAGCAGGGCGGCTGCCTCAGAGGCAGCGGATAACTTAATCTTGTAGAACCAGCCGCTACCGTAGGGATCAGTGTTCACCAAACTGGGGTTGTTCGCGACGGCACTGTTCACTTCGATAATCGTGCCGCTCACAGGGGAATAAATATCGCTGGCGGTTTTGACCGATTCCACCACGGCGCAGGCCTCGCCGGCCTTCACCACACGGTTGGCCTGGGGCAATTCCACAAAAACCACATCAGTCAATTCGTGCTGGGCGTGGTCGGTGATACCCACCACCGCAGTGTCGCCCGAGACACGGACCCACTCGTGGGATTTTGCGTAGCGAAGATCGGATGGTACGTTCGTCATATTGAGAGTAAAAAGAGCAATGAAGCTGAGGTCAACTGGCTTTTCGATAGAAAGGCTTTTTGACCACCTCAGCGGGAAAACGGCGGCCACGTATTTCGATCTCAATTTTCGTGCCCGGCTGGGCCAGGGCAATCGGCAGATAAGTCATCCCAATGCCCATTGAAAGAGTGGGACTAAGAGTGCCGCTCACCACTTCACCCAGCAAGGCAGCATCGGGGCCGACTGACCAAACGGGATAATGCGGACGCGGAGGGGCGGATTTGTCGGTCATTTTGAAGGCAGCACATCGACGAAGCACACCGTGCGACAATTGTGCCGCCATGGTGTCACGACCATTGAAACCACCTTTGTCGAAGCTGACAAAATAACCCAACCCTGCTTCCAATGGAGTGGTGGTTTCGTCCAATTCGTGGCCGTACAGGGGATAACAAACCTCCGTGCGCAAAGTATCACGCGCGCCCAAGCCGGCGGGCTTGCATCCGTAGGAGGCTCCTGCTTCCAGAACCCTTTTCCACATAGGCGCGAGCAATGCCGAAGGCGCCACAATTTCAAACCCGTCCTCTCCAGTGTAACCAGTGCGCGCAACGTAGACCGTTTCGTCACCCAACTTGGCCGAGGTGATTTGATTTTTCACCAAAGTCGAGGGTTGAGTAGTGACCGAGTCAAAACACCCATCGATGAAAGCCTGGGAGGCAGGGCCCTGCAGCGCGATCGCACCCAAGGCATTGGAAAGATTTTCCACTTCCAGCGGAGTTCCGCGATGCCTTGCGGCCTCCTGACTGATCCAGGCAAAATCGACCTCAACACGGGAGGCGTTGACGATCAGCAGATACTCATGCTCACCGATTCGGTACACGTACAGATCATCAATCACCCCTCCCAAATCATTGCACATCAGGGTGTATTGACCTTCCCATACGCTCAATTTATGGATGTTGTTGGTAAGTAACTGGTTCAGAAAAGCCGCTGAGCCGGCTCCGCGAACAGCAACCTCGCCCATATGAGCGATGTCGAAAAGCCCCGCCTTGGTGCGGACCATCTGGTGCTCTTCCATGATGCTGGTGTATTGCACCGGCATTTCCCACCCGCCAAATTCAACCAAACGCGCACCATGCGCCTGATGGACCTCAAATAGCTCTGTTCGCTGCAACATCAACTAGATTTCCGGCTTGCGGGCCGGGAAGTCAAGGTCGCCATGCAAAGATGTCATCCCCACTTCTCGGTGCGCATTTGGGCTTTGGGAATGCCCAGTTGCTCCAGCACCAACGATTCAGTGTTTTCCACCAGTTCGTTGGGGCCGCAGGCGTAGAAGAAAGTGTTGGCGGCATCGTGAACATGCGAGCGCACCCAATCAGCATTAATACGCCCTCGACGACCCGGCCATGGGTCTTCGGCTGAAAGGCGTGTGCAGGTGACGTAGAAGAAGAAATTGGGATTCTCCTGCTGCAACTGCTGGAATTCCTCGTTAAAAATGATGTCGTTGGTGGTGCGAACACTGTAGAGGATGGTGATTCTCACGGGGTGTTTTAAGCGGGTGGCCTCACGGACGAATCCCCGGAACGGTGTCACTCCGGAACCGCCCGCAATGCAGACCAGATGCTTCCCAGACTCGTAGACCGGCAGAAAACGGCCGGTCGGAGGAAGGACGGTCAGCTTGTCGCCCGGTTTGGCCCAGTCGACGATGCGCGTTCCCATCTTTCCATCGCGCTTCACCGTGACTTCGTAAGCGCCCCGGTCCAAGGCGCAGCTTGATAGCGAATAAGCCCGCTTGTAACCCGGGGTATCCGGCCAGGCCACGGTGATGAAATGGCCGGTCTTAAAATCCACCTCGTAACCTTCAGGCCAGGCCAGCCGGATGGTCTTCGTGTCCGTCAGCTCCATCTTGACGGAGTCAATCGTCATATCGGCAATGATTTTAGCCATGATGGGTTTAGGTGGGTTTTCGCCTTAGCGGCTGGTCAATTTGCCGGAAACGTCGACACATGCAGCCTGCTTGGTGCTACGCGCAAAGATATGTCCATCACTCAAAGTAGGGGTGGACCAGCACTTTCCTTCAACCAACTTGGCTCGGGCGATTTCCTCGTAAGCAGTGGGGGATGCCTTGGCCAACACCAGTTCACCGCGGTCGCTGAGGATGACCAGATGATCATTGGCCATGATCAGCTGACCGGGACCAAAATTGGGCTTGGACCACACTTCCTTGCCCGTCGCCAACTCCACGCATTTGACAGCGCCGGTGCCATATTCCTTGAATTGGAACATCCCGTAGAGATACCCATCCTTAAGCACCGGTGTGCTCCAATGGTTGGCAATGGTGTTCCCGGTCACTCGCCAAATCTCCTTGGCCTCGAAAGCATCTCCGTTTTTGGTAATTTTGGCCGCGCCTGAGCCCACACCATAACCTGCAGAGCAATAAACCACGTCGCCGCCAACGATGGGCGAGGCGGCGGTGGACACATTAAACTTAAAAGGATAGCGCCACAGTACCTTGCCCGACCCGGTTTCTGTGGAAACCAAACCGGACTGGGTGAAGAACACGACCTGTTTAACACCGTGAATGGTCGCGAGCGTCGGTGTGGCGTGGGTCGGCTTGTCGCTTTCGCCCTTCCACGCGAGAGAGCCGTCTTTCACGTTTAGGGCCAAAAGCGACTGACCCTCCCCTCCGGCACAAACATAGATCTTTCCGTCCACAACCAAGGGCGAGGCAGCGTTCTGCCAGTAAATCACTTTACCGCCGTATTCCTTGGTCAAATCCTTCGTCCAAATCTGTTTCCCGGTGCCAGCCTCAAAGGCGCTGAGATTGATCCGCCCATCAAGCACGTAAACAAAATCCCCCGCCACGGTGGGGGTGGATCGGGGGCCATCGCCGCCCTTGTTGTCCTTCTCGCCATCATCACCGCCGCCGTCGTACTTGGCCACAGCAACCGGCGCGGCCCAAAGCTCTTTTCCTGAGTCCGTATCCAGTGCGAGGCAGACCTCACGCGGTGCGCCGTCAACCTCGCGCTTGATCAAGGTGAAAGCCCGGTGTCCAGCGATGGAAAAGGAACTAAACCCATCCTCGGTCGCCACTTTCCAAAGTACCTTGGGGCCGCTGCTGGGCCAAGCCGTCACTTTTTCAGTGGAATGGCCATCAAACTGAGGTCCGCGAATAAAAGGCCAATCAGCCCGAGCGGAGAAAAGCGTCGATCCGAGGGCAAGGGACGCAAGAAAGAGTTTTGAATGACGGTTCATGATCTTAGGTGTTAAACAGCCCAGAAAATACGTCACCCTCAACAGAATGCAAGATCAGGCCTGCGTTGAACGCGATTCGGGCAAACCTTAGGGAAAATGAAACCGGTAAACTCGGCTGGGATGATCGGCCCACTCTGAATCACTGAATGACGAAGCTCCCCCCGCGAGGACGTTGGTGGCCGTTGGAATCCACAAGGAGTGTGAAAGATCATCACATGCCTCCACTAAAACCTTGATGCCGTTGTTACCTTTGATGTTAAACCCAAATTTCCCGTCCTTAATCCCAAAGTCCGAGTCGGAAATCGAAACCTGTGGATTCCAAAGCACGGTCGGACGCCCTGAAAAGGTCGCTTCCCAGCCAGTAGTTCCAGCCAGGTAATAAACCGTTACCGCGTCGGCCCCGTCAAAAATGATTGGCGCGTATTCCAATGGGCGATCCCCTTCAAAGTAGGCACTTTTGAGATTCCGACAAACGGCGAACGCCTCGTATCCGATGCTAGTAACACTCATGGGAATCGAAATACTTTGCAGACTGGTACTCCAGGTAAACGCATTGTCGCCAATGCTAGTCACTGAACTTGGAATGACGATGTTCGTAAGTCCGGAGTCAGCAAATGCAGATTGTGCAATGTGCGTCAGGCCTTTGGGAATGGTGATGCTCTTCAGCCCAAAGCAGTAAGAGAACGCCCATGTCAATGTTCATGACAAAAAGTAAAGATTGAAACCGTCAGCGGGGAGACAGCATAAAACCGGCGGAATCCGCAGTATTGCACCAATGGCCCATATCCTGCATACCGACCAACCCCAGCAATTGGGCATGCCCATCCATCATGGACGTTACTGATCTCAGATTGAAGCGCGGGGCGACAAAACCCCAATCCTTGGGGGGGCATTGCGGATCCCATTTGTCCGTCCACATCCTGTCCTTCAAGGAGGGGGGTGTCACCTGATAATACCCGTTGGCGTCGTTCCCAGAGACAGAGGAGCGTGCGGAGGCAAAACCCATGAGTTCGGTGGGCTTACGAATTTCGCTCATTTTTTTAACAACTGTTCCCGAGCCAAAGCGGTCATTGACCAATTCAGCCGGAAATTCAGTCTCATTGCCGCCTACAAAATAAGAATTAATGCCCAGCGAAGGGAAAACACTGACAGAGTAAACGTAACCAGCCCGATCCAACTTGCGCAACTCATCCAGCTTGCGCCGATTATCCGAGCAATAAATGGTCTCAAATGATTGGGACAAGTAAGGCGAGAGCCTCCAAGGATATCGAGCGTTGGCTGGGAAGGAGAGAGGAATTCCCTGATCATCCTTGGCATTAATATCGCGGGCGTAGCCTTGAAAAACCAAATCGCTGTTGTCCGCCGAATACATCTGCACGGCAAACATTAACTGCCGAGAGGCGGACAATTCCTCCATCATGCGGGCCTTGCGCCGAGCCTTGGCCACCACTGGCAAAAGGAGGGAAGAAAGCATTGCGATGACAGCAACCACCACCAAAAGCTCCACCAAGGTGAACCCAACCCTGTACTTTCCCTTACGATTTGGATCATTCTCTCCCACCCCCGCTTGTTTTTTCATTTTATCACCACCCTGTAAAAGTGGAGTGCTCCGGCAGGCTCGGATTGATCCCGCCATTCGACCGCCCCCTCCCACTCGTAGAAATGCAAGGCCGAGTTCTCCACAGCGGACCAGTTGTTTAGGTCATCCGAGGCCTGGATCTCATAGTGTTGACTGGCCGAGTGCATAAATCGGACCACAACGGATCCATCAGGCTGCCGCCCCGTCATTAGAATGCGAAGGACGCTTCCAGTTTGGTTGGGGTTCGTCCCCGCCACCCACTCGTTGGCGTTGGTCACTCCATCACCGTCGGTGTCTTCGTCACCCCTGTGCAATAGGTTGCCAAAATAGAATTGCTCCCAGTCATCAGGAAGCCCGTCTGCGTCGCTATCCACCGCAGAGACAGAGGTGCCTTCCAGTTCGAGCGTGGGCGGATTGCCGAACAGGCTGTCACGAGTGAAAAACTCCGGGTAAGCAGGCTCCGCTCCGCGTTCCGATGCCTGAAGAGAGCTCAACATGAGCCGTAGTCGGCCGGAGTTAAGTGCCTGCTGCAAGTATTGAAGCACGAGCGGATCTGACAGGTTCAGGTCGAAGCTAAATTCGCTGCCGGCGGGAACCCATTCGCCAGGGGCAACGCTTTCAGTTTGGCCGATGCTGAAAGGGTGGACCTCGAAGTTTGGGAACATTTGGTTTGTTTTCCCCACGTTGTTGCTCACATCAACGGGAACGCCGTCGGTATTGTAGCTCATGGCGTAGCAGTTCCTTTCTCCTGGAACGATTGGCCCAAAAGGCGAAGCCTCCAAGAAGCTCGATTCGGAAAAGCCGTTGCGATAACCGACTCCAAACAATTCTATGGGACGACCCGCATCCAGGTCAGGTGCGTAGGATGGGGAATCCGTGGGAAAATAGGTCTGCAACGCATCCTGACTGGCATCGTATTTGAAGATCTGATCCCGGCTGATGGTCGCCCTCACTCGCGCACGACTTATGAGATAATGGGAAGACCCCAGATTCGTCGCCACTTGGGAGAAGGTGTCGAACCCCAAAAGGAACTGGGCGTGCCGGGTGTCCATCCCGGAATCGTCACCAAACGCAGCAAACAACGCGGCAACCGGACGCGTACCCGGGCTGGCGTTGAACGGGTACATCCAGCGGTCAAGACTCGGCTGGTTAAAATGCAGCACAAATGGCTTAGCCCTGATCCGGCTGGTGTCGAGCAACATTGCGCAAACGATCAGCATGGCGCACTGCAGAAAGCGGACAGTATTCAAGTTTGCCCCCTGGATGCGGTTTGGCGCCCGCTCGAACGAACCCTGCGCCAACCGAGCCAGACCAGACTAAGTCCGAGCAATGCCATCGGAGTCGGCTCCGGCACTGTCTCGAAGTTCTTGGACACGTCCAAAGTCATCGAATCAAAGCTCATGCTGGGGTTAGCCGCCTCGAAAGAAACGGTGTAATCCTCGACCTCTAGACCGCGAAGATCCCATTCCCAAAGGGAGGAGACACCGGCTCCGCGGTCCAATTCCAGCCGGAACATTGGCAACGCAATGTGGCTGCCCGCGCCATCGGTGTAGGAAAGGCTTACTGCCGAGTAGTCAATTTCAAAAGCCACAGTGCGAGTCTGCAACACCAAGCTGGCCACGGTAAAAGGAGCACTGTCCTCTAAGGTGAAAGCTGTTGGGGCAGCGTTGTCGTAAATATTATGGGTTCCTGTAAGGAAAGCGGTGGGGCTACCGACTTGCGTGAGCACTGCGTCTGAGGTGTAGCCCGATGCACTGGGACGATTGCCCGGCGCGCCATAAGCCACCGAAAATTCCTCCCAATAGCCCACAGTGCTATCCAACGAACCCCGGAACTGGGGAACAACGAAATTATTGGTGGCGCCAAGTACGGTTTGGCCGGCACAAGCCAGCATGAAGAAAGCAATGGTGGGTTTGTAATCGCGACGAATTTTCATATTTCGACTCATTCAGGGCCAGCGGGACGCGTTCAGAGGAACAATGGGCCAGTGCTGGCGGCTCGAACCTGAATCCATAAAACAGAAGCGTGAACCCCTCCGCTTTGTAAGAATTGCTCAAGGCTCACCATAAACTGGTTCTCCATCTTGCCATTCTGGAGCATAAAACTTTCATCCCAAGATTCGGTTGCCTTAGTCACGACCTTTCGATATTCATCAAGCCACAGCCTATGAACCAACTCGCCTTTTCCCTGATACGGATATGCCGTCGCAAAGTCCTTACTGCCATGCTCCTAGGTGCGTTGACGTTTTGTGCCGCATTGGCGGCTCAAGGCGAAACCGCGACATACACCCGCAGTGAAGATGTGATTTATGCCCGCAAATTTGGCACAGCGCTGACGCTCGATGTTTTCCAACCACAGAAACCCAATGGTTGCAGTGTCATTTTTATGGTAAGCGGCGGATTTTTCTCCAGCCACGAAGGGATCAACCCGACCTTTTACCAACACTTTCTGGAGAGGGGTTACACGGTGTTTGCTGTGGTACACGGATCACAACCGCGCTTCATCATTCCTGAAATTGAAGAGGACATCCATCGCGCGGTCCGGTTTATCCGACACAACGCGGCGAAGTACGGCGTTGATCCCATGAAATTCGGAATCACCGGTGCGAGCGCCGGAGGCCACCTCTCCCTGACCATGGGAACTCAAGGCAAACCCGGAGCAACAGACGCCAAAGATCCAATTGATCGTGAAAGCAGCGAGGTACAAGCTGTCGCCTGTTTCTTCCCCCCTACGGATTTTTCCAACTGGGGTTCACAGGGTGATGATGGAGTGGGTTTTGGCACCACCATTCAATTCAAACCCGCCTTCGGACCTAGATCCGATACAGCCGAGAGCCGCAAGGAATTGGGCAGAGAAATTTCCCCTCTCAACTTTCTCTCCGCAAAAACCGCGCCGACCTTAATCATCCACGGCGACTCGGATAAATTGGTGCCCATTTATCAGGCACATCTATTTGAGGCGCGGGCAAAGAAAGTGGGTGCGAAATTCAAGTTGGTTATCCGAGAAGGAATGGACCACGGCTGGCCCACCATGCTGGACGACACCAAAATTTTGGCCGACTGGTTTGACGAGCATCTGCGCCCCACGGCCAAGTAATCCATGGTCATGGATTCTCCAGCCGCAGAAAATTGTTCAAAAGCCGCTTTCCTTGTGCCCAAAGACGCACACTTGGCAATAGTCGCGCCATCAAGCATGGTTACGCCGACCCACAACTTGTTGCCCACGCCACGCTAGAAGTGGAATAGAGCATGTTTTCGCTCGCGCCACCAATACTGATCGAGAAGCCTATGCACCACCCAAGAATCAAACATTTGAAGAGCAAAGCCCAAAAAGGCTTCACACTCATTGAACTGTTGGTGGTCATAGCCATCATCGCCATTCTGGCCAGCATGCTCCTGCCCGCACTGGCCACCGCCAAAGCCAAGACCTTGGGCATCACTTGCATGAACAACTGCAAGCAACTGGCCCTGGCTTGGAACATGTACGCCACTGACAACAACGAACAGATCCCGCCCAATAACGGTAATGATCAGGGCGGCTTTACTGCGGCCAAAGGAATTTATCCCAATACATGGATGGCGGGATGGCTTGATCTTCCTTCTGCCTCAGACAACACGAATACCACCTACCTGACTCGCAGTCATCTTTGGCCCTAGGTTAAATCCTTGGCCGTTTTCAAGTGCCCCGCCGATAAGAGCATCGACAGAGCCACCAAAAAGACAAGAGTCCGCAGCATGTCCATGAACAATTGGCTTAACTCTGCCACGCCGTGGAATGGAAATACCAAGTGGCTGACTCTCAAGAAGACCACAGATATGAAATCACCCAGCCCATCCATGACTTGGATATTGCTGGATGAACGCGAGGATAGCATCAATGATGGGTTCTTTGTGGTGGATATGGCAGGATACCCCAGCGCGCCCGGAAGCGTGGTGCTGGTGGATTATCCTGCAAGTTACCATAATAGGGCCGCAGGCATTAATTTTGGGGATGGCCATGCTGAGATCAAAAAATGGCTGGATCCACGGACCGTTCCAAAACTGCAGCCCGGTCAACACTTAGGCCTAAACGTGGGGTCAGCGAACAACAAAGACATCGTTTGGTTGCAGGCACGTTCCACGAATCCGAAATGAGTGGTCGAATATCTCGCTTTGGCAGAAGCGGGATCAGCCCAACATCCAGGCTGGGCTGAAAGTATTCGGCCAACGGTAAAAGCCAGTCGTATCGGTTTGCCCGACATTCTGCTTGGCGCAAGGTGGGCTTCTTGAGTTATCCTCCGATGACTTTCGAAACTTATGAAGATTGTTTTAGCGTACTCGGGCGGTTTGGACACCTCGGTGCTCCTTTCTTGGATTAAGGAAACCTACGGCAACGCCGAGATGATCGCGTTTTGCGCGAACATCGGCCAGGAGGATGAGTTGAAGGGCCTTGAGAAAAAGGCCAAGAAGACCGGTGCCTCCAAAATTTACATAGACGATCTTCAGGCGGAATTTGCCTCGGATTTCATTTATCCGATGTTGCGTGCAGGCGCTATTTACGAGGGACAATATTTTCTCGGAACTTCCATCGCCCGCCCCCTGATCGCCAAGCGCATGGTGGAAATTGCCAAGGCTGAAGGCGCGGATGCCATTGCCCACGGAGCCACCGGCAAGGGCAATGACCAGGTCCGTTTTGAACTCACCGCCGCCGCGCTTGCCCCGGAGTTGGACATTATCGCACCTTGGCGCGATGACCGGTATCGCAACGAATTCCCCGGCCGTCAGGCCATGATCGATTACTGCACAGCCAAAGGCATCCCGGTCCAGGCCAGCGCCAAGAAGCCCTACTCCATGGATCGCAATCTTTTGCACATCTCCTACGAGGCCGGTATTCTGGAAGATCCCTGGTACAACTCCTTCGATCTGAAGAATCGTGAGTATTTCACCACACTTTCAGTCTTGCCCGAGGACGCACCCGATAAATCCGAGTACGTCGAATTGGAGTTCGAAAAAGGCGATTGCGTTGCCGTCAACGGCAAGAAGCTGACTCCGTTGCAGGTCATGAAGACGCTGAACAAAATCGGCGGCAAGCACGGCGTGGGCCGTGTGGACATGGTGGAAAACCGCTTCGTCGGCATGAAAAGCCGCGGCGTCTACGAGACCCCCGGCGGAAGCATCCTGCACTTTGCCCATCGCCAGATCGAGTCGCTCACAATGGACCGCGAGGTCATGCACCTGCGTGATTCACTGATCCCAAAATACGCCGAACTCGTCTATTACGGTTTCTGGTTCGCACCTGAACGGCTCGCCTTGCAGGCTCTGGTCGAGGAATCCCAGCGCAACGTCAGCGGTACAGTCAAAGTGAAGCTATACAAGGGTGGGATCTACGTGGCCGGCCGCAAATCAAAAGTCAGTCTGTACAACCCGCACATCGCAACCATGGAAGCCGACCCAACCAAGGCCTACAACCAAAACGACGCCACCGGTTTCATCCGCCTCAACGGCCTGCGCCTACGGGTGAACTCCACCGTCAACGGCCCGGCCAATATGTCCAAAATCAAATAGCCCCCTCACCACGTGGTTTGACATTTAACGGGGGTGCGGGAACCATCTCTTCCATATGGAGGAGCATGCGATTGTCCCGCCCCCAGATGAAGCCTCGGTGTTGGACCGTTTTTTGGCCAACCGGCACAGGCTTCAGACCGAACTTGAGAAAGCCATTGTGGGGCAGAAGGAATCGGTTGAGCAGATTCTCATAGGACTGATCGCTGGTGGCCATTCGCTCATCACGGGCGCACCCGGCTTGGCCAAGACTCTTCTAGTCAAATCCATCGCCCAGGTTTTCAGCCTTCACTTCCAGCGCATTCAGTTCACACCCGACCTGATGCCGGCCGACATCACGGGCACCGAGATATTGACGGAGACCGAGACGGGCCGCCGCTTGAAATTCATGCCCGGCCCTGTATTTGGCAACTTGATTCTGGCGGACGAAATCAACCGCACCCCGCCCAAAACACAAGCTGCGTTACTTGAGGCCATGCAAGAGCGGCAGGTCACGGCCGCAGGGGTGCGTTATCCTTTACCTGCTCCATTCTTTGTCCTGGCCACGCAAAACCCCATCGAAATGGAGGGCACCTATCCCCTGCCCGAGGCGCAGCTTGACCGTTTCATGTTCAATGTGGTGATGGATTACCTCCCTGAAGAAGAGGAGCTATCTGTGGTCACTCGCACAACAGGGGTGGCTGGACCAGCACCCGGCGCAGTGATGAGCGGAGAGGATTTGCAGGCCATCCACCAGCTCGCGCGACGTGTCCCAATGGCCGAGGACGTTGCTCGCTATGCGGTGAGATTGGTCGCGGCAACGCGGCCAGGCCGACCCGAAGCGCTGGCGCAGGTGAATGATTATTTAAGCTGGGGCGCAGGACTGCGGGCAAGCCAGTTTCTGGTTCTGGGCGCTAAAGCCCGCGCATTATGGCAGGGCAGGACCCATGCGACCGTGCAGGATATTCAAAAGCTGGCCTACCCGGTGTTGCGTCACCGTCTGCTGACCAATTATCGCGCCGAAGCCGAGGGCATGACCACCGAGCGCATTATTGGGCAGCTTCTCGAAGCGGTCAAACCCGCCAGATAATGAATCCATCCCAGCGCAACCCCGCAGGGACCAGCATCGATCCCAAGGCACTCATTGCCTTGGGTGACATCGAGTGGCGCGCGAGGGTGGTGCTGGAAGGCTTTCGTCATGGATTGCACCGCAGCCCGGTCCGCGGTTTCTCCGCAGAATTCACCGAGTATCGGCCTTACGTGCCCGGGGATGACACGCGACGTCTGGATTGGAAACTGGCCGCGCGCACAGACCGCTGGCACATGAAACAGTTTGAGGAGGAAACCAACACGGCAGCCTACCTTTTGGTGGATCAGAGCAGGTCCATGCAATATGGCTCGCTGGGTTATTCCAAACAGCAATACGGCAACACTTTTGCGGCAACCTTGGCCCAGTTTTTTCACGATCAGGGTGACGCCATTGGATTGCTGACCTTTTCCGACAGCCCCTTATCTTTCACGCCAGCCCGGAGGCGGCGAGGGCATTTGCGCACGCTTTTCCGACAACTTGACACGCCCGCCGAAGGTCGGCTCACCGCCTTACACGCCCCCATTAATCGCCTTTACCAATTGGTGCGTCGTCGAAGCCTTATTTTGATCCTGTCGGACTTTCTCGCCCCATTGGATGATTTTGCGGCCGAGCTCAAGAGGATCGGCGCGGCAGGACACCAGCTAATCCTCGTGCGTCTGCTGGACCCAGCCGAAATCAACCTTCCTTTTGATAAAACCATCCTGCTCGAAGACCTTGAAACAGGCCGCCCGCTGTTTGTCAACGCACCCACCTCCCGGAGCTCTTACTTGGAGGCGATGGGAAACCATTTCGGTATTTTGAAAAAGCTCTGCGACCAGCACGGATTCAGTTGGTGTGAGGCCTCGACGTCAGAGCCATTCGATGGGTTGCTGAGGAAATGCCTTGAAGGAGCAAGAGGGCACGGCGTGAGGGGAAGAAGGGCCACGGGTCAATCAACAGGCCGACGCTAAATTAACGGAGGAATCAAAACTTGCGTCTTGGCACTTCAAGCACAAATGGCTTTTGGGGAGTCTTAAAGGTGCTGGTGACTGTTGAAAAAGCTGATGAAGGCTTTTGAACCACCGGCCCCTGACCTCCTGAACCAAAGACAGAAGCATCGGAAGAATAGGGATTGGCCGACGACAAAGCACTGGATGATCCCACAGGATTTAAGCGAGCTGTTTCGGGCAGCTTGTCCAACGAAGGCGGGGCAAAGGGTTGGACTGCCTGCCGATTCAGATCACGAAAGCTTCCGATAGGGTCGATTAAAGAAAGCGTGGCACCCTCCGGTAATTTCGGCTGGAGCATCTTCAGGAATTCAGAATCGTGGGTCTGCTGTTGAAGAAGGCGTTCAGCCCTCTTCGCCGGATCAAGCTCCCCCATATTCAAAGGAACGCCAATACGGTCAAAACTTTGCAGTGAGTTTTTCTGGTCCGCAAAGCGGCTGTCCCGCAAAAAAGATTTCCCGGCGGGGTTAAGATAATCCTGCACGGTCCGTTCCGTCTGTCGCTCAGAAGCTCCCCGATCCGATTGACGGTCATGGCCCGTGGATGAGTTGAAATCGTTGTCTTGAGCAGGATTCAACTGATCGGGGCGGCCCTTGGTTTGCGTTCGACCTTTGATGCCTGAATCCGATTTATCATCACCATCGGCACCCCATTCGGATCGGCCCCCGATTGAACGGGTTGTTGAACGATCATTATCCGCGAAGGGATCCTGCTTTTTGAGCAGCTCATTTTCCGATTGGAACATCCAATTCTTTTTTCGGTCAAGAAACCCTTCCAGCTTACGACTCAGATTTGGACTTATTGGCTGGACGCTGGGGGAAGCAGAAATAAAGGCTTCCGAAGCTAAACCCGAAGAAGGGGCCACATTAAGCCTCCGAGCAATGTCGTCGGTATTAAGGCTGGGCTTGGCCGGAGCGACTGAATTGGTGCTATCCGAGAAAATGATGCGATCCGCAGCCTTGATATTTGAAGAAAGGCAATAGGAGGCCGCTGCCAAAATGGCCACAAAACGATGTGCTGAATAAACCGAACCCATGCTCACACGAAAACCTATCGGCATAATGCCTTTTCGTCAAAAGAAACAAAATGAAATTCTCAGAACACCTTATCAACCAAAAGCTTGGATCCTATTTATTGCTGTTGATGGCGGGCATTTTTCCAGATGGGGACTTTTTGTTTCATTTGGTCGATGAGGAATTGGCAGGCGGCGAAGGCTTCGGCTCGGTGGGAGGCGACCACCTCAACCCACAGGGAAGCTTCATTGACCGGGACGAGGCCGGTGCGGTGGATCAGGCGGATGCTTTCAATGGGCCAGCGACGGGCGATTTCATCAAAGAGCAGTTGAAACTGATGGCGGGCCATGGCATCGAATGATTCATAATCAATGGCGGTGATAATCGAGCCGGATTCCTCAGCGCGAACCACACCGCAGAATGTGACTACGGCGCCAGCCTTGGGTGAGACCGAGCGGGAAAGGAGTTGCGCGGCTTCATCAATGAAATCCTGGCTGAGATGGAGTTCAGTTTTCATGATTTCAGCCTCCTTGCACCGGCGGAAAAAACGAAACCATGTCACCCGCCTGCAAGAGATGGGAACGCGGTTGATAATCCACACCCACAGCTAATAGTGTGGAACGCTCAAAGGGCTTGAGGGCAGGAAACCGTTGGTGAATTAAATCAATTAGATCGCCCAAAGTCGCACCGTGAGGGACTTCTATTTGGGTATCCGCGCAACCCGTTTTCTCACGAAAGAAGGAATAAAAATGGACTTGGATGGTCATGGTTCAATTGGCTTGCCGTTGACCATTTTGGGTATGCCAATGAAAGGAAGTTGGCGAAAGTGCCCGGCATAGTCCATTCCATAACCAACGACAAAGGCATCAGGAATAACGAAGCCCACGTAGTCAGGTTTAATTTTCACAGTGCGCCGGGCTGGTTTGTTTAGCAGAACGCATGTTCTTAGTGAACGAGGACGCTGTTCCCGCACCAAGGCTTGGACAGCGTGAAGCGTGCGACCAGTATCAAGAATATCATCCACGATCAGGACGTCGCGGCCTTTGAGATTCAGGGAAGGAGCGCGCCTCACCTCCAACTCACCCGAAACAGTACCAGCGCCGTAGCTGGAGACTTTGAGCAGGCCGATCTGCAAAGGATGGTCAATCGCCCGCATGAGATCAGCCAAAAACACGATGGTCCCATCCAACAAAGCCACAATAGTGATGCGCTTGCCGGTGTAATCCCGGGAGATCAAAAATCCCAGCTCGTCAACACGGCGGCGTATGGCCACAGCAGAAATTAGCTGGCCCTCAAGTTGAGACCGCCACGCAGCAGGCGGTTTGGTCAACCGCCCGCTGATAACGACCGAAGCCTCAGATATGCTTGGAGTCGTTGTGGTCTTTGGCGACGTAGCCGGTCTCCTGACGTTGGAGGTTGACCTCATTCTTTTTGCGGTAGGCTTCAAACACGTCATCGGCGCTCATGCCGAGGACCTGGGCGGAACTGATCAGGAAATGAAATAGATCAACCACTTCAACGCGCGCATTCTGTTCATCAAAGTTTTGGTACTTGGCCCACCATTTCCAGGGCACGCTGTCGGTAAGCTCGGCGAGCTCCTGCGTCATGGCGCGGCAATAATTGAGAATCCAGCGCGTCTTTTCCTCCGGCGTCATAGCATCGGTATTGACGCCAATCCGCTGGTTGAGCGCTTTTTGCATGCGAAACAATTCGCGAAGTTGGTCTGGTGTTTCCATAGGAATGATAATTATTTTGAGGGCGTGACCAGTGCGCGATGCGCATCAAAAACGGGGCGCAATTGTGTCGAGGCCAAGTCCTGCAACTTCTGCAGGTCCTCGTAAAGCCCACGATGCTCAGCCTTCGGCGTGGCAGTCTTTTTTGCGTCAAGGGTGACAAATTGATCGGTGATTTCGCTAATGGTGACCTTCTCGCCCTTTTGCAGGTGCCAGCACCACATGGCTTGAAGCGCCGCTCCATAAGCCGCGCCTTCGCCGACTTTTAATGAGACCACTTCGGCCTGGAAAATATCCGCCATGATCTGGCGCCAGAGCTTGGAATGCGCCCCGCCGCCGGTTGCCCGAATCTGTTTGGGCGCGACGCCCAACTCGGCAAGGCGACGCAGGCCGTAGTTCATGCCCAAAGTGACACCTTCCATGGCGGCGCGCGCAAAATGAGGGGCGGTGAAAGTCTTGGGAGTGACACCAATAAACACGCCGGTGCCGTTGGGCACATTCGGGGTCCGTTCGCCCTCAAGGTAAGGCACGAGCAGCAGCCCATCGCTGCCGGCAGGGGCCTGACGGGCGGCCTGTTCGAAACCGGCGTGATCCACGCCGAAATCACGGCGCACCATTTCGGTCGCCACCGTGACGTTCATGGTGCAAAGAAGCGGCAGCCACTGATTGGTTGAATCGCAGAACGCCGCAATCTCACCACGCGGATCAACCACCGGTTTGTCGGCGCAGGCGTAAATGGTGCCACTGGTGCCAAAGCTGGCGGTGATTACACCCGGACGGGTGTTGCCCGTGCCAATTGCGCCCATCATATTGTCTCCGCCCCCTGCGCTCACCAGTGTGCCCACGGGCAGCCCCAGTTCGGCAGCAGTAGATGTATGGAGGTGGCCGGACGGTTCATCGCTCGAAATAAGGCGAGGCATTTTGGATGCAAGTCCGGCATCAATGGCATTCAGAGCCGCCTCGCTCCAGCGACGTTTGCGAACATCAAGCAATGCGGTGCCCGAGGCGTCGCCAAACTCCATGGTCTTCTCGCCGGTCAACCAGAAATTGAGGTAATCGTGAGGCAGAAGGACTGAAGCGAGTTTTTTGAAATTCTTCGGCTCGTGATTTTTCAACCAGAGAATTTTGGGGGCGGTAAACCCGGGGAGCACGCTGTTGCCAAGCGCTTTGATGGTCGCTTTGGCACCGCCGAGCGCGGTCGTGATTTGCGCGCACTCGGCACTGGTGGTGGTATCGCACCAAAGTTTGGCCGCGCGAATCACTTCCCCCTTGGCGTCGAGCGGCACAAAACCATGTTGCTGACCGCTCACTCCAATGGCCACCACGTCCGAGGCACGGACCTTCGCGGCCTTGAGTGCGGCGCGAATCCCTTTGGCAGTGGCGACACGCCAGGAATCGGGGTGTTGCTCCTTGGCACCTGGAGCCAGTCCTTCTATAAGGCCGTATGCTTCCGAGGCACTTGCAAGGACGCGGCCGCTCTTGCCATCAACCACCAACACTTTGGTGGATTGAGTGCCGCTATCAATTCCAATGAATAGGGGTCGTTTGATCACCCACTAATCATCCAAGGAATAGGCTTAGTTTCAAGCGCGCAGTTTTGAGCGTTGGGCTTGGCCTTGAGGAGGCAGAATACTATCACAGAACAGTGCAGCTGACTTTAACTCAACCCAAGCTGATGGAGTTCCACTAGAAGCTCGGAGCCAAAGCCCGTACGGAAGGTCGATGCTACCTGACCGGCGGGATTGGAAAATCCAACAAGCTTGAGGGTGCTCCACTACGATTTTATCGGCCAGGCGCTCGCTAAAATATCACGGGGCCATCCGTGCCAGCCTCATCTACTTTCCTGCCCTTGATGAGGATGCTTATCTCGCCGCGCTGGAAGCCTATTTGAAAGGCGCGCAAAATGTTTGAGCACCTTCCCGGAGGAGAAATACTAGAGGACGGATTAAGAGATCTTGCCGAAGCTCGACAAAGTCATTGCACTTTGCTCCTCATGATCGCCGGGCCGCGTCTGCGAGCGCATGGGTTTCCGATTCCTGAACCGCCTTTTGGAAGTCGCGCGGGCGGGGAGGTTTTGTACCTCGGATTATATGCGGAGCATGGAAAAGATGCCTACCCTCGCTACAACGGATTAATCCAACGATTGGTGAGCTTGGAAAACGCCTTGGATGCGACAACACCTCCTGCCTCCACTCCTCAAAATTAGCATCTTTCGCGTGAGAGCAGGTCACGCTCTTTTTGGTCGTTTCTGCGGAACCGGCAACTCTGATTTGACATATACCTCAAGCCGGGCATCGAACCCTGCAAAATCCACCACTTGGCGGGAGTGCATTCTAAGTGAGGCGTGCTGGCTCATAAGCTGCAAGGGATTGGCGAAAACAAGCCTTCCACCGGGCCGAAGCACGGCATTGGCCACGGAGAATAAATCCTCGATCAAACGGCGCAAATCAGCCACCGCCACTCTTCGCCCCATGGGTGGGTTGGTGATGATAAGGCTGGCGGTGTTATGCCCCAAGCCTTTGACTTTGATAAAATCCCGAAAATCCAAGCAGGTGAACGAAGGCACGATGGAAAGAACCGGCGCGGCTTCAAAATTGGCTTTGGCGATGTCGAGGGCTTCCTGGCTGCGGTCGGTGGCATACATTTCGCAGACTCCGCCCAGCATGGCTTTTTCAATAAGCTCCAAGCCTGAACCGCAAAACGGATCCCACACGATCTCGTTTTCCATGCTGCCCGCAAGGCGGGCCATACAGGCGGCCAAAGGAGGATGGGAAGCGGCTGGCACATCTTTTTGCCGATAGGCAAAACGCGGGTCAGGCGACAGTTTTGGACGCAATTCGACAGTCTCCCCTTGATCAGTGGTCTCGATGGAAATACACCATGGAGCCTCGCTGGCATCATTGAGAAGCTCTGGGCACATTTCATAGGCGCGATTGGCGAGAAGACGCACCGCACCGCGCTGGTGGCCTTTGGAAATGAAATCCAGCCGGTAACGGACCGGCCCATCGGTGAAAGTTTTCAGCAGCTTCCAGGAAGGAATGGAGGTGATGATTTTCGCCAGAGCCTCGATGGCCCCGGCTTCGTCCCCAACATTGACTGCGCCCAAAACAAAGCCAAGTGTTCCGAAGCAGCGCAGAGCATAGATATCGGCCAGAGTGAAGGCTTTGACGGGTATGAGTACCACCAGTCCGCTGCGAACTTCCGACATGCGGAATTGCCCTTTGGCGCGGACATGTTCTTCAACCTCGCTGCGTACAATCTGTTCAAGGCCATAGCGGCCATGCAGATGAATGCGCAAGCCCACAAAATCGGTCAGCGCGCGGTCCATTCTGATGGAGCTGGGCGTCTGGCTTCGGGCGAGACTGGCTTTAACCTTCTGCTCGGTTTGCAGGGAGAAACCACCGCCCATGCCGCCCATTTCTTCCAAGGTGGCTGTGCCGCCGATCTTTTCCAGAGCCTGGCCTAAAAACTTTTTCTCGCGCTGATTTTGAGTGGTGCGGAGCAAGGCCAACAAGTCAGTCTCCTCGCCCTGCCCCGCGCCCAGTTTGGGCATCGCAGTCATGGCGTAACGGCGGATCTTCTCATCAGGATCGTTGAGCAAATTGCGGAGCCACGGACGCACTCGGGCTTTCTGTTCTGGATTGCCGATTTCGGAGAAAACTACGCCCACCGCTCGTATGAGGCCCACCCTCTCGCTTCGCTCCTTGGGCGTGGCTTTGTCGAAACGCGCAACTTCATTCTCCCACAGCTGTTCGCAGGTGAGGACGCGCAATTGTTCGTAAAGCTCCTTGGCGGGTTTCTTGTCGGTCTTTTTCATGTTGGGATGGGTAGTGAATGTCTCCACTCGAATCCGAATGGATACCCTACCTTAAATGCGGGGCAAAAGGACACCCCTTCCTTCAAAGGGGGAAAGAAGTGCTTTGCCAGGATTTTTCGGAGGCGGCAATCAAGCCTCTCACCAGAGAACTCGCAAGGCCGGGCCCCTCGTAAACTAATCCAGAGTATACTTGCACCAAAGTGGCGCCTGCCTGGAGTTTTTCCAGGGCATCGGCGGCTGAAAAAATACCACCAACACCAATGAGCGGCACTTTACCTTTGGTTTGGCGGTGGAGGTGACGGATCACCTCAGTGCTGCGATGGCGCAGAGGGCGACCACTCAAGCCTCCCTGCTGATCGTAAATGGAACGAGTGGCAGCATCAGTTGTGGGCGGACGATCTATGGTGGTATTGGTCGCGATGATGCCGGAAAGCTCTCGTGGGGCGACCAATTCGAGAATTTCATCAAGAGCATCAAAAGAAAGGTCGGGCGCGACTTTTACCAAAAGCGGCTTGGCCGCACGCCCAGAGAGCAGGGCTTGTTGTCGATTGACTGCCTGCGCTTCGGTCAAAATCTCATCCAAAGCGGCACGATCCTGCAATTGGCGCAGATTGGGAGTATTGGGAGAGCTGACGTTAATCACGAAAAAATCAGCATGCGGCCAGACGGCCCGCAAGGATTCGGCGTAATCTTCGGCTGCTTTGTCCAGAGGGGTGATTTTGGATTTGCCGAGGTTTACCCCCACTGGATGCTTAGGCCAAAGGCCTGAGCACCGCCACTTGGCGAGGTTGGCCGCGAAGACCTCCGCTCCTGGATTGTTAAAACCCATGCGATTGACCAGCGATTCACTGCGCAAAGCACGGAACATGCGCGGAGCGGGATTGCCCGGTTGGGCATGCCATGTAACGCCGCCCAACTCACAAAAACCAAAGCCCATCGCTTCCCAAACCGGCACAGCCGCGGCTTGTTTGTCCATTCCGGCAGCGAGTCCCACTGGGTTTGGAAAAGTAAAATCCCAAAGTTTAACCGGCAGAGGATCAGCACCATAAATGGCGCGCATGGCTTTCAGTAAAAACTGCGATTGCGAAATCAGGCGCAGACCTTCCAGCGTCGCATTATGCACAACTTCCGATTCAAACCGGAACAAACATGGACGCACTAACTCTCGATAAAACCCGCTCATCAAGCCTTATGATGCCTGAAACAGAAGACTGCGGGCAAAAAGATTCCAACGAGTGCCGTCAGGGAAGAACCTTAAAGATCAGCCAAATTTCAACAGCGACACTTAAACCCAATAAAAGCCATGTCAGACCTTCGGACAAAACAAGTCCCGGTTGACGAACTGGCGAGAGCCAAAATCTAAACCTCACAGCCCCCAGATCGATGAGATCACCCTGCCTAAGCCGAGCACATTGTACAGCGGCTTGGTTCAAGTACACCCCTGCCCCATCCAGTGCTTCGATATGATAGCCGTCTGGCGCGGAAACAAGACGGGCATGGGTGCCGCAGACACCAGTCTCCTCCATGCGCAGACAGCACTCAACAGAACGGCCAATCAAAAAAGGAAAACGGCTGGCCGTAATCACTTGGCCAGCCGAATTCCCGCGCAAAAGCTGGAGGGAGATCATTACCAAGACCAAACGGCCCTAGGAACATGAATGATGTCCCCTGGATAAACCGGCAGGTCCAGCTTGGCGTCCTTCCGGGCTTTCTTGCAATTAATCGTGGCTTTTTGTCCGTTAAGCCGCGTTAGTTGGACATTGGTCTTGTCAGCAAAATCAGTGAAATCTCCAGCGGACTGGATGGCTTTCAACACCGTAACTTCACCGGCATACACAATGCGGTCCGGCCGCTTGACCTCGCCGCCAACAAAGAAGACGCGGTCTTCGGTTTTAACAATCACCGTAATCCCCCGATAATACTTGGGCACAAGAAGATCCCGCGACTCGGCCGCGAGCTGACCCTTGGTCTTCCCGGCAGCGGAAACGGTCAGGTTAAAGGGCAGACTCAATGTGCCATCTTCGCGAATTACTTGTGTGATCGGGGAAATCGGCGCTGTGGTGTCGGTAAACTCCATCGTGATTTTTTCACCCACTTGCAGGATATCGGAACTCACTTTGGCGGGCGCGCCTGCGGCAGCAACCGCAGATTGATCGACAGGCAGTCCCGTGGTTACAGAGTTGGCACCGGTAGTCTCACAACCCGTCAGGGCCATGACCAGCAAAAGACAAGAGACAATAGGCAGCAGAATTCGCAACTGTTTCATTATAGAGGGCAGAGGTTGTGTGTGGGACTGTGGCAAATCAATACTTTGGCTTGATGTCGAGAGCGGCACGATCGGTCGATTTGGCTGATTTGCCATCTTTGGACCCTTTAGCCCCACCTTTCCCGCCGCCAGATGTCGGATCATTGTCATCCTGCTTGGAGTAATAATCGTAATAATAACCGCTGTAATAGTAGTAGTACGAATCCTGAGAGATGTTGATGTTGTTCAGCACCACCCCCAGCAGATTGCCCCCGACTTTTTCGACCATCTGTTTGGCACGGATGGTCATGGCTTGCGGGTATTTGCGGTATTGGATGACCAGAATGGAGATATCCACTTCGCTGGCCAAAACGGAGGCGTCGCTCACGCCCATGATGGGAGGTGAATCAAAAAACACGTAGTCGTAGCGCTCTTTGGCTTTGACCATAAAATCGCGCATTTGCACAGAATTCAGAACGCCCAATGAACTTGAGGGCAGCTTGCCGCTGGGCAGGAAATCCAGCAGAGGCACCGGCGTGCGCTGCACCACTTCCTCGATGGTATTCTGTTTCATCAGGAAGTTGGTGAGCCCCATGGAGTTGGAGACATTCAAAATCTTGTGCAAGCTTGGGCGTCGCAAGTCGGAGTCGACCAGAAGAACTCGCGAACCATTTTGAGCGAAAATCGTGGCCAGATTGAAGATGGTGGTGGATTTACCCTCACCTGCTCCACCGCTAACCACAGTGATAGTGCTGGCCTTGTCCGTTTTGCGACTAAACAGGATATTGGTGCGTAGCACGCGGTACGCTTCGGCATGTGGGCTGTCGACACCCTCTTCCAAAAGCGACCCAACGTTTTGGGGGATAACTCCCAGCACGGGGGATTGCAAGGCGCGCTCGACGTCATCAATGGTCTTAACACTAGTGTCGAGATACTCGATGAAGAATGCCAAACCGAAACCCATTACCAAACCAACAACCACGCCAAGGATAATATTAAGAGTAACGTTGGGGCGCACCGGTTTACTGATCGGCAGCGCGGGATCATGAATTTCCACCATGCCCGTTCTGGGAATCTTTGAATCGATCGTTTCCTGCATGATACGGGCAGACATTTGCTCGTTCATCCGTTGCTTATTTTCCAAATCACGCTTCGCGGCGAAGTAGGGGCGGTACTTCTCCATCATGTCCGTATCCTTTTTCTTGGCCGCCTCAAGGTGGGCCGCCAGCTCGTCCACCACAGCTTTGGCACTCTTAACACGAACTTCCAAGCCACTAAGCACCCCATCAACCCGATCTTCGATCTGTCGGTCCACGGTTTTAATCATGGCCATAAGCTGCTTCACCTGAGGGTGTTCTTCGCCGTATTCCTTAAGCGCTTGAGAAAGCATCTGCTCGGCCTTGCCCAAGTCCTGGGTATAACGAGTCAAAGCCTCATCCGGCCATGCGACGGGAATGGCACGGCGTTGGTCAACTCGGTTCATTTCCTTCAGGCCCTTATAAAGTGTGCTTAGCTGCGCATAAGTTTGATCTGCCTGGATACGATCACGCTCAATAGCCCGCACGGTCTCCGGCTCGAGGGTGGTTTGTGACAAGCTGTCTCCCATATCCGAGATTTGATACTGCTTGCGAAGCTTATCTACTTCAACCTGAGCCAATAGCACCACGTTTGATTGCTTCGAGTACTCCGCTTTAAATGCTTCGATGCCAGATTGGGAAAGCTTGCGGCTCTTTTCCAAGCGTTGACGTTGGTAAACCTCAGCCACTTTATTGGCGATGGCAGCGGCTTCCTTGGGATCCTCGCTAAAAGCCCTGATTTCAATAAGGCTGGTATTGCGGGTTTCCTGGGTATCGATGACCTTTTTGAGAATGTCGATGGTCTCCTGCGTGGTCAGCCGTACAGAAGTGGCGTAAGTTTTGGACCAAATATCGGCCAACCCTAGCTCAACAACCACATTGCTCAGCACAGACTGGGCCTTGATTTTCTCAAACTCAGTACGGATGAAGAATGGATCGTAGTGTGATGCCGTCTGCCCGCCTTGCATCAAAAGCGCGATATCGCCCATGTCCTGCCCGACTTCGATACGAGCAGTGCTCATATAAGTCTTCTTCAGAACCAAAGTCATCACTGTGGTGGTGATGACAACCAGCAAAAACACGGCTAAAATAACTGTTTTGCGGATCCGGATGATCCGCCAATAATCCAAAAAATGCAGTTTCGACTCAGGCGACTGACCGACAGGGGAAGTACTCGTAACATCCATAAAGCAAAAGGAGGCTGAGAGTTATGATCTCAGCCTCCGTGGAAATGTTCAAACTGAATCTTTAGTAAGTGGCACGAACACCGATGTAAACGCGGTTACGATCGTAGCTGCGAGGCTGGGGGTTCGAGAAAGTTTCCAATTCAGAATCAAGCTTGTCGTAAGTGTAACCTGCTTCAGCAGACAACCATTTGGTGAACTGATAATCCAAGCTGACGCTTGCATTATAGAAGTCGTCACCGAGACCATCCAAGGTGCTGCCCTGATACTTGGCGTGCTGGTACTGACCCAATGCGGTGAGAGTGAGCTTCTCAGTCAACTTATGGGTGACTTGGACGTAGAAAAGAACGGATTCAGTATCTGTGACTGGGTTTTTCCCATCAATCGCACCCACATCAGAAGCAGCGTGGTCCACTTTGATACCCGCTTGAATCAAAGAACCAGGAGCATAAGTATATGTCATGCTGGCATCCACATAGGGGCTGGTTTTGTTATCATCAGCACCAGGCATCGCGTTGGAGTACTCGGTAAACCTCGCGCCAACACGGACGCTCGCACTGAATTGTGAGCTGAAGTCATGGTCAACCCCCACATAGACTTTGTGATTGGTCTGGTCGCGTGAGTCGGACGGAATGAGCAGGGAACCTGCTACAGTTGGAAAATTGGGGTTGATGTTGTCAGAGTTGTCATACTCGGTTATGCCGTACGCATAACCCAACACGCCAAAAGTCTTAGGCTGAATGAGGTAACGAGCATCCAAGCTAAAGCTCTGCTCCATCCGGTTTAGCAGCGCTTTGCGGCTGAGGTCGCCGGGATTCAGATCTTTGTCGCTGTAGTCGTAAATGGTATTGGTGTATGTGGGAACAAACTCAAGCTCCTCAGTGACACCCACGTTCAAACCAATTTTTCCTGTGTTACGAATATTGTCGCCATTCGAACGGATCGGGCTGGGTGTAAACCCATTTGGTTCCGCGATGAGGAGGGGCTCTTGGGCGGAAACAAAAGAATCACTGACATTCAGTTTGAGGCGTGAATTGAAAGTGTGCTCCAATTTTGCGTTGAAAGAGTGAGATTGATCAGCCTTGTTTTCAGGGCGGTTCTCATAATAGCGGTAGCTGTAGACGTAGCCCAAACTAATGGTCGTCTGCTCCAACTGCAAATTCAGATTGGCACCAGGGGTAATTTCATAGCCAAAACTCTCCTGCTTGCGATTGACACCGGCGACAGCACTGTTGGGCGCGGTAGCGTAGTTATCATCATAAAAACCGCGAAGAGCGGCTGACACACTCCACGGCTTGGAACTGTCAGTTGCTACCATCTGTGCCTGAGCAGAGTGGACGCTTGCAATTCCAATTACAGCCAAACCAGCGATCTTAATCATTTCGTTCATACACTTAAATCCTGTTCAACGAGTTTCCCCCCAAAACCTTCCGAGTTGATTTTGAGCAGGTTGTACGGCTTATCCGATTAGGATGTCAAATATTAAAAAAGTTCACCAGCACAATCTGGCACATCTTTACGGCCAACAGGTTAACACACTTCAGCAGTTGAGCAAACTCTTCGATGAATGACCCACTACTGGCCGCTTTTCCAACGCACCCGGTCGCTTAAAAAGACCTGATCAGGGAAAAATACTCTGGATGAGTTCTTGAGAGGAAAGCCCGCAGGCACCGCCCCCTTCAAACCATCCGCAGCAAATCGGCCCCAAGCATGATCCGGCGACTTGAGTATATCCGTCAAGAACCTCACATCGGTTGAAATCGGGCTAAGGTAAAGCGCATTAATTGGTTTCATGAAATCATTCACCCTGAAAAAATCCCCCCCACGTTCGGCTCCGGCATCCAAACTAAGCCACATGGCAGGGCGGTCTCCATACCATGAAGTGGCCCAGGGCATATCAGTCATGAGTAGTTCTTTCGGATTCAGCCATTGCGAGCACTCTTGAATAATAGGAGGAAAGTACGGTGGATAGACCACGGGGGATTTTTTTGGAGGAAGCAGACCCAGAATTAATGGCAGTGAGCAAAAACACCAAAATGCAGCAATCGCAACAGGACGCAACTGCGGAAAGGGAAACTGAACCTGGTCCAAAAGCATAAAGAAAATCGCACTTATAAAGACCAAAAGGAGGGGTGCGGCCAGGATTAGCCAATTTTCTGGATTGATGATGGGTGACAAGCTTCCCATGCCTGTGCGCCCGAGAGCCTGAACCACTAACAGAACAACAATTGATCCCAAAAGGAACCAACGCAATCGTTTGAGGGCAGGATTGCTGAAGGAAATCATCATCGCAGGAACAAACAACAACGTGGCGAGGGATCCACCCAGAGAGAGAATATCCTTTGCGATGATGGAATTGGCTTCAACGACCAGTTTACGTACGTAATGAGCGGGAACCATTGGTTTTAGAAAGGAACCTAAATCCTGAGGCATGCTGCGCAAAAGCCGTGTGCCAGGGAATTGCTCGGTCGCCTCTTGAATCGTGAATCCCGCCGTGCCAAAAAATGCCCCTGACCAATGGTAATTCCTCATCAACCACGGGGAAACAATCAGAAGCATGAAAATTGCGGTCGTCAGTGTGGCAGGCCTACGATTCACCCCGGCTACCCAAACCATGTAGCCTAAAACCGGAATAATCAACCAACCGAAGGAGTACTTTGTCAGTGTTCCAAGGGCCAAAAGGAGGCCGATTGCGGCAGCGAGGCCGAAAATGCGCCGACGATCAGGCACCTCGGCCCGTGCCTCTTCCTCCAAGCTGATTAATCGTTGGATGATGCCCATGAAAAGCACCATGATTAGCATGGTGGAAAGACCGGAAGTCGCGTACTGCCAGATTAAATCGGCCCCTACCAAAAGGAAAACCGACATCCAAGCCACCGGACCATCAAAAAGCCGGAGACCAACGGAAAACACCTGACAGAGGAGGACAAAAAAGAGCAGTTGGTTGAAAATATTTATGAAAAACTCCGGCTGGTATCGCGTGAATGGATCCTGCTCACGAATCTCGTACTTGAATGGCAGTACTTTCATGAGTCCCGCCAGAATCAAGGGGTAAACTGGAGCATTAGAAATGTCGGGGTGATCCGTATTCAAAAGAACTGCGCCATCCATTGCCTTGTGGCGAAGGATCATGGCGACACTCAGCGGCCGGATGAACCGGGTGGTAAACCCCCTGCCCTGCGACAGATTGCGCGCCAGTTGAGCTTGATCCATGGCTTCCGGAGCGGAAAAATTCCGCATTTGGCGCAGATCATAGACCGCAGTAAAGCCAACCAGCAAAATCCAAAGCAACCCAATCTTGAGGGTGCGAACGCCGCTGCCTTCCTCAAACTTGTGAATCCATTCCTGAAGTCCAGGCCTCATTCAATTAAAATCCTTCCAGATGGTAAACATGCAATTTTCGATGGAGAGTGCGTCGGCTCATGCCCAGCATCTTGGCGGCGATTGTCCGGTTGCCGCCGCATTCCTGCAAGGCTCGAATCATGAGCTGTTTCTCTGCCTCTTGGACCGTGAGTGATGGGGAGGCGGGAATTGACGGCTCCAGGATAGAATTTAACGGTTGCATGGGCGCGGCCTCCCGCACAGAAGCCGGCAGATCACGCAGGGCAATCCTATCTCGACGACATAATACAACAGCATGTTCCAGCGCAGCCCTGAGCTCCCTAACGTTTCCTGGCCAGTTGTATTTCAGTATGGCGTCGATGGCTTCCGGCTCGAAATCAGCGATGATCTTCGCGTTTTCGGCTGCGAATTCCTTAAGGAAAGCGCGCGCGATCAAAGGAACATCGCCACGCCTTTCCCTCAGTGCCGGGAGGGGTATCTGAATCACACGCAGCCGATAGAATAGATCCTCACGAAAGGTGCCTGCCTTGACCATCTGCTCAAGGTTTTTATTGGTGGCAGACACCAACCTGATGTCCGCAGACAGCGTGCGCCCCGAACCCACTCGCTCGAAGGTGCGTTCACCCAACACTCGCAGCAGTTTTACTTGTGTGACTGGGTCGATCTCGCCGATTTCATCCAAAAACAACGTGCCGCCCTGGGCCTGTTCCACCCTTCCAATTCGGCGCTCATGGGCTCCTGTGAATGAACCCTTCTCATGGCCAAAGAGTTCACTTTCCAGCAGGTTTGCCGGCAAGGCTCCACAATGGACGGTGACCAGCGGCCCCTTGGAGCGGCTGCTGAGCTGGTGGATCGCTTTGGCAATGAGTTCCTTGCCTGTACCGCTCTCGCCGGTGATCAGGATGGTGGCCTGACTGGGGGCCACTTGTTTGACAATATCGAAGACCTCCAACATCGGTGGCGACTGGCCGATGATGTTTTCCAATCCAAATTTAGTGTCCAACTGCTGGCGTAACGACGTATTTTCGGTCTCTAGTTTTCGGGAACGCAGTGCCCTGTTGATGCGAAATTCCAACTCCTCAATCTGCATCTTGGCCTTCGGCACGTAATCATCAGCACCTCTCTTAATAGCTTCCACAGCAAGCTCTTCCGAACCGTAAGCCGTCATGAGAATGCACACCGGCGGCTTGGGTAATGATTTGGCTCTTGCGATAAGCTTAAGACCATCCTCATTAGCCATGCGGAAATCAGTTAACAGCACATCAAAATGTTCTTTTTCTAATAACTCAAGCGCCGAAGAAGCAGCGTCGGCAAGGTACACGTCAAAGTGATCCTCCAAAGCGGCACGTAAACCTTCGCGTTGGTTTTTCTCATCATCGACGATTAGCAATTGTGGATTCATGTCGTTTCTTCCCCAGCCAAGCCGGTATTCGAAGCAAGCAGCGGCGTTCGTTTTTCACCTGTTGGGAACCAAATACGGAAAGTTGTCCCCACATTGGCATGGCTCTCAAGATCAATCCGGCCATTGTGCTCCCTCACGATGCGTTGGACTATCATCAGACCCAAACCGCTGCCCTTGGCTTTGGTCGTATAAAACGGCTCAAAAATACGATTGAGCATCTCTTGAGGGATGCCTGAACCCGTGTCCGAAATGGCAACCCAAACGCCTGCTGAAGATGTCCCGGTCTGCAAAGTAAGGCACCCATCCTGGGCCATTGCCTGCATGGCGTTTTTAATCAAATTAACCAAAACCTGTTTGATTTGGCTGCGATCCAAGGGGGCCAGGGGGAGGTTAGGGGATGGCTTCTCGATCAATTTCTGTCCGCGATTCTCGATCTCGGGCCGCAAGAGATCAGCCGTTTCCCGCACAATTTCATTCAGCGAGGTCATGGCGGTCTGAAGCGGACGCGGGCGCAATGCCTCCAGAAACTGAGTAATGATGTAATCAAGCCGGGTAATCTCGCCTTTGGCAACGCGGATGTATTCGTCCAGCTTGTCCAGACTTTCCGCGCTGCGATCAACCTCCGGCTCAGTGCGCATGCCAAGGGCCACTCGCCGGAATCTCCCCGGTTTGACCGGAGCGACGGGTTTGATTCTCAGTTTACGCGCCTCGCGCTCCATTAATTGAAGATGAATATGCAAGGCGTGCAAAGGGTTGCCAATTTCATGGGCCACGCTGGCCGCCAACAAAGTCAAGGCCTGCACCCGCTCGGATTCAATGGCTTCAAAGGTCTTCTGGCGCGCTTCCGTGGCATCGCGCAAGATAAGGGCTACGCCGGCTGAACCACTGCGCTCCCCATCCAAGGGGGCGGCATAGAGGTGAATGAACCTTAATTGAGGATAGTGAACCTCAAATTCCTGACGGATAACGCGCGTCCCTCCCTGGGCATCAAGGCGCGATAATGTTTCCCAGTCCAGCTCTGGGAAATGTTTCTGAACCGGTTCCCCTTCCGAGCCTGATGGGAGGCCTAGCAGACGGGTTGAAGCCTCGTTGAAATAAAGAATGCGACCCTGCTCATCCACCACTAGCACGCCATCCTCAATCGTGTTAAAAAGCGTTTCAAGAAAGCTGCGCTCGCGGGCCAGGCGATGGACCACAGCCTGCAAGCCTTGGGCATCAAGGCGCCCGATTTGGCCGAGCACTTTATCCAGGAAAGTGGATTTAACGGGAGGCATGGTGATTGTTAATTCCCGAAAAGCAATTCACATCCACCGCCGTTTCTTAAAATACCAAAAAGTCAGCCCGGTGGTGACCACCATGATCGACGTGGCGATTAAATACCCATGCTTTGAATGCAATTCCGGCATTCCCTCGAAATTCATCCCATACCAAGTGCCAATCACCATGAGCGGCGTGGTGATTACAGTGATCAGTGTCAGCAGTTTGACCACTTCACCCGTTTGATTTGAGCTCATGCTAAGGTAGACATGCAACAAACCGGTGATGCTGTCCGTATAGCTCTGGGCAAGCGTTGAGATGTTGAACAACCCGTCGTACACCCCCCGGTAATAGGGAACCATGTGGGCGCGGATCAATTTGAACTCTCCTGCGGCAAACCTTGCCAAAACCTCCCGCTGGGGGCCGATGATTTGCCGCAAATGCAGCACTTCTTTTTTTAACTGCACGATCCGCGTGAGTTGCTTTGGGTGCGAGGCTTGGACAACTTCCTCCTCCAAGGCGGCGATTTCCAGCGATAACTCTTCCAGAGCAGGTTTGTAGTTGTCCACGATCGCGTCCAAAAGGCTGTGAGCCACTCGATCAGGAGCCCTGGCAATGTGTACGGTGCTGCGCAGGCAGCGGTCTTCCACATGATGCACCGATTTTAGAGGAACCTCGTGGAAGGTGACCAAGAAGTTTTTCCCGAGAAAAAAATTCAGCTCGCTCGTGGCAAATACTCCGTCGGACCGGCTGTAATCCACAGCATGGATCACAATAAACAGGTAGGGCGCAAATTGATCACCTTCTTTGGGGGAATACTCATCGACCTTGGGTGAGGAGGATGCGCTTACGCAATCCTCAACCGACAACGGGTGAAAATGGAAAACACCCTCTAAAATCCGGCGGGCCTCAGGATCAGTGGGCTTTTCCAGATCCACCCAGAGGAACAGATTGGTATCCGCCAAAAGGGTGGGCATCAGGAATAGGTCGATATCCTGCGAATGCAAGCGACCCTGAGTGGTGAAAGCGAATGAGCGGATCATAGTGCGTCCCACCTCCAAAATGAGACAATCTGACACACAATGATGCTTGAGCGTCTGAACGTCAAGAACTCTCGAGTATTTGAACTGGATTACAACTGCGCGCCGCCGCAGCCGGTTTCCAAGTTATCGCATAAGGACGCGTTCCAATTGCTGAACCGCTTTACGAACTTCAGGGCTGACTTCCATTCTGTCCTGAACTTTGCGGCATGCGTGCATGACCGTGCCATGATCACGCCCGCCAAAAGCATCACCGATGGAGTGGAGGGACCGATCGGTAAGCCGACGGGAAAGATACATGGCGATCTGACGGGGAAAGGCAATGTTCTCCGGGCGACGCTTGCCGGTCATGTCCGCCATGCGGATGTCGTAGTGCTCCGCCACCTTTTTCTGAATGATGTCTATGCTTAAGGTGACGCGCCCATCCTCAGCCAGGACACCACGGAGCAAATCTTCGGCGATCTCGACCGTCATGGGCTTGCCGGAAAGAATGGCAAAAGTCGCCACCCTGATCAGCGCGCCTTCCAAACGGCGAACATTGGCACGCACACGAGAAGCGATGAGATTAATGACACCATCTGGCAGGGTGACCCCCATGGTCCGTTCCTTTTTGCGAAGAATGGCCGTGCGGGTCTCAATGTCGGGCGGCTGCAAATCAGTAACCAGACCCCATTCAAAACGAGAGACAAGGCGGTGTTCCAAATTTTTCAATTCGCCCACGGGGCAGTCGCAGGTCAGCACGATTTGTTTGTGGGCTTCGTGCAAAGTGTTGAAAGTATGGAAAAACTCCTCCTGAATCCGCTCTTTCCCGGCCAAAAATTGAATATCGTCGATCAACAGCAAGTCCGGCTGGCGGTAACGCCGACGAAATTTGGCCAATTGATTGTTCTGAATGGCGTCGATGTATTCGTTGGTGAATTTCTCACTTGAGACGTAGGCCACCTTGAGGCTTTTACGCAAGCTCATGGCATGCTGGCCGATGGCGTGTAGAAGGTGGGTTTTACCTAAACCCACTCCACCATACAAAAAGAGAGGGTTGTACGATTTGCCCGGGGCTTGGGAAACTGCTAGAGCGGCCGCATGAGCAAAACTGCTGTTCTCTCCGACCACGAAGGTCTCAAAGGTATTCTTCGGGTTGAAAATAGCATCGCGGTGAGTGGGCGTGCCACGTTCAGCGACGACTTCCGTGATCGTGGCATCCTCAAACAAATTTGCATTGCCTGAAAGAGCTGGGACGGTTTGTCCGTCGCGGCTGGCCACTTTGAACTCGATTTCGATGGGCTTGGAGGCAGCGTGGCAGAGGGAATCCTTCAGCAGCCCCATATAATTGTCGGCCAACCACATTTTCCAAAAGTCGTTTTCGACTTCGAGCACGATTTTATCGGCGGTGGACTCAGAAACACGAATAGGGGCAAACCAAAGCTTATAAATCTCTTCAGACAACAAACTTTGTAACAATTGCTGGGCACTGGCCCAAATTTTTGCTCCTGCAAGTTCCATGTCGGTTTGTTCCAGAAAGGCTGTTTTATTCACTGGTTAAAGTAACGGGTTTGTCACGCTGTTTTGCTGTGCAAAACCGTCCCGCCCAACCCGACAAAACCCTGTGCCGATGCTCGGCATGACAGATGCTTGATCCCCCAACAAATAAACTGTGCAAGTATCTTCATTTCAACGTATTACAAAATATTCGACCACTCAACCAGACCCAGAGCCGAGTATTCATCCTGCTATCGGCATCTCACTATCGGTATGCGCCAAGTAGTAGGGGAGTTCGGCCCCTCTGGCTAGGGAAACCTATTCAAAGTTATTCGCGAGTTATTCACAGCCTCAAAACCCCAGTAAAATAGGGCTTTTGTTACGATTTTGAGGAGAAAAAAGAGTTAAGCTTTCGCCCATTATTCCGATAACAGCTGTCAATCTATTTCACAAACCAGGTCAGGAAAAAGACGAACAACTTTCAGCGCGCCATCAAAGCATGCTTGCCGTGCGCGGTTTTGCGGAGAAATTGGGTTGGCGTGGCTTAAACGGCGGCATCACCGGTTTCTTCGGTGCGGATTCGGATGGCGTTTTCGATGGAACTGACGAAAACCTTGCCGTCGCCGATCTTGCCCGTCTTGGCTGCCTTAATGATGGCGTCCACAGCACTGCTCACTTCACCATCGGACACCACCAGCTCGATTTTGATCTTCGGAAGAAAATCGACCACGTATTCACTGCCGCGGTAAATTTCGGTGTGACCCTTCTGACGCCCGAAGCCTTTGACTTCAATAACCGTCATGCCCTGCACACCGATCTCGGCGAGCGCTTCTTTGACCTGTTCCAGACGAAAGGGTTTGATGACGGCCTCAATTTTTTTCATGTGCGTGTTCCTGTTGGGTTGCCAATAATAGCTCCCCAAGCCCGCCTGTAAACAGGAATTCTCCACTCAAAAACACCTGCTGAATTCGACGAATAATAGAACCGCATGCCTTTCAAGAAGGATTGGATGGAGATCGGCGGAACTTGGTCAACAGCCAATCAAGCACAGCCTGCTGGTCTTGAATGGTGGCCCTTCGTATCTGCGAGAGCAGAAGTATGCGATCAGGCTTGGGCGGAGCAGCGTTTTGAAGACCCTCATTGCAATTCGAGCAGACCGCCCGCAAATTGCCGGGCGTGTCCTCCCCACCCTTTGATTTATCAATGATATGACCCATCACCAGTCGAATTTTGCGGGATTCGTTGAAAGGATCGATATCGCTGGCAGCGATGCCACACATCTGACATGTGTAGCCGTTCCTTTCGAGAACATAGGCCATGGTCTCTTTTGAAATGCCACGCTTGAAAGCAGGTCGACGCTTATCTGTTTCGACCAGATATTGGCCAGGTTTTAAGTCGGAACGATCTTTATGAGAGAGAATTTGGTAGCCCTCTTCGTCTCTCAACTCACGTAAACGCCGCCCCCACTCTGCCCGCCAACCTGATGCTTCCTGAAGCTCGTTTCTGTCGATGACTCTCCCGATGTTCGCCATCAAATAATCGAGAATTAATTGTTTGGAGCCTTTTTGTTTTGGCATGATTTACGGGAATTCGAAGCGTTGTCCAACAATCTTAACTGAGCGGCATCCTGATCCGAGCGCAAGGAAATCCTCTGACGAAGCAGCGCTCTGTGAATAGAGATCCCGACCGCCTTTGCAACCAAGGGGGGGAAAGCGTTGCCGACTTGTCTGTAAGCGGCGGTTTTGCCACCCATAAATTCCCATTCATCGGGGAAGCTCTGAATCCGGGCAACCATGCGCACAGTCAGACGCGGCAAGCCATCTTCCGCGAAATTCTCCGCAGGGGCTTCATTGGCTATGCCCATGCCGTCTACTCCAAGCTCGCGCCACTGTTTCTTCGCGCGAGTAGGTCCTAAGTCCGGCCCCCCATGTTTTTTCGAACCACCCACCACAGTTGGGGCAATGCGGTTGGCACGAGCAGCCCAGCCCTCCGCACCTGCCCAGCCACTGGTTCCCATAAGGTCAACCAACGTGGAACCAACTGTTGCGATTCGATTTGAAACTGTAGGCCACTCAAAAAACTCAGCATCCCGAGGTTTGAGAGCAATCAAGACAAAACGGGGCCTGAGTTGTGGCACACCGAAGTTAGCTGACTGAAGTATTTGCCATTCAGGCTGATAACCAAGCCTGGCTAACTGCGCCATCAGGGTATTGCGGTATTGTTCAAACCGGGCGCCAGCCAAACCCGGAACATTCTCCAGCATAACCGCGCGTGGTTTCAGTCTTTGAATGATGGATAATGCCGTAGGAAACATATCACGATCATCTCCCGCCCCGAGCTGCTTGCCAGCGATGCTGAATGGTGGACAAGGAACACCGCCCGCAAGAAGGTCGATGCCAGAAAAATCCTGTGGTCTAAAATTTCTAATGTCCTGCTGCAAAACATTCCAGTGAGGCCGGTTCTTTCTCAGTGTCGCGCAGAAGTGAGGTTCGTATTCCACGGCTGCGGCATGGCTAAACCCAGCCATTTCCAAGCCGATGGCCTGTCCTCCTCCGCCAGCACAAAGTTCGACGGCGGTGAGACTCATAGCGTGACCCGAACGTGGTGGAAGCTTGGCCAGCTCAGACCGGTTCCTCCGTCTCGGCCAGTTTGCGATAGAGGGTGGCGAGGCTGATGCCAAGCATTTCCGCCGCTTTTTCCTTGTCGCCGGAGGTATGGGCGAGGGCGCGATGCAGGTAGGTACCCTCCTGGTCACGCATAAAATTTTTGAGGGAACCCACCGGACGCACCGCATCCCTGTTGAGCGGAACCCCAGCCGTGGAAGGCTGGCCGTTGGCCTCGCCGGAGGCATAACCCTTGGCGGCGGGTCCAGAAGTTCTTCCAATTTGTAGAGGATAGAGCGCAGAAGGGGTGCTCTCGATTTCCAAACCCTTTTTACCACGAATAACCGGGGGCAAATCCTTGACCGTGATCAAGGCATCATCGCAAAGCACGCAGGCGCGTTCGATGGCATTCTGGAGTTCTCGGACATTGCCGGGCCAGTCGTAGTCCTGCATGGCCTCCATGGCTCCTTGAGTGACCTGAAACTCGCGGCCGCTTCGCGCATGGACCTTGTCTCGGAGGAAATGTGACACCAGGAGGGGAATGTCGTCCTTCCGCTCGCCGAGACTGGGCAGCGAAATTTCGATTACATTCAGCCGGTAAAACAAATCCTCGCGAAAGGTGCCGTCCTTGATCCGCTCTTCAAGATTCTCATTGGTCGCCGCCAGAACACGCACATTCACGGTGAACGGGATGTTATCGCCCACCCGGCGAATCTCCTTTTCCTGCAAAACCCGCAGTAGGCGGCTTTGCAGCATCATCGGCATGGTGCCTATTTCATCAAGGAAGATAGTCCCGCCATCAGCTTCCTGGAAAAGCCCCTTTTTGTCGTTCAGCGCGCCTGTGAAAGATCCTTTGCGATGACCAAAAAGCTCTGATTCAAGAAGATTCTCCGGCAAGGCGCTGCAATTAATGGGGATAAATGGGGCAAATTGTCGGCGGCTATTGAAATGCAGGGCGCGTGCAACAAGCTCCTTGCCGGTGCCACTCTCCCCCAGAATCAACACCGTGCTATCAGTGTCCGCCACGCGTTCGATCAATTTGAACACGTCGTGCATCCGGGGCGAAGTGCCGATTAACTGGCTAAACTGGTATTTGGTCCTCAGCTGCTTGCGGAGGTAAACATTCTCCGAAACGGCGTCGTTGTAAGAAAGCGCCCTTTGGAGGCAGAGTTTTAGCTCATCAATTTTGAAGGGCTTCTCCAAATAATCGAATGCGCCGCGCTTCATGGCCTCGACAGCGGTCTCGATGGAACCAAAGCCAGTGATAACAATAACGACTGGGGGCGGGTTCAGCGAACGGGCTTTTTGAAGGATCTCAAGGCCGTGCGCCTTGCTCTTGTCGAGATAAAGATCCGTGATGACCAACTCAGGCACAACGGTTTCGAGGGATTCCAGAGCGCGCTGGGCGCTATTGCACGGAAAAACCTCGTGTCCTTCGGCACGCAGCAACTCAGTCACCATTTGAACCATGGTGATCTCGTCATCTACCAACAAAACTCTGGCCATGGCACAGGTTAGGTCTGCTCAACTTTTGCATCAAGCCCTCTTTCAGGCAGGAACAAAAGACCGCCGCTCCCAATGGCCAAGTTGTCATCAGGGATAAAGCGGGGCAGACGATTCCACTCGGACAGGACCATCGTACAACGTTCCATCGTGGTTGTGACTTGTGATGTCCGTAGCGAAAAGTCCTTGGCTTTCGTCAAAAGGCCAGCATCCCACCAAACCCGGTTCTGCACCAGTCAAAGCGTGATGCATCACCGTCTGAACCTCGGCGTCGGTTAATGCGCGATTCCAAATGGCGACTTCATCAAGGCTGCCGATCAAGCCTTCCCCATAACTGGCATAACGGCCAAACTGTAAAGGGGCGGAGGTTGTTGGTCCGGCGGGCAACCCGGTCCAAGACAAGGAAGATACTGTTGAACCATCGACCAGCAGACGCCCACCCTCCGGGGCTGCCACAAGCGCGATATGGTGCCATTGTCCATCAGCTACGTAACCACCATCGAAGCCCAATCCTCCGTCGTAAAGGTGATTCAGACCATCTCCGAAAAACCAACCATGCACTTTACCTTCGGACAAGAAGACTGAGTAACCGTTGAAGGATGCGTCCACGTATTTGCTCACCAATCCATGAGCTTGGAGTCCCTCATCGCTGCTTCGCATCCAAAATGAGGCGGTGAAGGGAAAAGGGTTCAGAGCAGCCTCATGAGGAACCTCCACTCGGCTGACGCCCCCATCAAATTCCAACGCCATGCCTGCAGTGGATGGCACATCAGCACCTGAGGAAACCGCACGGTAAAAACGGAAGGGATACGAAGCCGCTTCAAGATCGACATCGAGAAGAGCGTTAAGAAAAGTGACCGTATTGGTGGCAAGGCTGATCCAGCTCACCAAATCGGTCGACCCCTGAATCACCCCCCGGTCGCCGACCGGGCCGGGCCAACGAAGCTGCACTTTCGCGGAGCCGTCCGGATTCATGGCCGTCGTCGCATTCGCACCATTCTCGCTTTGTGCAGCGGGACCTACAGGCACAATCGTGAGAGAAACCACGGCTGGAACGCTGTCAATTTGTGAGTCATTCACAATGAGTTGGAAAGTGACTGTTGCTGCCGAAGCAAGACTTGGGGTGACGAAGGACGGGGTGATTGCGGCCGAATCATTTAGAGTAATGGCAGGGCCTCCCGTTTGGAGCCATCGATAGGACAGCGCATCGCCGTTCAAATCGTAGCTACCCGCCCCGTTTAACCCGACGGTCCTAGGTTCGCTCACAGCCACCACGCCCAAACCGGAGGTAACAGCAACCGGAGCCAGGTTGGACAGCGCCGCAGGAGACCCGAATCGTGCGGACGCCCAACTCGCCGGCCGATATACGCTGGATGCCGTCGGCCAGGCGACAGCAGGATCCGCAACCTCAAGACAGCCAACGAGGGGAATACTTAGGCAGGTGTTGCGCAAATAAAGGATGGTGAGCTTTGCATCGTGATTCCATCCACCGATAAGTGCCTCAGGGACTAGAAACTCAGCGCTCCAAGTATCAATGTTTTGCATAATGTTCACACTGAAATCCTGCGGCAGTTGCGCGGCCAGCCCTACCCCATCACCACGCGATTCGTAAGGAACTCCGTTTTCATCAACTCCAAAACCGTAATCATCCGCTTGAGGGCTGGCATCTGGCGCACCGTCCGCGTTCACGTAAAAATTAATACTAGCCGGACTGGTCCCGTCGTCGGAGCGACGCAAACCATTGAAGCAAACATAGAGGGCTCCTCCGGCATGCACAAAATGAACCGATGGTTCGGGCAGGTCGGGAGCCAACCGCACCGCAGATGCAGTGGCATATCCAACATCCGCACAAAGGCCATCGAGAACCGGTGTTGCAGAGTCTCGAACGACCAAGGGCAGTATGCCAAAAAGCATTGAGGTCCGCCCAATATTGCCATCTGAATCGGCGCAGGATACGTCCAGAACATAGTCACCTGGAGCCAAATTCAACATGCCGAAAGCGTTTCCCACCCCCGCTCTCGATTCAGGTCCGCTCAGCAACCAATGGATGGAAGAGGCATCAAGCGAACCTTCCTCCGCATCGTAAGCGAAGCCCCGCACAAGCAAATTGGTTCCATAGGGCAGCTTCTGTCCGTCGCGGAGTCCGGCAAGTGTGATGAGAGGAGCCTGCTTCGGCATGGCGAAAGTCGATGTCATTTCCATCGTGGACAGGAACCCGTCGCTGGCAAGGACGCGCATTCTACATTTGTCGCCCTCACCTAGAAATTTCGTACTAACCGCAACGCCTGAAGCAGGTTCGTGAATCGCCAGGGTTTGCCAAGTGACGCCATCGTCATCGGTAAACTGAACAGTAAAAAAAAGAGTCTCGCTATCAGCATCCGAAGCGGACCAACCCAAGGAAAGCATTTGATTGACCGAGTCAACAACCGGCGCGGCGAGTATCAAAGCAGGAGCGTGCGGACTCGCGGCTCTTTCGGCCAGAACACGTCCCTTGCTCAACAGTTGCAAACGAACCACTGTGGGATCAAGCGGAACGAACTGGGAAAGTTGACGATGCTCCGAGGGACCATCGGTATAGCCTGTAGGGACGGCAGCCATATCAACTACCAGCTCGTTCGCGGCGTTGAGCAGATGCAAACGATAAGGAGAATCAGCGGCAAGAGCCTGAGAGGCAGAAATGGAGTCGTCGATTTTGGAAGCATCGAAATCTCCAGGCCCGCCTTTGATCAGGGGAAAGAGTATCCCTGAGTCGCTGGCACTGTTTAAGAGACCTTGAACGAAGAATACAGGGCCGTCAGAGGGTTGGGCAGAAGCGAAAACCTTGTGCTTGATTGAAGCGGCCTTTGCGGCATCCCCGGGAATGGAATCAATATTCCTTTGCCAGGTCTGAGGGGTTATCCAAGTGTTGGTGGCGTAGGTCATGAGGTCTGCCGCCTTCCAAGGCAGAATCAGCGTCCCTGTCCGATAATCATAACCGATGGGAGCCGCAGCGTCGGTGAGATTGGTGGTGACGCCAAGGGTGCAAAGGTTTCCTACGAAGCTGTCGTAAGGGCTTGCAGGAATCTGTGTTGCGCAATTGGTGGGGGTGCTGATGTGGTTGCGCCCAAAGTTATGGGAAAGTTCATGCGCCAAGGAAAATCCCCCCTGAGGTCCGCCCTGGTAACCAGCCAGATTTGCGCCCATCCGCATCACCAGGGCATTGCCAAAGGTCGTCCCGAAAGTAGCATCCCTTGTGTTACCCACACCGTTAAATTTGGTAACTTCCGTGGGAAACATCCCCACCCAGTGCGTGTCGGAACAGCCGGGAGGATCCGAGGAAAGCAATCGGCCTGCAACAAGAAGATTCAACGCAAAATCCTGATCATCGGGCATGGTGAAGGATCGTCCTTTGACGCCCAGAGAGGTTAACTCCGGCTTGGTGATACTGCCCGAGCGAATCCACAATTTGAAACCCGGCACCGGCAGCAGACTCAGAGCACGATCTACGATGTCACCGAACAGCGAATCGGCCGCGCCGGGGTCATAATTTGGAAAGGTGCTGCTCATTACATTGAAAACCAGGCAGGGTTCAATTCTGTGGATAACGGTCACACTTGAGCTTGCCGTGTTGTTCTGCAAAGGGGTTTCACCTGTTTCAGGGACCGTGCCGTTTGGGTTAACTGTAAACTCAAGACGAACCGCACCTTCCCGATTCAACCATTCTGCCGGCAGATCAAAAAGGAAACTGCGATTCAGATCGCCGCGCAGCGTGGCGAGGTCGGCGGATCCATCAATGAGTGGAACATTTTGCGACCATGCCTCACCGGGCAGTTGTGCTGCGCCAATGAATGCACGGAGGCGCCCAGCCAATCGAAACGCGCTTAGACCGGTGGTATTTTGCAGCAATTGAGCGTAAGCGCGGACCAAGGTTGGTTTGCCCGCTACCAGCTTGACTGAGTTGTTGAAATCTTGGACGGCTTGAATGGCTTCGAGCCCAACGGCTCGATAATCCAAGGCCAAAGCGGGTGCCTCGGTTGTGATTTTTCTGATCTCATTCTGGTGAGTATAGTAAAGCCAGCGACCGTCGGACCGAAGGTTTCCACCCTCCTGCAGAACGGCAATGCTCACAAAACCAGGGTCGGTGACAAGGGATCCTCCCGCTGGATGATTTTTACGAAGCAGCTGGGCATTCGCTTTGTCATAGGACCAACCGGAAAAGGTGCCCTGGTTGAAGCGGAGCGGTGTGCGGGTGATAAAAATACGGTCCGAATCAAGCACAACGCCGGTGATCTGAAGATTTACATCCTGCGAATCATAGAAATTAGATGACGTGCCATCAGTAAGATTGAACGAGACCACGCGGCCTGAAAGTCGATCGCTCCCCAAGTTCACGCCCGTTGCAGCATAAAGTCGAGTGGCGTTGACCAAGTGAAATCCGATGGGGGAAACCACCAAGGTTGATTCCTGACGGGTGTCAAAATCAGTCACACCGTAAGCGAGCATGGAAGGTGCACTGATCAAGGGAAAGCCGAAGGAGCTCAGACCAATCCGCCACACTTGGCCCGCAGTGTTGAGAAAATACAGATAACTGCGAAAAATCGTTCCATCCTGCTTGAGCACCGTGACTATTTGCATTTTTTTGACCAAACCAACGCCAGTACCAAGGCTGAGAACACCAACGCTACCTGCTCCACCAGCTAAAGACTTAAGCCAAACCTGCCCGTCTGCTGCAGCAGCACCACCGCGTGCTGACCAGTAAAGCTCGGAACCCTCGACCAAGACCGATCCAACCTCCTGATAATTGATCCCGCTGAAATCCTTTCCCGGATCTGTCGAGGCGGCGCCAAATATCGGCCGCCTGTAGATCCTCTGACCTCCCCCAAAATCACCAAAGTAAAAAAGCGATGTTTCGGTGCGGGCCGCACTTTGCCAAGGGGCCCGGACAGAATCGGACTGAACGGAAAAAACCGTTGCGGTATTGTTGTGTGCGAGAAATCGTGCCGCAACCAGGGTCTTGATGCCGACCTGTCCAAGTACAGCAGCTTGGACTTCAGAACGGGGATTGCCGGTGTTCCACCAGTACAATCCATTTTGGTACAATTCGAATCCGCTAACCGGTCCTTGGATAGAGGACTCCACCTTGAGGGGCGGGGAAGCTTGGACAACAGGCCAGCCAAGAAGCATGGCCCCATTTGCGCCCAGCATCAGAAGTAAGAGTGAGAACGCCTTGGAGAAAAGTCTGGTAATTATTTTCACTGTCCGGAGCTGGTAAAACTGCATGAAACAACCTTACAAAATGACGCAGTCTGCTCCGGGGATAAGCGTAAACTACGACCAATTCTAGGATACTGAAGTTGCCGGACTTGCCTGTAAAGCTTCTTTTCCACTGAAGTATGCAACATAATCAATTTGACGTCCGAGGGTTGGAAGGGTGAGATTCTCCAAACAATTCAGTCACCATGATTAAACTCCGTTCTTTTCTGGCGGGCCTGCTGATGCTGGCCGCTTGCAACCTCTCTGCCGGGGCGCAGGATTACCAATTGAACCTTGGAATCCAAAGCTGGACGCTTCGAAACCTGAACTTCGATCAAGTGGTCGAGTTTGCCGTCAAACACAAGATCAAGTATCTGGAGTTGATAGGTGCTCACATGAATCCCAACGCGCCGATGCAGGAGACTGCACGCAAAAAAGAGATTTTGGAAAAGAACGGACTGATAGCCTATACCTTCGGCGTGCAGGGCACATCCATGAACAAGGACGAAAACCGCAAACTGTTCGAGTTTGCCAAGTTCATGGGCATGAAACTGATCGTGGTGGAGCCGGGTGATTTCAAAATCCTCGATAACCTTGAGGAACTGGTCAAGGAATACGACATCAAAATCGCCATCCACAACCACGGAATCAAGTCCATGTATGGAAACCCGGCTGTCGTGAAAAACCTGCTTCAGCATCGCGATAAGCGCATGGGGGTCTGCCTAGATGCAGGCTGGATCACCAGCTCACGCTTTGAGGCGGCCAAAGTGTTCAAGGAATACGACGGCCGAGTGTTCGACATCCATCTTAAGGACAAAAAGGTTAATCACACCGACAACGGCGATGTGGCCACAGACACATTCATAGGAATGGGCGACACCAATTTCAAAACTTTCTTCGCGGCCCTCAAGGAAGCTAAGTACAGCGGAATTCTCGCCATCGAGACCGATAACGATTTGAAAGATCCCACCGAACACGTCGCTAAGGCTCTTGAGTACGTCGCACAGAACAAACCTTAATGAGGGGCCAAGACAGTAACGTAAATTCTTTTCACTTCACCACGAGGCACGGACTAAAAATCCGTGCCTCCTTTTTTTGGACACGGTGGATGTGAAAGTTTTCCTTGGCATATACATATCGGTTTTTTACGATATGTTCAGTCATTGGATATGAAAACCCTATTGCGCACAGCCAAGGTTCTGAGCGATCCCACCCGCGTGCGGATTCTTGTCTTGTTACGTGGGCGGGAGTTGTGTGTTTGCGAACTGATGGATGTGCTTGGAACGAGCCAGTCAACGCTGAGCACCCATCTCCAAGTGATTCGCCAGGCGGATTTGGTGTCGGTTCGACGCCAAGGCAAATGGCTATACTACGCGTTGGAGCCTGAGACAAAGACCCTGCTGGAGTTCATAGCGGACAGGTTTGAGCTGGGAAAAAACACCGACCCAGCTCTGCGAAGAGATGCGGCCAAGCTTGAAAAGCGGTTAAGCCTGCGGGATGGAGGTTTGTGTTGTGTGGGTGTGGAATCCTGTTCGCCAAAAACAAAAAAGGCGACCCGTGAATAAATTACTGGCCGAAGCCTTGGGTACCTTTGGGATCGTTTTCGCGGGCACGGGGGCCATTGTGGTGGACCAACTGACCCATCAGGCCATTGGTCATGCCGGGATCGCGCTGACGTTCGGGCTGATTGTTGCAGCCATGATTTATGCGTTTGGCGATATCAGCGGGGCGCACCTCAATCCTGCAGTCACAATGGCTTTTGCCTTGGCAGGGCGGTTTGAGTGGCAGTATGTGGTTCGCTTCATCCTCGCCCAGCTGGCAGGTGCGCTCGCCGGCAGTTTGCTTCTGCGCTTTCTTTTCCCATCTGCTCTCACTTTGGGAGGAACGCTTCCACTGGGGCCTGCCTACCAATCGTTCGTATTGGAGCTGGTGCTGACCTTTTTGCTCATGTTGGTGATCTTGCGGGTTTCAACAGGCGCACGCGAGAAAGGGATTACGGCAGGGCTGGCCATCGGCGCGGTGGTGGCCTTGGAAGCCATGTTTGCGGGGCCGATTTGTGGTGCCTCGATGAACCCGGCGCGTTCGTTGGCACCGGCAGCTGTGTGCGGACAGTGGGCGTCACTGTGGATTTATCTGATCGCACCCACCCTGGGAGCGGCCTTGGCGGCACCAGTCAGCGCAGCCTTACATTCCGGACCCACTCCTCACAAATTGTGAAGGTGCCGACACAAATCATTTACTTATGAAACTCAATCAGTTCCAAGCAGGGCTGGCAGAGGCTCCCGATGCGGAAATGAAGCGGATCCTGCCGGGTGGCACGCAGGTGCAGCCTCATGCGCATGTCACGGAGGTGGCACGCATCAACAAAGGGTTTGCTGATTCTGGGGGAAAATTTCGCGAGGAATCGCTCTGGCGCTTGCACACTTGGGTGGCGGAGGACTTTGAACACCGGCCAACTGCGGGAAAGCTGCGACCATCAATAGCGATGCGACGGCGACAATCGGCGCAGGTGACTTTGATATTGAGGCGGAGCACGAGGAGGGGGTGATTAGTCAGCACCCGATCGTTACGACCGAAATCCAAGGACGCAAATTAGCTGTGCAACTCACCTCGCGCCACACCGATTGCCTGGCCCGTGACTTGTGTTGCCCGCCCCAGCCTGTGAAGAAAATCCTTTCACCTCAAACCCTGGCCCATTTTTCATGAAACCCCTTTCCGACTCACCCTTGGTTCTGGTGCTTTGCACTGGCAATTCATGTCGCAGCCACATCGCCGAAGGGATTTTGCGCGCGGCAGCCAAAGGCACTTTCCGCGTGGCCAGTGCAGGGAGCAAACCGGCAGGATACGTGCATCCCCTCTCGATCAAGGCGCTGGCAGAGATCGGGATCGATATCTCGCAGCATCACTCCAAGCACATGAATGAGTTTCTCACGCAGCCCGTCGAGACAGTGATCACGGTTTGCGGCAATGCGGACCAGGCGTGCCCTGTGTTTCCCGGCCAGCTCAACAGGCATCACTGGCCGTTTGAGGACCCGGCCCATGCTTCAGGCAACGCGGAGGAAAAGATGGCCGTTTTCCGGCGAGTGCGGGATGAAATCCGCAAGGTGTTTGAGGCCTACGCCGATGGACGTCAAGATGTGACGTCACAACGTTCCTGATCAAAAAGAAAGGATGAACCGGCCAAAACCGAGTCCATCCCAAATCTGAGGAGCACAGACCAAACTCGGCGCTCTGCGAATCAACCCAAGTTCATGGTGAGCAGGAACTCAATGTTGCTGCGCGTCTTTTTCAATTTGCCGAGCAGCAGTTCCATGGCTTCGACAGGCGGCACACCGGTAAGCGCTCGGCGAAGCATGACTACTTTGCCATATTCCTGCGGATGGTAGAGCAGCTCTTCTTTGCGCGTGCCGGAAAGCTCGACATTGATGGAAGGGAAAATGCGGCGATCCACCAGATGGCGATCGAGATGGACTTCCATGTTGCCGGTTCCCTTGAACTCTTCGAAAATAACCTCGTCCATACGCGATCCGGTATCGACCAGAGCGGTGGCGATGATGGTTAGTGAGCCACCCTCTTCGATGTTGCGAGCCGCTCCGAAAAACCGCTTAGGTTTGTGGAGCGCGTTGGCATCGACACCGCCGGAAAGAATTTTTCCGGAGTGGGGCTGGACCGTGTTGTAGGCTCGGGCCAAACGAGTGATTGAATCGAGCAGGATGACTACATCCTTCTTGTGCTCAACCATGCGGCGGGCTTTTTCAATAACCATCTCGGCCACTTGAACGTGACGCTCAGGCGGCTCGTCAAAGGTCGAACTAATGACCTCGGCCGGTTTGCAGGAGCGTTCCATGTCCGTGACTTCCTCAGGACGCTCGTCGATCAGGAGGATGAAGAGGTAGCTGTCCGGGCTGTTCTTGAGGATGGCGTTCGCCAGCTTTTGCATGAGCACCGTTTTTCCGGTGCGGGGAGGAGCCACGATCAAACCGCGAGTGCCCTTGCCAATTGGGCAGACCAAATCCAAAACGCGGGTGGAGAGTTCGTCCGCAGTGGTTTCCAGAATAAAACGACGATCCGGAAAAAGAGGCGTAAGGTTATCGAAATGGGTTTTGTCCTTCGCTTTCTCTGGGTCATCGGTACCCACTTTTTCGACCTTTAAGAGCGCGTAAAAACGTTCTTTTTCCTTCGGCGGACGGATTTGCCCCTCGATCAAATCACCTGTTTGAAGGTCAAAACGGCGAATCTGAGAAGGCGAAACATAAATATCCTCAGGGCAGGGCAGATAATTGAAGGCCTGAGAACGGAGGAATCCGAAACCCTCGGGCATGATCTCCAAGACCCCCTCGGTATAAAGCATGCCTCGGCGTTCCGCGTTCTTCTTCAGAATCTCGTAAATCACCTCCGGCTTTTTCATGGTGCCGAAGTTCTCGATGGCCATCTCTTTGGCCATCGCGTTGACTTCGACCATCGACATATTCTGCAGCTCGGCCAAATTGATCTTCGGGGCGTTGGGATCAATGTTGGGGATGTAATCCTCGTCGTGCTCAATGATCACGCGAGATTTGGGCTGATGCTTTACGTGGTGCGGCTGAGGTTTCTTCGCGTGCTGTTGGTGCGGGCGGTGAGTTGGTTGAGGCCGTTGCGGCTGCTGATGCCGGGGCTTGTTATTGGGCGCTCCGCCCCGGGCGTTCGGTTGACGCGGGCGAAGCGGTTGGTTCCCGCCACCACCATGCGAGCCATCGGGACCAGGGCTGCGATCCAGAACGGGGTCAGGCGGCAGCGGAGCACTGGAAATTTGAGGCGCGGATTCGACTTCTGCGCCAGGCTCACTCTCAACAGGCTCAGAATAAACAGCGACTGGCTCTGGTGCCGGCGGGCGGGCTTGCTCAGGAACTGCCGGGGGCTGGGCGGCTTCGGCGACGACGGGCTGGGGCTGCACACGAGGTGCGGCAGTTCTCACAGATGCACGTGAAGGTGCTCGGGGCGCTGGAGTCGGCTTGGTAACGGGCTCAAACATCGGCTCGTGGACAGGAGGAGCCATTGGAACGGCAGCGGCCGGAGCAGTAGGCAAATCGCCGCCGGTCAAAGGCAGAACAGCCTCATCACTCGGCTCAGTGGAGACTTTCTTGGCACGGGCTCGGGGTTTGGCGGGAGCAGCCTTCTTCACGGGGGTTGGTTTCGACATACTAAATAGGTTTCGAGGAGGTCTTACGACTTACCCGGTTGGATCAGGGGAAATAAATTGATGCGGGCGCTGCAGGGTTAATGCTGTGGGCTAAAATTTGTAACAACGCCATCCCTTCAACCCGTGTCGCGATCAAAAGCAAGACTATCTTGACTTAATAAGGCAGGGGGAATTGCGCAGTCAGAGCATGCACACGTTCTCGCACCTGATGTGCTGCGTCAAGGTTTTTAATATCGAGCAGCACCTCGCTGATCATGTCTGCGATGGCCGCCATCTCCGCTTCCTTCATGCCGCGAGTGGTTACGGCAGGTGTGCCGACGCGCACTCCGCTTCCTTGGAACGGTGAACGAGTCTCGAACGGAATGGTGTTTTTGTTGACGGTAATGCCCGCCTCATCGAGAACAAGTTGGCAATCTTTGCCACTCAGGCCGCGAGCCCCCACATCAACCAGCATCAGGTGGTTGTCTGTGCCTCCGCTGACAATGCGGAAACCGTTGCGTTTCAACCCCTCACACAACGCCTTGGCATTGCGCACCAATTGATTTTGATATCCCTTAAAGGACGGCTGCATCGCTTCCAGAAAACAAACAGCCTTGGCTGCAATCACGTGCATCAAAGGACCGCCTTGGATACCAGGGAAAGTCTGGGAATCAATCTCTTTGGCGTACTGCGCTTTGCAAAGGACCAAGCCACCTCGGGGTCCGCGCAGCGTCTTGTGGGTAGTGGTCGTGACGAAATCGGCATGTCCGATGGGGCTTGGATGTTCGCCCGCCACCACCAAACCCGCGATGTGTGCGATATCGGCCAGCAGTAAAGCCCCGTTTTCTCGTGCGATTTCGCCCATGCGAGCAAAATCAATCACGCGGGAATAGGCACTGGCCCCCACGGTGATCATTTTGGGCTTGTGCTCTTTGGCCATGCTTGCGAGCTGGTCGTAATCAATCAACTCGTTTTCCTTACCCACTCCGTAATGGACAATCTCAAAAAATTTGCCAGAAAAATTGGCTTTATTGCCATGGGTAAGATGTCCGCCATGGCTGAGATCCATGGTAAGCATTTTGTCGCCCGGCTTCAGCATCGAAAAATAGACCGCCATGTTGGCGCCGCTGCCCGAGTGCGGCTGGACGTTTGCATGCTCGGCTCCAAAGAGCTTTTTGGCTCGGTCGATGGCCAACTGCTCCACTCCATCAACGTGTTCGCATCCGCCATACCACCGCTTTGCGGGGTAACCTTCGGCATATTTATTGGTCAGTACGGAGCCTTGGGCCTCCATCACAGCGGGGCTGGTGAAGTTTTCGCTGGCGATCAGCTCAATATTTTCCTGCTGACGCTGGCGTTCAAGCTCAACCAGATTGAAAATTTCGGGATCGACAGAGCGAAGTCGAAGGGTGGGTGAAACAAGTCGGTTTTCCATTTTGCGAACTCGGCGGTCATGACGGCCACCTTGAAAGTGTGATTGTAGAAATATTTCAATGAAACGGACGGCTTGATCGGGAGACGTCATCTGGCTGCCAAAACAAATGACATTTGCGTCATTGTGCTCCCGTGCGAGAGCCGCCATCGCCTCTGTAACCACCAAGGCCGCACGAATGCCGGGAACTTTATTGGCTGCAATGCTCATACCAACCCCGGTTGAGCACACCAGCACACCTAAGTCGCTTCGACCGGAAACCACGGCTTCCGAAACCGCCTGAGCGTAATCGGGATAATCTGTGGATTCTGAGGAATTGGTCCCCAAGTCAACAAACGATATTTTCTGGGTCTGCAAATAGCCTTTGATGGCTTCTTTGAGTTGGAATCCCGCGTGATCCGACCCAATGGTCAGGACTGCGTGCTTGGCGGACTGAGAGGTCGTTTGATCGATGAATTTCAACATGGTGACGATGCCTTGCTCAATTTGATCGCGGCAATTTCGGTAAACATCCAGAGACCCTCCGATTGGGTCCGAGATATCTTTCTCGTAGATGTCTAGTGTTTCGTCAAATTCACGTAAAAGGAAAGTTTTTTCCGTGGCCTGAGGGAAAAGCAATTGAATGGCATCCACATGTCCGTGGGTCATGCCGAAGATGAAATCGGCTTGCTTGACCAGTTCCCGCGTCAGCATGCGGCTGCGCTGACGTGAGATATCTATGTCCAACTCCCGCAACGCTTTAACAGCGTGAGTGCTCGGGGCCTGGCCATCGATGGCTCCCACTCCCGCTGAAATCACCTTAAAATTGCCCCGACCTTCCATTGCATGACGAAACAAGCCCTCCGCCATGGGGCTTCGACACACATTACCGGTACAAACGAACAAAATTGTCTTCATCGCTATTCGCGTCCATAAAAGTGTGGTGAGGGTGGCAATCCGTCAATCGTAATTGAGAATGACTTGATTGGTCGAGCGACCGTAGCGGGAGCAAAAGGCCTAGTCCAGCCCTGAGACTTGGGCGCAAAAGGGAATGCAAGAATGCATGAGATGGTGCCTTGCCCTTGACCCCAAGGCAAACCAGCCTGATATTGAACCAACGAAAGTGAATTTTATGAAATCGGGGACTTATCGAATGCCACTTCTGGCGGTGGCAGGGGTGGCCTTGTGCAGCAGTTTAACTTCAGCCGTTACCGCACAAAGCACTGCCGTGCCCAACTCTTCCGTTGCCGCCACACAGCCAGCTTCCCAGCCTCGGTTATCATTTGGCGTGGCGGAGGTGATGAAACTTTCCCATGCCAAGCTCAGCGACGACGCGATAGTCGCCTTCATCCAAAATTCCCAAAAGCTCTATGAAATGAGCGCGGCGGACATCGTTTACATGCATGAGGATGGGGTAACTGACCGCGTGATCACGGCTATGCTTGAAAAGCATCGGAAAGTGACGGAAAACGCGGCCATTGCCGTTGCCGCGACGGTGCCCCCAGTGCCTTCTCCCCAACCTGCGCCGCTGCCAACGGTAACCCAGCCAGCCCCTCAAGTGGTGGTTCAGTCACAGCCGAACTACGTCCAAACCGTCCAACCCGCGCCCGTTTATGTCTATTCCTCCCCTGCCCCCGTCATTTACGAGCCCTATCCCTACTACCGGCCATATTACGGGTATCCCGCCCTGTCCCTTAGTTTCGGTTTCGGGCGCGGTTATTACGGCGGTTATCGTGGTGGCTTTCACGGCCATCACCACTAAATAGAACCCAATCGCCTTCAGCAGAAGTTGAAAGTTCTTTGGCCGGTTTAGCGAGGGTAAAGCCTTGAGCCCGCCCCTAGCCAGATGATGGATATCTGGCGTGAATCTGAAAACCTCAAGTGAATTCTACTGTGTCACACGTTTGAGGACGGTGGGTTTTTCAGCCATTTCTTTCCCGTCCATGATGGCTTTGCAACTGGCGATAATAGTGTTCGCGTCGTCGAAACGCATGCTCAGAGCGTGCATGTGCGATTCCTTCTGAGGATTGATGCCACACGAATCATCGAAGGCAAAAATCAGAGACTTTTCGTCCGAGGATTTGAGGACCATTCCGGGACGGTTGCCCATAACGCAATAATGGGTCAGAGCCAAGTGGCCATCCTTGTTGTAGAACATGGTGACCATCTCGTGAGGAGTGCCAGGGAAAGAGCGTTCCTCCACCACAGAGCCTGAGGCTAAGAGACGATACTGGACTTTCATATCTATGGGGCCTTGCCCCATATCCGCCTTACCCTGCCAGGTGCCGACCAGGGTTTTCAATTTTTCGAACTCGGCTGAGGTTTGGGGTGCTTTGGCTGTTTCGCCTGCATTCAGGCTTAACACAGCAGCCGCAAACAGAAACGCACTCACTGAAATCATCTTCGTTTTCATCTTATTCCTTCGTTTTCAATTTTGGGTCGGAAGGATTTCCGACTTTCATTGGTATGACGAATGGGTGGAACGGCGCAGGACAAAAGTTTTGCAAGTATTTAAAGGTTGCTGGAAGTGCGCAAATCGCAAAAAGCCAGATGAGGTACCCGGCCCTATTGGGAGGTATAAAACGGAAACGTGAAAGTCCTTAGGTGGAACGACATTTTCTATGGGGTGAACACCCCATAGCGGAGGTTTTGGAGTTGGGTTCATGATTCGCTGTTACCCCAGTCATACGATGGAAAGTCGGCCTGTTTCTTTTCTGTGGCGGAGGGAAGGACAAAACTGACGGACCGTTACAGATCATGAACACTTCAGCACCGCAATCGGAGCCCATGGGCTTTTCTCGGAGGTCGTCCCTATTATCCGATCGCAGGGGGCTATTCAGCTTTGGAAAACAGACGGCGACCTTGGCATTAGGTCTGTGGGCGGCAATGTGCGCCCTATTGTGGCTGGCTATTCCTGAGGCTCGTGCTGCGACGTTGCCGAATAATTTATGGACGAATCCGACCTTTGAACTCGGCACTGACCTGGACCAGACGGATGGCCTATTGGAGAACTGGAATCGCGGCGGCAACACTCCAGCCATCTGCCAGGTGATCACGAATAATTCGGTGAGTTCGGGGCACAGTTTAGCGGTGATGGATTTGGACGAGGGTGATTTGTACGGCGAATGGTACTCGGATGTGGTGCTCGGTTCGCAGGCTTCGGCAGGCGATACGCTCGATATCCAATGGTATGAAATGTACAACGTCGCCGGGGCTGAGATGCGTTTGACGGTGTTATTCTTCAACGCCAGCGATGGTGTGGTGGGTGAAATGCACTTCGTCACGAGTGGAACAGCCAGTGAAGGCTGGGTAAGCACGATTGAGGATTCGACCTTTACGAAGCGCAACGAAGTTCTGTCGGTGCCGCTTGGGGCAGTGAAAATGCGGTGTTCTTTGGTGTCGGGCGGTTCAGGCACGCTTACGGGCATGATGGTGATCGACGATCTTTCGGTGGCGCGCGCGGCTGTGCCCAATCTTTTGTTCGGCAATTTCTGGGTCAACCCATCCTTCGAACTGGGTACGGATCTGGAGCAAACGAGCGGCACAGTGTCCAACTGGAATCGTGGCGGCAATACTCCGTCAATCTGTCAGGTGATCACGGACAATTACACCAGCTCAAGCCATGCGCTGGCACTCATTGACAACAATGCCGGGGATTTCTACGGTGAATGGTATTCCGATGTGCTTCTGAGCGGCAACGCCAGTCCCGGGGATACTTTGAACCTGCAATGGTTCGAGATGTACAACCTCAGCGGCACTGAAATGCGTCTGACAGTGCTGTTTTTCAATGCTACCGATGGTGTGGTTGGAGAAACGCATTTCGTGACTGCCGGCACCACCAATGACGGATGGAAGGGCACTATTCAGAGTTCGACATTCACCAAGCGCAACACATCTGTATCGGTGCCCGTGGGTGCGGTAAAGATACGCTGTTCCTTAGTATCGGGCGGACCGGGCACGCTTACGGGAGTGTTCATTATTGATGATTTATCAGTGGCACGGGTGGTTCCGCTGGTGTCGGGAAATTTCTGGGCGAATTCGACTTTCGAGACTGGCGCCGAGCTGGACAAAACGAACGGCACACCGGCCAACTGGAATCGGGGTGGCAGTGATGCTTCCATCGATCAGGTCACCACGAACGCTTTCACAAGTTCGAGTCATGCTTTGGCTTTGGTGGACCCCAGCGCGACAGGTTACGGGGAGTGGTATTCTGATGGCCTATTGAGCAGCAATGCGACCGCCGGTGTCTTGCTGGATGTTAAATGGTCTGAGCAGTACGGCATCACCAATGGCGAGATGCGCGTGACGGTGGGGTTCTTTACGGCAGGAGGCAATTTCATTTCGGAGACGCACTTCGTCGCGTCGGGTAATAGCGCGGGTTGGGTGGGCACAATGGCGGGCTCTCCTTTTGTGAAGAGGCAGCAAGAAGTTACGGTTCCGGTGGGTGCGGGTAAGATCCGGGTGGCTTTAGCATCGGCAGGACCGGTCGAAACGGTGGGATCAATGGTGATCGACGATCTGACGGTGGCGGTCCATCCCACGACTGTTCTGACAGGGAATTTTTTCCCGAACCCAACTTTTGAGGAAGGTGACCAATTGGAAAATCCCACAGGAGGGACGCCCGCTGGCATTTGGGCACGTGGCGGTGGTGACGGCTCAATTGACCAGATCAGCACGGCCAATTCCCTCAGCTCCTCACACTCGCTCGCCCTAGTGGATAATAATGAAAACGGATATGGCGAATGGTATGGATTCCTTGTGTTGCCCGGCGTGGTGGCTGGAGATTCGATTGATATCCAATGGTATCAATTGTACAGCGTAACCAACGGCAACATGCGTTTGACCTTTGCTTTCACGGACGGCAACAACGCACAATTGGAGGCTCACGACTTCAACGTGTCGGGCCAAAGTCCGGGATGGTTGGACACAGTGGAAGCCTCGCCGTTTGAGAAGCAGAACCAGACGCTGGTTGTGCCCGAAGGAGGAGTGAAATTGCGGGTGAATCTTGCTTCCGGTGGCTCCTCATCAGTGACAGGCGTGATGTTGATTGACGATCTGTCGGTCCGGATTGGTCTCGGCAAGCCAACCATCACGGCATTTGCGCGCGACTTGGACGGTTTCCACCTGACTTGGGATAGCCAGCCCGGAAAAACCTACACAGTGCAGTACGGGACGGTGCTGGGCACTTGGGATTCGTTGGCGACCGGCGTGGTTGCGGATGGGGCATCGACATCGTATCTGGATTCAGTGGTTCACACCGAGGCGACAGGGTTTTACCGCGTGATTCAAGAGTAGGGGTGGGGACCTCTTTCCTTCCGGCGAGGATTGCACTCGCCGGGAGGGGACGGCTGGACCCTTTTCCTCTGGTTTCGTCACCTGCGGCCTCATGTGGCAAGCTCACGGTGGCCGCTTGCTTTCTGTGCGCGTTCGACTGAACATATCCCATCATGGACCCAAAGCAGTCGCGTATCGTTTTTGGCCTGCAAATTATACTGTTGCTGACTTTTCTCCCGGCCTCGCGCGCAGAGCTGATTGCCTATGAAGGGGCGAACTACGCGCCTCTCACTTTGATCGCCGGACTCAACGGCGGCACTGGCTGGAGGGGAGAGTGGAGCGGGGACACACGCGTTGTGTCGGGAAGTCTGGTCCTCAATGGAGTGAGCACGAGCGGAAACCGATTCGTGACGAGCGGAAATGGCGCTGGATCGGCCCGAGCGATCGAGACCAGTGGCTTCGAGGGACTTTTGCAGAGTGGCCGACTTGGCAAGGAGGGAACGACACTCTGGCTGAGCTTCCTGTTCCGCGCGGTGACTACCGGAAACAATAATGCCGCAGGGGTCCTCCTGTACGACGGCCCGGTCAGCGCGGCCAACCAGGTTCTCTTCGTCGGGGTGCCTACCGGAGGATCAACTTTGGGACTTATTGCTCCTCCCAATTCCGCACCGCCTTTCGGGGCATCGGCTTTATCGTCCATCATCGGGACAAACCAGCAAACGCTCTTTCTGGTGATCAAAATGATGTTTGGCACCCCGAACGGTGACCGCGTGTTCCTGTATGTGAACCCGCCTATGGAGGCCGAGCCCACGAACAACATCTATATCGCGGCAGTGCTGAATAATCTCAGCTTTCAGTTCGATCGGTTGCAATTAGCTTCGGGCGCGACCACCACCACCACGGCCAGTTTCGACGAAATCCGGCTGGGTGAAACCTTTGCGGACGTTGTTCCCCTTGCTCCGGATCGATATGCGGTCACTGCGTTGGCCTCTTTGCCGGGACCGGTGCCAGGGGGGTACACACTCTCTCCTTTGCTGCAAGATGACGAAGGCCACATTTTTGGATCGAGGCTTTCGGGGGGCGCGGGCGGGTTTGGAGATGTATTCCGTGCGGAGGAGAATGGCTCAGGCTTTGCGCCTCTGCACCAATTCCCGCAAATTGCGGGTGATGGAAAGTCACCGGCGGGACTGTTGCTAGCGAAGGACGGGCAGCTTTATGGGGGCACGGTTTCGGGCGGCACGGGCGGAGTGTTCGGCGACTACGGGGTGTTGTTCCGTATGCAAACCGATGGGAGTGGCTACAGTATACTCCGGCAACTTGACAGCCGGACGGATGGCACGCAAATGACGGCGGCGCTGTTGCAGGACGCCGGTGGGGTTCTCTACGGTGTGCTGCGGAACGGCGGCACCGCCACTGTAAACGACGGCGGCAACGGGACTCTTTTTAGAATGAATAGCGATGGCAGCGATTTTACCGTGCTCCATGTCTTCAAGAGCTCGGTGATCATACCGACGAGCACCGACGGTTACGATCCCAAAGACGCGCTGATTGAAGGTCCGGACGATATGCTTTATGGGACCACCTCTAAAGGGGGGACAACCACCCGTGGAACCGTGTTTCGGATTGGCAAGGGAGGCGACTCTTATCAAATCATTCACCACTTCCAGAACGATGGCACCGGGTCCCAGCCGGAAAGCCGCTTGTTACTCGGCAGCGATGGATATCTCTATGGCACCACCGACTCGAGTTCGCCCTCGACTGGAGCGACGCTCTACAAATTGAAACCAGATGGCTCCGAATATCGGGTTCTGGGTCGGTTCGGCGGCGCTCATCTTCACCAGGGTGCGTTGGTGGAAATGTCCGACGGGCTGCTTTACGGGACGGCGGGCGAGGGCGGCCGCCCCATCCCGGCTTCTGGATATATCTTCCGCATTGGCAAGGACGGTGCCGATTTTGAAGTGCTGCACGAGTTTCTGCCGACCGGTCCCGCCGGTCGATCTCCGTGGGGCGGCTTTTTGAAAGGCAGGGACGGCGCGCTGTATGGCGCAACGCTGGCGGGTGGGACCAACAGCGGCGGTGCTCTCTTCAAGCTCGCTCGCACGACAGCTCCCGCTAATCCTCCCGTGACGTTGGTTGGGTCAATGACGAATGACGGCACTCTATTTCAGCTTTCGTTCGCAAGCGTGCCCGCCGGCCAATATGAAATTCAAGCTACCAGCCAGTTGCCTTCAGGGTGGCAAACGCTGACTAATATCTCCCCAGACGGCAATACCCAAGTGCAATTTAAGGAAAGCCTCCTGCCTGAAACGAAGACGCGGTTTTACAGGGTTATCAGTCATTGAGTACCGGTAGGCGAAGGTGGTATCCATGAATGAACTGGACAAGCAGTCCTCGGCGCTAAGTGAGGCGGATATGCTGGCGTTGGCACAACAAGCGATCCCGAAGTTTCACATCCGATGTTTTGGTCCATGCGACCCGACGCTGTCAACATTGCGTTCTCGTGATGTGCGCATGCCGTGCGAACGTAATTCCTTGGTCTTGTGCTAAACCGTTTATAACATCAGGAGGCTGTGCCGCCGGCCCAGGTGGGTTGGTTTTTTAGGTGGTAGAGCATTTCGCCGGCTTTGCGGACTAGGAGGATGCCTTTGTCTTCGCGGTTGGCGTAGCTTTCGATGTCGATGGTGCGCCAGTCGCGGTAGCCAAGGTTGACTTGGCGGCATTCAGCTTCGCTGAGGCCGGTGGCCAGGGTGACTCGCACGCGCGGAGTCTCGATGCCGTTCTCGTATTTGCCGAGACCGTAGACATGAGCGGAATGGGCAAGAACTCCCCACGGGTAATGCTTAAACTTATCCCATTGTTTTAGGAAATAATCGCGGCAATGGTAACCGACCTCTTTCAGCACCTTGCCGTGGGCAATGCAGATTTCGGTGATGTGCGGAGCGTAGATGATCAGTTCGCCGCCATCGGCCACAACGGGCTCCAGCTTATACATGCATTTGCCGCCGGTCCAAATCTCGTCGTACATGGTCGGGGCACACGAGAGCACGGTGTGGAAGGGATGGTCCTTGTGCAGGATGTGGAGATCGCGGGAGAGATCGCTGGCGGCGTCCCAGGCGGTTTCGGGTGTGCCGATGTACAGCCCGGCCAGACCGGCTTTATCGACGACCATGCAGCAGCACAGTTTGGGCAGCTTCACCATCGATCCGGCGCGGTCCACGACTTTGCGCACGGGGGTCCATTTGTTGCCAATGATCATGGGGTTGGTGACAACCGCACCCAGCCAATGGAAAAAATTGAGGATCTCGGGGCCGCCGATGCCGGGGAAAAGATACTTGTTACCACCGGAGAAGCCGACGACTTCATGTGGGAAAACGGGGCCGATGATGACGATCTGATCGTAGGCGAACACCAGTCGGTTAATTTCGACGGCGACATCCATTGAGAAAAGGCCGTTCGACAAATCAGAGATATCAGCGGCAGGGATGGTGCCGATGTTTTGCAGGGCGGCGGGATTGTCCCACTCGTGGTTGAAAAAGCGGACTTGGCTGTAAGTGCTTTTGCGTTCGGCGGCGGTGAGGTCGAGGCGCTGGCAGATGGCTTCCTCGGACATCGGCTGATGAGTGCCGAGCGCGGTCAGGATATCCACAGACTCGGCCTGCGAGCTGATGTGTTGATGGACGGCCTTGAACAACTGACCCACCGGTGCGGTGCGTGTTGCGTCGGGAATGATGACGAGGAGTTTGCGGCCATGCCAATCGGACGGCGCACCAAAGCCTTGGGCAACAATGGAATCAACCTGGGCTTGATTGAGAGTGCTGCCAGCGTTGGCACGAGCGCCGACGACAGGGGAAGCAGTAATGGTTTGAGCGGGCATGAGGTTAAATGGTTTGGGAGAGGAAACCTCCATCAACACGGATATCGGTCCCGGTGACAAAACCGCTGGCGGCTTCGCTCGCAAGAAAAACAGCGGCTCCAATCAATTCCTCAGGCGCGCCGAAACGGCCCATGGGAGTGTGTTGGAAAATGGATTGGGCTCGTGGCGATGGCGATCCATCCGGATTAAATAGAAGTGTGCGATTTTGTTCAGCGGGAAAGAAACCGGGAGTGATGGTATTAACGCGGACTTTTTTGCGGGCCCATTCGCGCGCAAGGAATTGAGATAAATTGAGCACAGCCGCTTTGGCCGCAGAATAAGTCATGACCCGTGAAAGAGGCAAGTGGGCCGAAACACTGGCGATATTGATAATGGAGCCACGGCCACGCTCGCACATGCCCGGGCCGAATACTTGGCAGGGCAATAGCACACCACCAATAAGATTAAGATCGAAGTTGGCCTGCCAATCTTCGATGGCAATAGCTTCGATAGGACGTTCAGCCGTGACGGTAGCTTTGGGATCGTTGCCACCGGCGGCATTGACCAGAATCGAGACGGGACCGAAGGCTGCTTCGACGGCATCCTGCGCGGCGAGAAGACTTGCGCGATCCACGGCGTTGGCGGTGAAAAACTGAGTCTTAACTCCGGCTTTAAGCAAAGCTTCAACACGTTCAGCACCCCGTGCGGCGTTGCGTCCCAGCACGGCTACTTTGGCTCCTGCTTCGCCCAAACCTTGGGCAATCGCTCCACCCAACGCGCCCGTGCCGCCCAACACCACCGCAGTTTCCCCATCCAGTCGAAATCGATTCATGGGAATGTGTTAACCGATAGAGAGTGATTCGCCAATAAAATGACGCAGGCAGGCTAATTCAACTACCTTACGGCTCAAGGCGCCGGATCGTAATTAATGATGGGTGCTGCAGGATGTTCTGGGATGCGCAGACGGAGGTAGGGTTTTCCGGAAGCCAAATGGCAGGCATAGCAGCTATCGAGCATTTGCTTGTAGGCCTCGATAAATTGCGTTCTATCTTGGGCTTTGATGGCGTCGCCCACTTGCTGCAAGGATGTCTTTTCAATCGGAGAAAGGATTTCCTCCAACCGCACCGCGTTTCCTTGGGGGTCCTTGCGAACAGGAATGATCCGCACCGCCCATCGAAGGTGCGCCCGTGTTTCCTCCCAGTTGAATTGCGCCAAGGGCCAGTTCTTCTTGTCAGCTGCAAACCAGCAATTGGCAAAATGATAACCCACATCGGCCATCGCGTGGGATTGGCTTGGCGCCAGGCCCTTCAGTCGCTCGATCTCGGCGCGAAGCGCGGTGAGTTCGTCGGCAGAGACCTGAACCGCAGGACTAGGCTTGGTAATGGCCGGTTCGGCAGCATGGTTGCCAACTCTCCAAACGAACGCGGCGATCGCCAATCCTAACAAAATCAGGTACGGACGGTTTGGTTTCATACTTGTTTTGAATATGAGAGATCTTAGCAAGAGTACATATTTGCTTGAAGGCGGTAGATGTTCGAGTGGTCTCCCGCCGCCCACGCATTTTTGTGGTGCCAAATATCATACTTGGCGGCGGTGGCGGTAATCGGAAGGGGAAATGCCTGTGACGCGTTTGAAGGTGCGCGATAGCGTGTAAGGGTCTTTGAATCCGACGTTGTTAGCGATGATGGCGATTTTTTCCTCGGTGGTGTCGAGCATCTGACAGACGCGCATCATGCGAAGATGCGTGAAATAGCCCATCGGAGAAAAGCCGGTGGCGGGCTTGAAAAGACGCGTGAGATGGGTGACAGAGGTCGAACAGGCTCGTGCGATCTCTCGCAAGGTCAAGTCGCGGTGGGTGTTGGCCTGCATGAAACCGGTGGCTTCTTCTACGGCGTTCGGATGGGCGGAATGCTTTGCGGCCGGTTCCTGACGCAGTTTTGCAATAGTGAAAAGGATCAGCGCCGTGATGGCGCCGGAGATGCGCATATCCATCTTGCGGTAGCCTTCTCGGCGATTCTGCAAAAGACTTTGAAATAGTGATTCAAGCTGTTGGCTGAGCCCCGTGCGGACGACTGCAACCTTCTGGTGCGCGCCCAGCATGGAAAAATAGGTTGGCACCTGTTCGCCGGTGAGGTGGAGCCAATAAATACTCCAAGGATTGTCTGGATCGGCCCCGTAGGAGTGTGGAAGACAATTTGGAATGAGAATGACTTCCCCCGGCCCAACCGCCGAACGAGTTCCGCAACCATACTCAACCCAGCCTTGGCCCGCGATGACGAAAATAAGGATGTTGTGGTCAGCAGGGATGGGGCGCTGGTTGGGCGACCCCAGATTGGGACGCCGGATAAAGTGGCCCTCGGCCCGGGGAAAGTATCCAAGCCACGGGACCATGAGACCACCAAGCAGGGGCTCCCCTGCAAACTGTTCAATAATGGACTGGGGAACAGTCAGGATGAGTTCGTCGCGAAAGCCGTCCGCTATGGGGACTGGTGAGGGCATACCTGGGTTATTCGGTGATGGATATTTCTGCCATCATTTGGGTTATGGCTGCTATGGAGATTCCCATCGATTGTTCGGACAATAACAAAATTAAGCCAATCCAAATTGAACTGACATGAAAACCGGAAAACTCAGCCCAGACCAAATCGCAGCCTATCACAAATATGGCTATATCAACGCCGCCGGGCTTTTCACAAAGGAGGAGATTGACCTCCTCCGTCGGGCCGCCAAAGAAGACCGTGCGCTCGATAAAAACTCGTTCAGCAAGGATGACGGCAGCGGGGCGAATGTCCGGCTGGCCCTGTGGAATCATCCCGGCGACGGCATTTATGGGATGTTCGCCCGCAGCCACAAGCTGGTGGATTCAGTGGAACAACTGCTGGGAGAGGAGGTTTACCATTATCACTCGAAGATGATCATGAAGGACGCCAAGGTGGGCGGAGCATGGGCATGGCATCAAGACTACGGGTACTGGTACCAGAATGGTGTGCTGAAACCGGATCTTTGCAGCGTGTTCATAGCCGTTGATCCTTGCACAGTTGAAAACGGTTGTTTGCAGGTCCTCAAAGGTTCGCAAACGATAGGACGAATTGATCACGTCCTGACCGGCGACCAGGCTGGCGCGGATATGGAGCGGGTTGAGGTCGCCAAGCAACGGATGGAGTTGGTTCACTGTGTGATGAACCCAGGAGACGCACTCTTTTTCCATGGGAATCTACTGCATGCCTCCGATCGCAATAATTCGGAGAACCCGCGCTGGTCGATGATCTGTTGCTACAACGCCAAAAGCAACGATCCCTATAAAGAATCGCATCACCCGCGCTACACGCCACTGAGCAAAGTTTCTGATGACATGATTCTTAAGACCGGCATCACGCGGTTCGAGGATGATTCATCTAACGTTGCGTGGCTGGACGTGAAGAAAGACGAGAGTGCGCGCAGTCTGGCCACAAACGTTGAAACCCAAACCTCGTGAAACTCGGCATCATCAATAGCGCGTTCGGCCAGGCCGGGGTCGACACAGTCACTGGTCTGAGACACATCTCCAGAATCGGCTTCGATTGCGTCGATATTTTCACGGAGGCGACAACCCTCTCCGGGGAGGAGAAACAGAATATCGCGCGCACCTGCTCCGAGTTGAACCTGCCAATCATTTCGCTTCCTGTGGTGGCGGTCGGATTGGTCGACTTCAACGATCCAGTGCGCCAATTCCATGTCGAAAGGTGTAAGAAGTTTATCGACCTTGCGGCAGACTGGATGGCAAGAAACATCCTGTTGGTGTTGGGAGAATACATCTGGCAGCGAGAGGTGATCCCGCCAGCCGCGCAATGGCAATGGGCAGTCGAAACTTGCCGACAACTGGGTGATTACGCAGCGACCAAGAACGTCGACATCGCCTTGGAATTAGAGCCCTTTCGCCTGAGCCTGCTGCACAACGTGGAGGAAATGGTGCGGTTTGTCACCGAATGCAATCATCCGCGAGTCCGCGCGAATATTGATATTAGCCATCTGGTACTGGCCGACAATAGCCCGGCCGACGTGGCCAAACTGAAAGGCCGGGCGATCCATGTTCATTTAAGCGATTGCGATGGAAAGGTTCACGGAGACCTTCCGCCGGGTCGCGGAGTCGTTAAGTTCGGCCCCTACCTCCAGGCCATCAAAGAACTCGAGATAAAAGGCGTCGTTTCCATCGAACTGGAGTACTCCCCCGACCCCTCGCGCATCGTGGAATGGGTCGAGGAAGCATACGCGAAAACGGATCAGCTAATGACTCTGTGCGGCCTGAGAAACTGAGGCTTCCGATTGGTTAATGCCGCCTCAGGATCAATCGATGGTCAATGCGGCGGGTTTGCACATAAGGCAGTGCCGGGAGATCGGTTTTAGTGGGGGACTCGGTATCATTCAGCATGTTGCGAGCACGGGATTGCAACTCAGTCCACCGAGCCCAGGCCAGTGGGGGGGCGTGGCTGATTTGCCGCATAAGACTGCGCCACTCGATAATCATCCGATCTATATCCCCGGCACCGAGCAGCGGCGTGATGAAAGCATGGCGGCCTTGTGGATTGCGATAAGCGGCGCGGACCACCACTTCAGCGCCCGATCCATATTTGGGGGGCAGACCATTTTCCAGATAGCCAGCCACCGAAAGAGTCTCATAGGCGGAGTGACACGCCATGGCCAGTGGCCCGGCGAAACGGGCATCTTCACCGCAGAACCTGAAGCCCGCATCGAGGTTGGCCAGGTCAAAGGCCAGTTCTTCGATAGGATACGCCGAGTCTTCCAAAGCTGCCGCAATGGCCAAACCATCGCCGCCGGAGAAGAAACTGACCAAGCGTCCGCGCCGGGTGGGATGCCCTGCCGCATCAATCAACCGTAACCTCCGCCATAAAAGCGCAGTGCCCGTGTTGGTGGGTAATTCCCGACAAACCGGAACCTCCGGACAATCACTGCATTCCGTCGGCAGAACTTCGCGCTCCGGCGGATGCCAGAGGGCCACCCCAGCAGCATCGATGGGGACTTTGAGGGTTTGTTCCGCCAGGCTGACCACTGCGAAAACCTGCTCCCCAATCCAATCGAAGCGCAACACAGGAAGATTTTGTTTGGTAAGGCCACTGGCAACCATTCCCTTGATCTGAGTTTCCCACAGCTCGCGTGTAGTTTGGCGATACGGCCAGTTCGTGAGCCTCCTGACCCATTTGCCGAGCAGAATCTTTCCGTTGGCAAGAGTTTCGGCGACGAACATGGCACGAGCGTAAACGGGTGCACTGCCGTCACTCGGCTCAATCGGGACAAGCACCCCCTGCCCCACTTTATCCAACGCGGCTTTTTCGGTAAGCAAAGGCCGCATGGGCGGGGGCGCACCCTGACCCGGCTCCAAACGAGGTTGAAAGAAGATGGAACTAATTGGCCGCGGCTCGCAAGGCGGGATGTTTTGCCACTCGCCCCGGCTGTTGAGCATTTGCCTTACACGCTTGCGAACAAGGCGGGCGCGCTCGGGATCGGTCCGCAAACCGCAGGGAACCTCGGGCGCTTTCAGCGATTGCTCCACGCCGAGAAAGATGGGTTTGGTGGTGAAAAGGCGTTCCTGCACTCGGACAGCCTCAGAGAATGGATCGAGCCCAACATCCGAGGCGGCGGCCATAAGCCCCAGAAGGGCGCTCCAATCGACCGATGCGCTGCGAGCAAGTTGTGCAGGGCGCGCGTCCAGAAGGCGGAGGCCATTGGAGCTGATTAAAACGTAACCCGTTTCATCAAGCCCGCGACGTCCAGCCCGGCCGAACATCTGAAGAATCTCGTCACCGCGCAGAGCCTGCTCGACTTGATCCCGGCGGTAGGAATCCCCGGCCAAAGCAACGCTGCGCAAGGAAAAATTGATCCCCGCCGCGAGTCCCATGGTGGCGACCACCACCCGCAACTGTCCTGCTTTGGCGAGCGGTTCGATCAATCCTGCCCGGCACTGATAACTCAAACCGCTGTGATGATAGGTCACACGGGACTTAAGCAGTTTGGCAAGGTGCTCGCCACAAACCAGTTTTTGCTCCGGCGTTAGCGCGAGAGGGTTGGGCGTGGGAAGATAACGGGCCAACTCAGCCGCCATGGATTCGGCAGCCTGACGACGTGGCGCAAAAATGAGGATGGGACCCAGATCCTCGGCCAAAGCCTTGGCCACGAGTCTCGGCCAGTAGCCCTGAATGTCCGAAGGCAGATGGTAACTGAGATTGTTGGCGTAGATTTCTTCCTGAGGCACCGGCCGTTGTTCATGTCGTATGAGCTGCACCTTGCGCCCGAGACGACTCAGCCACTGCACCACCTGTTGAGGATTGGCCACACTTCCGGAGAGAAGAAGCAACTGAGTTCCCGGGGGTGCCATGGCCATGGCGAGCTCGTAATTCAGGCCGCGATCATGATCGCCCAGCATCTGGTACTCATCCACAACAAGAAGCGAAGGGCCATCCCCGCGGATCAATCGGCCTTTCTGCGTCTCAAGCGTCGCGACAATCACCGGCGCGCTGAGGTTGTCGGAGAGATCGCCGGTGGCAATGCCCACATTCCAGCCCCTCCCCCGCCACTCCGCCAGTTTGTCGTTGGCCAGGGCGCGGGTCGGCACCGTATAAATGGCTTGGCCTCGATTCTTTCCTTGGTTTGACCAAAGCTCAAAGATGAGTGTCTTGCCAGCGCCGGTAGGGGCATGAACGATCACGTCCTTGCCTTCTCTCAAGGCTTGAACTGCCTGTTGCTGCCAAAGATCAGGTACCGCGACCTGATTAAGCGCGGCTAACGCATCAAACCCACCCAGCAAACTGACCGATTCCTCTACCCGCGACATGCCACAAGTTAACCAATGTTGGCTGATGCGAAAGAGAGGATTTGAACGGCGCGGCGGGAATTGAGTCGAAAATCGGTTCTTCCGTTGACTTTAAGCACCTTAACAATTAACAGGAGAGTACAGCATTTACGGTGGTCGTCGGGGCCCGCCAATTTCCCGCAAAGGCTGCGAAATGATCCACGGCCTATACAATTGACGTCGCAAATGATGCCTAACACCGATGGCGAACCTCACGCACCAGGCGTTGCTGACCCTTTTTTTTGGCCGGGTGTTTTGTTGGCTTTTGCGATCACCAGCATCACGGTGGGGCTTATTTGGGACATCTCCTGGCATACCACCATTGGTCGCGACACCTTTTGGACTCCTGCTCACATGGCCATCTATTTGGGCGGTGCCATGGGCGGATTCGTTGGAGGGTGGCTTGCCCTCAAATACACTTTTCTGGTGGACTCGGCTGAAAAATCGCCCTCGGTGAAAATTTTCGGTGCTCGCGCCCCACTGGGTGCTTGGGTGGCAATCTGGGGTGCTATTGCCATGCTCACATCGGGGCCCTTCGATGATTGGTGGCACAATGCCTATGGCCTCGATGTGAAGATCATCAGCCCGCCCCATTCCATATTGGGATTGGGCATGTTCGGCATCAGCGCCGGTTCTTTATTACTCCTTCTATCGCGCCAGAACCAACGGCCGGGCGATTCTGGCGCAGGTTTGTTCATCTATGTGGGCGGGATTTTTCCTGGTTCTGGGGGCCGTCTTTATTTCCCAGGTCACTTTTCCCAATCTTCAGCACACCGCCTTGTTTGTTCACGCCTGTGCCTTGATGATTCCGATGCGGCTGGTGGCGATGAACCGTGCGGGCAGATGCTCCTGGCCTGCCACCCGCGTGGCTATTGTTTACACTCTGTTGGAGTGCCTGATGATTTGGATACTGCCTCTTTTCCCCGCCCAACCCAAGCTCGCCCCGATTTTTAATCCAGTGACGCACATGGTGCCACCAGCGTTTCCTTTGCTATTCATAGCCCCGGCCCTGGCAATCGATCTGGTGCTGCGCCGGACAGGCGAATGCGCAGGGTGGCTAAGACGAATGGGCCTGGCCCTGTTTCTGGGTGCTTTGTTTCTAACCGTATTTGTCGGAGTGCAATGGTTTTTCGCCAAATTCCTGCTCTCAGCATCGGCCGACAATTGGTTCTTTGCCGGCAATCGTTACTGGAGCTACGGATCACGTTCCGGCCCATACCGTGGTGAATTCTGGCACGTAAAAAGCGGCGCGGAAGACGCTGATTTGATCACATTTTCAAAAATCCTGCTCGGCTGGGGCCTGGCCGGTTTTAGTGCTTGGATTGGGCTGCTCTGGGGCGGTTGGATGAGAAAGGTAAGACGTTGAACTGGCGCACGCTGCTCCTTTTGGTTCTCTGCTTTGCCTTTCCCGCGTTGGCTCGCGCCCATGTCGGAAGCCCGGATGTTTTTTTTGACGGTTTGGTGGGGCCGTACAACGCCCGGATCACCATCCGCATGCCTGCCGTGGTGCCGGGTAGGGCGGAGATTTCGGTGCGCACAGAGATCGGCGAACCATTGGATGTCGCATTCCTGCCTCTGTACTCCCGAACGTCCATCACCAATGCGCCTCCGGCTGATCTCGGGCGCCTCGTTGCCGGAGAAACCAATCTATACTCCGGTGAACTTTGGCTGATGACCGTGGGTGCCTACAGTATCGAGATAAAGATTCACGGGGCCAAAGGTGAGGGAACCGTGCAAATCCCCATAAGCTCAGTGGCCCTGAGCCAACTGCCGCTGCCTCCATTTCTCGGTCGCGCATTGGTGGCTTTGGGCGTGCTCCTTTTTGCTTTGGGCGTGGGCATTATAGCAGCGGCGGCGCGGGAAAGCGTCTTGGAGCCAGGCGTATCGATAGGTAAAAACGAGCGCAGTAAGGGGTTCCGAGCGGCATTGGTCGCCACTGTGGTGTTCGTGCTCTTGCTCATTGGGGGTAAAAAATGGTGGGACGCGGATGAGGCAAAATTTCGCACTGGATTGCGTGGTGGCGCATGGCCTGACTTGACGGCGGGAGTTCGCATTGAAAACTCGCAGAGAATCCTTCGGCTGACCCTGGGCGAAAAAGATTTCCCTTCCATGCAAAGCATTCCGCTGATTCCTGATCACGGAAAATTGCTCCACCTATTTCTCATCCGCGAGGGCAGCCGCGATGCCTTCGCCCACCTTCATCCGCAGCGCAAGGGTGGTAAAACCTTCGACGTGGTCCTGCCCCCCCTTCCACAAGGGCGGTATATGATTCTTTGCGACCTTACACTGGAGGGTTCCGCCCTTAGCTCCACCGCCACCAATTCCGTGGAAATCCCGCCCATTCCCGATCAAGAGACTGGTTCTCTCACTCTGGAGCCCGACCGTGACGATTCATGGTCGGCTTACGCGGGTGTCCCCGTACCGAACACTTCCAACCCCACCAACTTGGTTTACACGCTGCCTGAAGGATTCGAAGTACGATGGAAGCCCCATTTACCCATTCGCGCCCGAAGTGACGCCGGATTGCGCTTCGACGTGCGGGACGCAGAGGGACGTACCGTCGACCTGGGTCTTTACATGGGAATGCTAAGCCACGCCGCTGTGCTCAGGTCGGATGGGGCCATATTCGCCCACCTACATCCATCAGGGAATTTTTCCATGGCCGCGCAATCTTTCTTCGAGAACAAAATGCAGCGCGAATCCGCCAAGTCCACTGAAACCATGCGCATGGATCACTCAAAGATGGGCCACGTCATGAATCATGCGCAGGCCGGCACTGGAATTTCCTCCATCTCGCTCCCTTACGAATTCCCTACCGCAGGTGAGTATCGAATTTGGATCCAATTCAAAATTGGCAGCCAGGTGCTAACCTCTGTCTTCGATGCCTCTGTGAGTGCTCCCTGAGTCGCAAGCATTACCAACCCCTTTGCAGTTGCGAAGCACCTTTGATCTCCGTAGCTTAGCGGAGTCAGGAGGGTTAAAATGTACCACGCGAAGGATAGCGAGCGATGAGAGAGCCGAAAAAACCTGCGAGTCAATCCACCGAAACAAAAACATCCACTAATGTTCCTTCTTTGGTTGGCAAGAAAGTGATTGCGAGGTCCGCAACAAAGCAAAAAAACATTCCCGCTCCCGCTAAAGTCTCCAAGTCGGTTGCCACCAAAACTCCTAGTGCAAAGCGGGTGTCCGCCGCGAAAAAACCAGCAGCCAAGCCCCCCTCCAAGGCTCCGTCACAAAAATCGGGAGCCGCGCCGGGTCCTGCCCAACCCAAGAAGCGCCCCCCTACGGCCAAGGGAAAGGCCCTCAAGTCGGTTTCCTCCGTCCTTCCCCCCTTGGTTTCCACGGTCCTCGCCCCCAGCATAGTGGAAGAGATCGCAAAGGAGTTGGACAAGGTTGAGTTTGACCCTCGCCCCATTTCAAAGGCTCGCGTAGTATTGACTGAAGTGACTCCCCTGGTGCCAAAGCCAGCAGCAAAGCCTGTGCAGCCGCCTTTCGAGCCTCCCACCCTGCCACCATTTCTCTTTGAGGATGATCAACTCCCCCCCGTTTCACAAAGGGGACCGGGCTACCGTTATGCATTGATTCCACAAGGGGTGACGGCTGCTTCCAATATTGAGCTGCCCAACTTGCCTGAGAGCTATGGCACTGGCCGTATTCACCTCACTGCCCGCGATCCTGAATGGCTCCATGCTGATTGGGATTTATCAACAGCTCAGTTGAAGGCTGCCAATTCAGCATCGTCCACCGGTCATCTCTCACTGCGAGTTCGCCGAATCGATGGCAAGGAGTCTGGTAATGTCACAGATATCGCCCTGCTGCCGGATTCGCGTCATTGGTTCATCCACATCGGCGAAGATAATTGCGAATGTCAGGTTTCATTGGGCTACACCACCAAAACAGGCAATTGGGTGGAAATGGCTACTTCAAAGCAGGTGACCACTCCACGTCGCGGGGCGACTCACGATTTCAAATCCCTCTTCATTACAAAGGATGTAGCTCCATTGAAGGAAATATCTCCGATCGTCGTGGCTGACACCCCGGAAGTCTTTCAGCCATCGCCATCCGAGCCAGAGGTTGTTGCTCATTTCACGAAATTTCTTGATGCGGATTTCTCCGTTCCTTCCTTTCCACCGGCGGAAAACGCAGCGCCCAATGATTTACCCCCTCCCATAATCTTGGACACGACGATGCCGCATAGGAAATCACCGCGCTCCGAGTTGGACATCATTCTGGATACCTGGTGGGAGGAAGCTTTGGCCGATGGAAGCGCTTCTTTAGCCGGCCTTCTGGCTGCGCCCGGATGGTCTGCGGCACAGGCCGAGGCTCTGGCCTCGCTATTGCGTATCGATGAGGAGAAGCGTGTATGGCTCGGCTCCATGGAGCTAACCCGTGAACTGCTGGCACGCCATGCCGAAAGTAACCTTGAGACAGCCTCCTCCATCCAATTATCCGAACGCAACGCGGCGGTCATGGCAGAATCCAGCCCGTCCAACTCACGCGGCATCGGCGGGGGAAATCGCTCCTTCTGGTTCAAAGTAAACGCAGAGCTGGTGATTTATGGCTCAGTCGCCTCGGGTGCACAGGTTCGCATCGGCTCACGCCCCCTCCACCTCCGCCCCGATAACACCTTTACCCAGCGATTCATCCTGCCAGATGGCGCCTATACCCTGCCCGTCGAGGCAGAGTCCGCTGATGGAGTTGAAACACGGTTTGCCACACTCCATTTTGTGCGGAACAGCGAATATGGAGGGGAAGTTAACCCCCATCCCCAAGACTCGGCGCTGAAGCCACCCAGAGTGGAAAATGTGGTGAGCGCAAATTAGCCAGCGCCTATGCACGGTTACCTCGCGCTCATCCTTCATGCCCACCTTCCGTGGGTCCGTCATCCTGAAAGCCCCCGATTCCTCGAAGAAAACTGGCTGTTCGAGGCTATTACAGAATGCTACCTGCCTCTTCTCGAAAAAATTGAGGGATGGAGCACACTTGATAGGCCTTGGGGGATCAACTTAACCCTCACTCCCACCCTGTGCGCCATGCTGCAGGACGACCTTCTCAAAGATCGTTACAGCAAGCACCTTGATCTCCTTTTGGAACTGGCCGAACGCGAAACCTTCCGCACCTACTGGGATAAGCAACTGAAACCCGTGGCGGAAATGTACCTTGCGCGCCTGCGGCAGTTAAAAGATTTATGGCTGCGTCTGGATGAGGATTTGGTGGCCGCCTTCGCCCGCTGGCAAAACGCCGGATTCATCGAAATTCTTAGCTGCGCCGCCACTCACGGACTCCTTCCGTTGCTTGAGGATTTTTCAGACTCTCTCCACGCCCAGATCGAAACCGCCTGCGTGGATTACGAACGATGCTTCGGAAAACGCCCAACCGGTTTCTGGCTGCCGGAATGCGCCTACAGCCCTAAGCTCGAACCCGCTTTGACTCGCGCCGGCATCCGCTGGTTCGTCACCGAAAGCCACGGAATTCTTCATGCCCGCCCTCAGCCGAGGTACGGCACCCTCGCCCCGGTTCTCACGCCCAATGGACTTGCGGTGTTCGGGCGCGACAATGACTCAGCGCGCCAGGTTTGGAGCCGCGACGCCGGATACCCCGGCGACCCTGTATACCGGGATTTCTACCGAGATATCGCCTTTGATCTGGACTACGATTACCTCTCCCGCTATCTGCCGGCCGCCCCTCAGCGTACCTTCACCGGCTTCAAATACCACGCCATTGGCACTCGCGCCGGGGAGGCGCCGATCTACGACCGCCCCATGGCCCTGCGCAAGGCCGCCGAACATGCAGCCCACTTTCTTCAGGCCCGCAAGGAACACCTACACCGCGCGGCGGAGATCATGGAATGCCCGCCTATCATCACAGTTCCTTACGATGCCGAATTGTTTGGCCATTGGTGGTATGAAGGTCCCGAGTTCCTTGATTACTTCGTGCGCAAAGCAGTTTGCGATCAAGAATTCCTGCAACTAACCACCGTCAGCAATTACCTCGCTGAATACTCACGCCATCAGGTCGTTCAACCCAACACCTCTAGCTGGGGCGAGGAAGGCTTTTGGAAAGTCTGGCTTAACGAAACCAACGAGTGGATCTACCCCCATCTTCGCGCCACCCAGGAACGAATGAGCGAATTGGCGCGCCAATTCACTGATCCCAACCCTCTTCAGGAACGCGCCCTAAACCAGGCCGGCCGGGAACTTCTTCTGGCGCAGGCCAGTGATTGGCCCTTCATCATGCGCGCCGGCACAAGCCCCGAATACGCACGCAAACGCCTCACCGAGCACCTCCTCCGCTTTCACTCCCTTCATGAACAATTGACCCTCACGCAGATCGACGAGATTTGGCTCCATCAAGTTGAAGAAATCGATCGCCTCTTTCCCAATATCGATTACCGTTCGTGGCGGGGGTGAGGCAAAATTCTTCATTTGATTTCCTCGCCCTATCGGCATCTTAAAATCCCAAAGGGATTTCGTCCTCCAGCCCAGTGATTGCCGAACGGCAACCCTGGGTAGTCGCCCACCCACCAACACCACGAGGCATCAAATCGGCTTGGAATTCCCCGGATGAAGGAGCCAAAGGTGCAGCTATCGCTTTGCCTATACCTTCACACCTGTCCGACACAGGCGGCGATCACATCCTCTTCAAAAACACCGAAAGCGGACTATAGCGCATCAAGGCAGACAGAATCGTTACACTGAGGACGACAGACACCGAAGCCATGGTGAACTCCGGATTCAAGGCCAGCAAGGCGGGCAACCCACTAATGATTGCCGCCCAAAATAGTAATCCGATGGTGAGAGCAAGCACACCGGTGTGAAGTCCTTTAAACGCAGCCTTCATCCAAAGCTGCGGACGCACCAGAAATGCGCGCTTCAGCGCCACTTGTTGTTCTCGATAAACCACCTCAGCTTCAGCGAGGCGCGCGGCTTTGTCCACGAAGGGTGTGGCCCCAGAATCAATAAACTCCAGGACTTTCTGGCGCAGAGCGGCGGATGGCGCGATCGATCCCAGTGAGCGGGAGAATTGCTGATCCAGCGCTTGTTGTCCCACGAGGAAACCGCTGCATTCAACGCAACCCGCAAGATGAGCCGACAAAGCTGTCTGGCGCTCCGCATCGAGCACAAGGTCCATTGATTCCAAAATCAGGTTCTCACTTTGTTCGCAGTTCATAACATTCTCAATTTGCGACTGCAGCCCCGCACTGGGCGCGCGCCCCGATTCGTACCAACTCTTTCTTGGCCCGGTGCAGCATCACCTTAACCGTTCCCATCGGCATCGCCAGCATCTCCGCAACCTCTTCGTAAGATTTTTGCTCCAAATAAAAAAGCGTCACCACCATGCGGTACTTTTCCGGCAACCTGGCCAGCAACGCCAGGGCATCGGATTCCTCTCCCGCCACCGTTGGCTCCGTCCGACAACCATCAGGCACCTCCTGCCCTTCCCAAAAATCCGGATCATCCATTGATCCCGTCGGACGCTTTTTTGCCAGTTCCGTCAGCGTGGTATTCCGGGCGATAGTATAAATCCAGCTTGAGAACGAGGCGGTGCCGTTAAAATTGGGCAGGGCTTTCCAGATTTTAACAAACGCCTCCTGCGAAAGATCCTCCGCTGTGGCCTCATTGCGGGTCATGCTGTAAATAAGGCCGTAGACCCGGTTGCGGTAGCGGTCAAACAAGGTTTCGAATGCCCCGCGCGGGTTACCGCAGGCAATCTGAGCGTGGATGTCACTGTCGTTGGAGGCGTCGGCTTGCAAAAGATGGGTTCAATGTTGCACTGCCATTGATACTGACGGGCCGCCATTAGGGTTTCAAAAAATTGTTCGAAATTAAAATAAACTGTTTTGAAAATATTTGAAACATCCTTCCTGCCCTGCCAGTTGAAACGCTTGGCGGCTGAAACCCCCGCCGCAACATTGATATGATTGAGTCAACTAACGTCATGGACGGAATGAAAGTATTAATTCCCGTCGCCGGTATCGTCATGGGGTGCGCCATCCCCATCGTCGCCATTTATTGCGAATACCGCAAGCGAAGGGACATCTTCGAGATGGTCCACAAGGAGCGTCTCGCCGCCATCGAAAAGGGGGTTCCAGTACCCCCTTTACCCGAGGAGTTTACCCGCAGGGCCTTCGGCACCGGCAACGACTACGATCCCAAGCCGAGTCGGCCGGAGGATTACTTGCGCTGGGGCCTCATCTGCCTTCTGGTGGGATTCGCCCTTATTGCCGCGCTTTATATGCTTCTCGGAATGAGATATGCCCCAATAGGCCTACTCCCCACCGGTGTCGGCCTCGCCTACTTGATCTACTACGCAACCCAATCCGGGAAACCACTCCCGCCCGAACCGCCCACCAAAACACCGAACACGATCGTGTAATCCGGGAACCGAACTCAATCCTTGATCTGGTCTTGCCCATGTTACGGCGGACAGGCAACAATCTGCCGCATGTTAGCCAAGGCGTTTTCGGTATCGATCAATGGCATTGAGGCATTCCCCGTGGAGGTGGAAGTCAATGCTGGCAATGGAGACACGGCCATTGTCATCGTTGGGCTGCCCGATGCGGCGGTGAAGGAATCGCGTGACCGCGTGACTACCGCCATCTCCAACTCCGGCTACCAATTCATGCTCGGGCGCACCACCATCAACCTCGCGCCCGCTGATGTCAAAAAAGAGGGGCCCAGCTTCGATCTGCCTATTGCCATTGGCCTTCTTGCCGCCACTGAACAGATCGATTGCCCCAAGATCGACGACTACATGATGGTGGGCGAACTGGCCTTGAATGGCGGGGTGCGCCCGGTGAAGGGAGTCCTCGCCATGGCCCTCCGCGCGCGGGCCGAACGAAAAATCGGCGTCCTCGTCCCCGCCGAAAACGCACCCGAAGCCGCAGTCGTCGCAGGCATCAAAGTTTACCCCATCCGCAATCTGCGCGAGGCAGCGGCGTTTCTTGAGGGCGAACTGAACATCCCTCCCGCCCAGGTCGATATTGCCAAAATCTTTGACGAACCGGCCTTGGACCTGGCCGATTTTGCGGAAGTAAAAGGCCAGGAATCCGTCAAGCGCGCCTTGGAAGTGGCGGCGGCGGGCGGCCATAACGTCCTCCTCATCGGTCCCCCGGGCACGGGAAAATCCATGCTCGCCAAACGACTCGGCACCATCCTTCCTCCCCTGACACTGGAGGAAGCACTCGAAACCACCAAAATCCACAGCATCGCAGGCCAACTCGCCGCCGGTCAGGCCCTCGTCACCCGCAGACCCTTTCGCTCCCCCCATCACACCGTAAGCGATGCCGGCCTGCTCGGCGGCGGCATCAACCCCGCACCTGGCGAAATCTCCCTGGCCCACCACGGCGTGCTCTTCCTCGACGAACTCCCTGAATTCAAACGCAACGTCCTCGAGACCATGCGCCAGCCCCTCGAAGAAGGCAGCGTCACCATCTCCCGCGCCGCCGGCACCATGACTTTCCCCTCCCAATTCATGCTCGTCGCCGCCATGAATCCCACCCCGGACGGCAAAATGCCCGCCGAATCACGCAGTTCCCCCCGCGAAATCCAAAACTACCTCGGCCGTATCAGCGGCCCCCTCCTGGACCGTATTGATATCCACGTCGAAGTCCCCGCCGTCAAATTCCGCGAGATGGTTTCCCAACAAAACGGCGAATCCTCCGCCGACATTCGCGCCCGCGTCATCGCCGCCCGCAACGTCCAATTGAAACGCCTCGCCGGACGCCCCCGCATGACCAGCAACGCACGCATGGGCTCCCGCGAACTCAAACAACATTGCGTGCTCGACGACACCACCATGGAACTCCTCAAGTATGCCATGACCGATATGAACCTCAGCGCTCGCGCCTACGACCGCATCCTGAAAGTGGCCCGAACCATCGCTGATCTCGCCGCCTCAGAAACCATCCAGTCCGACCACATTTCCGAGGCCATCCAATACCGGTCTCTCGACCGCCAGCTCTGGAGCTGACCCCTCCCAGATTCCTGAAGGGAATCCTTCAATCAGCCCAGGAGTTGGAACGCGCCGAGCGGTTCTACCCTGGGTGGCATCCACCTAATTTCTTTCAACCCTGACAGGGTTGAATCTCCCCCGATCCACCAATCGTCCTTATGTTCAATGCCCCGTTCCGTGCCTTCTTCCCTTTCCGTGCTTAAATCCCTCGCCCTCTCGATCACCAACTTTGGAGTTTATCCCGCGCCACAAAAAGAAAAGAGCCGCCGCAGTGATGCGACGGCTCTCTCTGAAACAGACTCTACTGCGGCCTACTTGCGCAAGCGCAGGAACTGGGACGCGCCAGTGGGCGTCACAGTGACACTGTTGTTAACCACGCCTTGCACAGGAGTCCAATCGGCTGGCGCAAGAGAGACCGACGACTCAAGCGTGTAGCCTTCAATACCGGCAGGCCATGTGATCACCAATGAGCCGGCGCTCAACGAAATCACCAACGAAGGTGCAGTCACTTTGGCCGGAGCCTGACCTACAGGGATGCCAGCGGCGGATGGCCCGCCCAAAGCGATCATTTCAGCATCGGTCATCTTGGTGGAGCGCACTTGGATGGAGTTGACATACATGTCGCGGCGTTCGTCCTGGTCGCCGTCACCGAACAGGATTGCTGTCGGCTGCATGGCCCGGCGCGGATTGTCCAAGCCTTGGTTGGCTGTCCAATCGTCCTGCTTGATGCCGTCCACGAACTTCGTCACCACAGGAGGTGTGGCTGCCTCGTCATAGGCTGCG
>JANYDC010000129.1 GCA_025359965.1 Pedosphaera sp.
CCAAACCCTCGGGGCGAGGGAGGGCGATTTGTTCGACGGCGGCCTCGTAGGAGAGATTTTTGAGCCATTCGTGAATTCGGCGTTGATCCTTATCCGGGAGATTGGCGAGGATGTTGTTGCTGTTGGGTTTACGTTCGTCTAGGTCAATGATATTGGTGTACATATTCCCGTGATCTTAAAACACCCCATAGGACACAGAGTGTCCGACCCTCAAAATATTTTGAGATTATTTTTGACCACTGAAAGGCACCGAAAGGACAGGGATTTTTAACGGATTGCACAGAAGCTTTATTGACCGCAAAGCGGTCTGCGGATGGGAAAGGATGAGCACGGATCGGGGTTGGGAGTTTTACGACAGAGACTGCAGGGAAACTCAAGGGATTGGAGAGTTGGCACCACTTTGATATCAATGAAGTCGCTATCATGAAGCAGGACGAACAATTGCATTTCTTGTTTGGTCACTTTCAGAATAGGATTGACGCAGCTACTAAACAAACACAGAAAAAATGAAGGCAACGCAACTCAAATCCAAACTATTGATTTATGTTTGGCTGGCATTTGAAATCATCCTCAGCTCCAACCTCGCCCTCGTGGCTGCCCCACAAACCATCTATTGGACAGGCACCACAAATACGATTCTCAACCAAAATGTGGCTTATCCCATTGGAGCAACTTCGAGCAGCGGGTTAACCGTAACGCTGCGCGTCGAGCACGGACCGGCGGTATTGGCGAATGGGGAAATAATCGTGACGAATATTGGGACTGTGGTCGTGGCTGCGGAACAGGCAGGAGATGCGGCATTTTCGCCTGCCACGGCAGAGCGACGTTTCAACGCCCGTCAGGTGGTGCTCAACCCGGTTGGATGGTATGGGAGTTACGGGCCATTTGAAATAGCAGCAAACTATGCATACTTTGGGTCTGGGTTTAAAGGGTTTGAAGTGGTTGACCTAAGCAATCAGGCCAATCCACTGAGAATCGGTATCAACACCAACGGATATATCCAGGATGTTGCGGTTTCAGGACATTATGTCTATCTGGCTGATTTGTTCACCGGGTTGCGCGTCATGGATGTGCTTGATCCAGCCAACCCAATCCAAGTGGGGGAATATGAACTCAGTGGGGGCGCTTTCGGAGTCAGCCTGATGGGGCACTATGTTCTCTTGGAGAACCATTCCGGGCTGCAAGTCATTGATGTGATTGATCCTCTGAAGCCTAACTGGGTTGGGAAATATGAGGGCCTCGCCTTCGATTCCAACAGAATGCCCCGAGAAATAAGGTTTGAAGGGACCTACGCTTACATGGTGGATTACAACGAGGGCATTCAAATCGTTGATTTTGGCGATCCCGCAACTCCAACCATGGTAGGAGGGTACCACACGGGACGCTACCCCCGGAACCTGGAGCGGGTGGGCAAGTACGCATACGTTATGGACGTAAGTGACACAATAAAGATTGTCGATGTGAGCAATCCAAACATTCCACTGCTTGCAGGAACTTACGAGCTCGATACTTCAAACCCAAATTGGGTTCAGTTAGGTGGCTATGCTGTGGAAATGCAGACAGCGGGTGATTACGGATATGTGGCTGAGCGATATGCAGGAGTGGAGGTACTGGATTTGAGTAAACCCGTGAACCCAGTCGGAGTAGGGCGAGATTCGGGATCACGAGAGTATGTCGGAACCATGCAGGTAATAGGAGATTACTTATATACTGGCGGGGCTGGATTCCATGTGTTGAAAATCACCAAGGGATACACCAACATTATCAATCCCCAACCCCCGGAATCCATCGCGCTGACCAACGGATTTATTCCTCTGCCGCAGATATCCAGTAGTGGAGTTGCGGTTGAGTACAGCGTTCTCAGCGGTCCGGCCAAAATCGAGGCTGATCAGCTGGTCCTTACAGGCACTGGTCTGGTCACTTTGGCTGCGAAACAAACAAACGATGGGGTTTTTATGCCCTTGAAGTCTGAATGGCTGATAGACGTTCGCCGGGTTTCTCAGAGTATCACTTGGGAGGGTACCGGTCTCAATGTGCTAACGTTTAACACCGCATATCCACTGAGTGCTACTTCGAGCAGTGGGCTGCCCATCATAATGCGAGTCGAGGGAGGGCCTGCGGTTTGGGAGGAGGGTAAACTCACGATTTCTGGAACTGGTTGGGTGAGAGTGACTGCCGTTCAGGAAGGTGACGAGGGCCACTGGCCTGCGACCGAAACGAGAGATTTTAATGTCAAGCAGGGCTGGGTGGAGGATGGGGATATCGGGCTCAATAACGGTGGTGAGGCCTGGGATGTGGAGGTTGTGGGGGAGTACTTTTACGTGGCTTCAAGTTTTGGTGGGTTGGAGATCCTTAAGCGAACCGACTCGTCGGCTCCAGTCAGAGTGGGCGCGCTCGGTGCCGGAAATGGAACGGCCATGGGAGTGGCAGTGAAGGGGCACTACGCTTACCTCGCCAATTCTGGTGCCGGATTGCGGGTGATTGATATCGCCGATCCGGCGCATCCGGTTGAAGTTGGAGCTTATGACACTGAAGGTTCTGCCCAGGATGTGCAAGTGGTGGGAAGCTATGCTTACATAGCGGACGGGGATGCCGGCCTGCAGATTCTTGATGTGAGTGATCCCGCCAAGCCCGATTGGGTGGGTGGGTATGACACGATCGGATATTGCTCAAGGTTGCGGGTGGCTGGAGGCCACGCCTATTTGGCCGACGGGTATTACGGATCGGAAGTGATAGATGTTAGCGATCCGACTACGCCATTTAGTGTCGGAGGCGATTTAACCACGGCGTCCTTGGATGTGAGTCTCGTTGGGGACTACGCCTACGTATGGGGTGCCAAGCTGAGGATTCTGGATGTTACCAACCCTGCGAATCCAGCTCGTGCCGATCAAGACAATGCACCCTACAAAGGGGGTGCCATCAGTGGAGATTCGATTGGCAACTATGCCTTTATTGTTGACGCTCAATCTCGTTCGGTAATCCTTGATCTGAGCAATCCCACGCTTCCGATTGCTGTGGGTGGACCGGAGTTTTACGGAGTCAACAGGGTTCAAGTTTTCAACAATTCCTTTTACGCAACAACCTCTCGTGGCGTTGCCATTTTCAATCTGATCATTGGATACCCTAACGCACTGTCTTTTACCCCGCCAAGCACTGTGCCCATTACCAGAAGGTTCATTAATCTTCCCCTGACTTCAAGCAGTGGGAAAACAGTAAACTATTCGGTTGTGTCGGGACCAGCCGAGGTACAAGGGGATAAACTGGTGTTTAATGGTGAGGGACGGGTGATTTTTCGGGCAGATCAAAGCCAGGTGGATGGTTATCTGCCCATCTCGGCACAGTGGTCGATAAACATTGAGCGGCTTCCTCAGACGATCAGCTTTCAAGGCGTGTATTACGATGAGTTGCCGTGGCCGCTTCCCTTCCCCCATTCGGGGCAGTCTGGCCTCGGAAGTGGCCCCCAAGATACTTTAGGGTTGAACACCTCTTATCCCCTATCGGCGATTGCAAGCTCTGGCCTACCCGTGGAATTGCGAGTTACAAGCGGTCCCGCTGTGTTACTCAATGGAACCATCACCGTCACAAACCTCGGAACCGTGGTGGTGACAGCTGATCAGCCCGGTAATGGAGACTACCTTCCGGCGAGTGTCACCCACCTTTTTAATGTTAGGCAGGCAAGCCTGACTCGGGTGGGCTCATTTGGCTCCGGTTGCTGCGCGCTATCCATTCAGATTGTCGGGGATTTGGCTTACGTTGGAGGGCCGGACGGCGGGGTGCAAATTTGGGATCTAAGTGATCCCGTTAATCCTTTCAAGCGAGGGGCATATATCACTACAGGTTACGCTTGGCCCGTGGAGATCTCAGGAAGCCGAGCTTACATCGTGAACTCGATAGCTGGGTTGGAAATTGTTGATGTGAGCAACCCTGCGAATCCGGTAAAGATCGGGAGTTATCAGGCTGGCACCGGAATCTCTGGGATCGCGGTATCGGCCAACCATGCTTACCTTGCCAAGGGCCAAGCAGGTTTGGAAATCATCAATTTCGAAGATCCCTCCAACCCCATAAAGGTGGGGGAAGTCTACACCAACGGTTGGACTTTTGACGTAAAAGCAGTGGATCATTTTGTATATGTGTCGCGGGGCACCGACGGCTTGCAGATTTTGGATGTGAGTGATCCCGCCCACCCGTTAAGTGTTGGCGCTTTTGGCACCGGTGGCAGTTTACTATGCCCCATTGTGATCTATCCATACGCCTACACGCTGGACGGTATAAAGGGGTTCCAAATCGTTGATGTCGCTGACCCCAAGAATCCCACACTTGTCGGAAGCCATGCCAGTAGTGTTTACACGTCGGCACTGGCAGTGGCGGGAAAGTACGCATGCCTCGAAAACGCGCTCACCTATGCTTTGGAGCTGATCAATCTGGATGATCCTGCAATGCCGATGCTGATGGCGAGCATTCAGGTGGGAAGCTATATCCAAGGGGTGGCTTTCCACGGCACCAATGTCTACGTGATTGATGGTGGAGGTAGTTTGCGTGTCTTCGGGTTCCATGTCGCCGATCCGCAGGCATTGAGCCGTCTTATGTCAGCAGGGGTTTTGATGGGAAAGATGCCGGTTAGTGCAGTTGGTTTTGCGCACAGCGGGTTGCCGGTCAAAATTACAGTGGTCAGCGGGCCTGCCGTGGTCGATAACGGTGAGGTTTCGTTTACGGGATTGGGGCCAGTGGTGTTGAGGGCGGAACAGGCCGGGAACGACGCTTATCTGCCGGCCACAGCCGAGTGGAGTGTTACTGTCAGCACAGTTCCCGAGCTTGGGGTGCAGCTATTCGAGTCTTATGTGGGATTGTTTTGGGTAACTCAACTGGAAGGCGTAAAACTTCAGGTTACAGAATCCCTCTCGCCAGGCAATCGATGGG
>JANYDC010000016.1 GCA_025359965.1 Pedosphaera sp.
ATGAGTCTTTTGGACACCCTCGTAATACAAGAGTACTTCCAACCACCGATCCTGTTTAGTGATCCGATCAAAGGCCTATTGCCGCGTCGAGAAATTTACGTAGCAATTCGAAACGACCGACCTCTTGGCCTGATCGACACAGAGTTCTTTGGGGATGGAACAGAAAACAACCCTTACGATGGCAGCACTCAATCAAGGTTGGACGCCGTGCTTTTTACGTGGGGGCTCCTATCAGGTGTTTCCATTCGGCTCGGCCCGGGAGTGTTCCAGACAAAAGGTGGAGCTGGAAATGGAGTTGCAACCGGGGCGTGGAGTATCGGTAGTAATGTGCGAATCATTGGGGCTGGTATGTCTCAGACGACGCTGCAACTGGTGGATGTCAAGCAGTCATTCCTCAGTTCCGGGCTGACAATGACAACCGGCAAGCCTATCATTGCGCCAGTTTCCTTGGGCCTCGTTGACAACGTGGAGATCTCCGATCTGACCCTGGACTGCAACGGGCACCGGCAGGGGGTGTTCCAGTATGGGCGGATTGTTCAACCCACGGTGATGGTCAACGGAATTGATATAAGGGGGAGCAATTTGGCCTTCCGCCGGGTGCGAGTGATCAACTGGGGCACGCACAGCTTCTACCACGCCGACGGCGGGGGCAACGTCACTATGCTGCTGAACAGCAGCCAGTCCATGGTGGCCATGTACAAGTACGACCCCTACGGCAACACCCTGACTAGCAGCGGTTCGCTGGCCAGCGCCAACACCTACCGCTTCAGCAGCAAGGAAATCCACGCCAACAGCGGCCTTTACTACTACGGATACTGCTGCTATGACCCTGCTTCTCAGCGGTGGCTGAATCGGGATCCGATCATGGAGAAAGGCGGAAGGAATCTTTACAGATTTGTTAAAAACAACCCGTTACGGTTTTTTGATCCAAACGGTTTGAAATGGAGACCTACCCCTCCTGCCACACCGGGACCTTATGGAACTGAAGTCTGCAAAGGTGGGATGCCTGCATCCGCCGTCCCAATGAAACTGCCAGGCATGTTTGCTGAGTGGACTCCGGAAACCCAACGAGGTTACACCTGTGTGCAGAAGTGCAAAGTCGCCAACGAAAATGACCATATCAAAGCTATTTTGGATCAAAATCCTGATGTCTGCACAGGTCAACCAGACGGATCTCAGGTAGACAATGATGATCCCTTTGAGCTGGATAACTCAGAGTGGAATGCGCGCGATTGCCTGAAAAACTGCAAGGAAAAGTGTCCAAGCCAATACGGGGATAGTTCAATTAAGCAGAACGACGATTGGTTCAATGATCCAAACCAGCACCCGACAATTCAAGGATAGAGTGAAGCGAAGAGTTTTATTCATGCTTTTGCTGATGTCATTAGTTGTTGGCATCTGGATGCGCCCTATTCCTGATCCGCAATTAGTTGTCTTAGGGGAACTCGCAAGATTTGACTCAAATATTTGTCAAATCAGCTTTACCGTCTCGAATGCGACTGGAAAACGGATAGCGATTGATCAAATGGATCTTCCCTGGAGCCTAAAGTCGCGATGTATGAATTTGCGTGCAGCCTATCCCGATAGGCGTCCTCTTCCTGGAAGTGGTTATATCATTGATCCACTTTACGGCGAAATGGTTTCAGTGCGTCCGGGCGAAACTCTCTCAGGGATACTGGACCTGAAAGAGGTCTTTAAATTAAATTCGGCGAAACCAGCATTTTCCATATTCTGGGCCTATTTTCCTCCCGAACAGGTAGAGTCTGGACCGAGTTCAGGCGTTTTGAACTGTCGCATAAAGTGAGGACATTGTTGCCACACCCTTTCTTAAGAACCGGAGTCGAAAGTTTTCCTTCATCTGGCTGTGGCTTCCACCAAAAAGAATGGGCACGACGCTTCAATACGATGCACTGGGTCGGCTGACCAACATGGTGGACGGCATGGGACCTGCCAAGCATACTTACTACCCCGGGGGATTGGTATGGACGGAAGACAGCCCGTGGGCCAGCGATGTCATGACCAACCGTTATCACAGCAGTGTTCGGGGATTAAGGGTGGGGTTTGATCTGCAACAGCCGACCGGGCTGTGGTTGCAGACCAACGCTTATGACGCGGGCAAACGATTGACGGTCGTCACCGCCAAATCCGGCATCTTCAATTGCTCTTATCGCGGGGCGGCCAATCTCTGGACCAATCTGTCCCTGCCCAATACTGCGGTGATTACCAACAGCTTCGAAACCGTAGGACGATGGGCCAGCAACACCCTGCGGCACTCCGGTGGCACGGTGACCAACCGGTATACCTACATACCTATTGGTACAGTAGAATTTCTCATGCGTAGGGGATTTTGGATTGTAGCATATATAAAGGCATAATGATTATATCACAACTATTCCCAACTCTGGTTGCATTTGCCTGCATCCTCTTTGGGGGATTATTTCACAATCTAGTGATCAGACCTCAATGGTTTTCGGATTTTGGTACCGAAGCTGCGTGCAAGCTCTCGCTGATATCGGTTCATTTCTGGCTTTGTTGCAAAGCTGTGCCCTTGCGTAAGGACTGGAAAATTGATGTGACCTCATATGTGGATGGTGGGGTTTTGTTCGTAGGCTTGTTTGTTGCACCTCTATATTGTCTTTGGAAGAGGGGGCGGCAGTCCTCGCTTGATTGAATCAGTAGGTATCCATTCAATAAGAATTGTGACTAAGTATATTGTCAATATGCAACATTAGCACTTGCACCAGCGACGTCATGACCAACCGTTATCACAGCAGAGTCCTGGGGTTGAGGGTGGGGTTTGGTTTGCAACACCCGACGGGGCTTTGGTTGCATGCCAACAGCTTCGGGTCAGTGGGACGGTTGGTCGGCAGCACTGTGCTGTAAAATGGGGTTTACCGCTTCACTTGGTTGGCCTTCACCGTGGTCATCTCGCCGTAGCCGGTGGGCCATTTGGATTCGATGATGGTTTGGCCGACCAACTCTGCGTCGCCCAGCGTCGAGTTCCAATCTGATTTTAGACGTTCCTTGGCATCGACGTGGATTTTGATCAGGTAGCGTCCTTGAGGCAGGGAGGCCGGGCCTTGGCTCCATTGGCGGGCGCGTTCTGAGTTTTTGGGTGCGAGCAGGGCGAGGCTGTGCTGCCATAATTTACCTTTTCCCCAGACTAGGCGGTCGGCGGTGGCAATGGGTTCGGACGCCCAAGCTTTGCGTGTTTCATCCCAAGGAAACACCGTCACTTGCAGCAGGCGGTCGCCCCATTCGGGTGGGGTTTCAGTGAGTTTTAGCCAGATTTCGGTGCCGAAATAGGCGGGGCCGCTCTTGGGTTTGGGAAGATCAGCCGCGCTGGCGTAACGGTCGGTCACTGATTTCGCGTAATCGTCCAGCCATGCGCGGAACGCTTTGTAAGTCATGTCGCCCGGCAGCATCTTTTGGCCCCCACCGTGCTTTACTTCGTTGAGCGGTTTCAACAACAGCCGGCTGCGCTCGGGTTGTTTGAGGTTGATGTTTTCCGAATCCATCAGCATGCGCATGGTGGCCTCCGGTGTTTCCTTAATCCATGACACCTGCTCGCCGTGTTCCGCGACGAGTTTGGCATTGTCAGCTCCCTTGGTGCTATGGCAGCCACTGCAACGAAAGCGCTGGGACCAAATATTTTCCTCAAACGACGCCAATACCCGGTCGGTGCGTGCGTGGCGGATCACTTCCAGCGGACGCGATGGCTTGGCTAGTTTGGCGAGGGGAAGGGGAGCGGCTTTGCGAAGTTTTGGGTCGCGCGCGCTGGCCTCAATCCAATCGGCGAAGGCGGTGTACTCCGCCTCGCGAACCTTCGCGCTAATGAGGGCCGCCCCTTGGTTGGTGCCGCCGCCCATGGCGATCAACCTCAGAATCTTGGAATCGGCCGGCTTTACAAAATCAATCAGCCCCTGATCCCGCAGGGATAGAAAAGTCTTCTCGTGGGAAGGCAGGATGTAGTTCTTCAAGTCCACACCAGCAAGATGGCATTCCATACAGCTGGAGGGATTGGGCGAATTGAAGATGGGCAGGATCCTTTTTTCAAAAATGGCCCTGGCATCCGCCCCAAGAGCGCCGACCAGGCTTCCCGTTAGCCAAAGCCCCAGAGCAAGGATGAAGGTGTTCATTAATTTTGAGTATGCCGCATCGCCCAACCTTCATCAACCTCTTCGCTTCGAGTTGGCGTGCGATCAAGATTGCCACCTCCCGCCCGATCCGTATGATACCCAGCTGTATTTGGATTTCGGACTTTTTTTTGAATTATGAGCATGATTGTTGACATCCGCGCCCGTGAAATTTTGGATTCACGCGGCAACCCCACCGTTGAAGTGGACGTGATTTTGGAGAATGGCGTGATCGGACGCGCAGCAGTTCCCTCCGGAGCCAGCACGGGCGAACACGAAGCGTTGGAGTTGCGCGATGGCAATCCAAAGCGGTATTTGGGCAAAGGCGTCTCCAAAGCCGTCAACAATGTCACCGAGAAGATTCTGCCTGTTCTCGAAGGCATGGACGCACTCGACCAGCTCACGGTGGACGGCACGATGATCGAACTGGACGGGACGGAAACGAAGTCCAAGCTCGGCGCGAACGCCATTTTGGCGGTTTCCTTGGCCAACGCCAAAGCTGCAGCAGAAAGCCTAGGACTTCCATTGTTCCGCTACCTCGGCGGCACCAATGCCAAAGTGCTTCCTGTGCCCATGGCCAATGTCATCAACGGTGGCGCCCACTCTGATGCCCCCATTGATTTCCAGGAGTTCATGATCGTGCCCAAAGGGTTCGACACTTTCTCCGACGGTTTGCAGGCCATCACCGAAATTTTCCACGCCCTCAAAGCTGTGCTGAAGAAAAAAGGTCTCAGCACCGCAGTCGGCGACGAGGGCGGTTTCGCTCCGAAGCTGGATAGCGCCGAGGCTGCCATCGAGGTCATCCTGCAAGCCACCAAGGACGCGGGCTACAAAGCCGGCAAGCAAATCTTCCTGGCTCTCGACGTTGCCTCTTCGGAATTCTATGACGCCAAGTCCTCCAACTACATCTTCAAGAAGAGCAGCGGACGCAAATTAAGCGGAGCTGAACTGGTGGATTTCTATGCTGAACTTTGCGGCAAATATCCCATCATCAGCATCGAGGACGGTTGCGCTGAGAACGATTGGAAGACTTGGAAGCTTCTGACCGACAAACTGGGCGACAAGGTACAATTGGTGGGCGACGATCTGTTTGTCACCAACACCAAATTCCTGCGCAAAGGAATCATCGAAGGCGTGGCGAACTCCATCTTGGTCAAAGTAAACCAAATCGGTTCGTTGACTGAAACACTGGACGCAGTCGAACTCGCCCAAGAGCACGGCTACACAGCGGTCATCAGCCACCGCTCTGGTGAGACCGAAGACGCCACCATCGCCGACATCGCCGTTGCCACCAATGCCGGCCAGATCAAAACCGGTTCTCTGAGCCGCACTGACCGTGTCGCCAAGTACAACCAGCTTCTTCGCATTGAGCAGATGCTGGGCAAGAACGCGGTGTACGGCGGCAAATTCTAACCAACTTTGCTTTCAAGACGGCGGCCGACTTTTTGTTGGCTGCCGTTTTTCTTTTTGGTGCGGCAGCCTTGGTTTCAGATTATTGGTTAGGCTGTGAAGCAAATCACTTTGATCATGACTCTCGGCTGCACGCTTGTGTTGTTGGCCTGTTCGTCGGCGCTTGCCCAGTCGCCGGAAGAATTGGTCAAGCGACAGTGTCGGTCCATTCATCTCGGTTATCAGGGGGGCGTCGCCAAGACTCTATACAATGATGTCACGGTGCAAAAATCAGCCGTGGGAACTTATTTTTGCGTGCTCGGTTTCAATCACGGCTATTTTGGCCTGCAAGAGCGCGGCCGGGACAAGGTCATTATTTTTTCCGTGTGGGATCCCGGCCAGCAGGACGACCCTCAACAAGTTCACGCAGCGGATAGGGTGAAGGTGCTTGAACATGATCCAGATGTGAAAGTCGGGCGTTTCGGGGGCGAAGGCACCGGCGGCCAGAGTTTTCTGACCTATGACTGGAAGGCGGGCCAGAACTATCGCTTCTGCATCGCAGCCAGCACCAACGCGCCTTTCACCACCTACAACGCCTGGTTTTACATCAACGAAACCAAGTCATGGAAAAAGCTGGTTACCATGCAAACCCAGACGGGTGGTGATTGGTTGAGCGGCAGTTATGCTTTCATTGAGGATTTTCAGCGCGACTACAAATCCGCCAAAATTCAGCGCCGCGCCGCCTATGGTCCCGCTTGGATGCAGACCCCTCAAGGCGAGTGGAAGGCTTTCGATTCCGCGCGCTTCACCGGTGATGTAACTCCCTCCACCAATATCAATGCGGGTCTGGAGGGCAGCCGATTCTTCCTCGTCACGGGTGGTGAAACTAAAAATGAGCTTCCGTTGAGATCTCTTTTGAAGTTGCCCAATCCACCTCAAAAATTGCCCATCGAACTGCCGTTGATGAAATAGTTGCGGAGAGCAAAATTAACAATTCTGGCCTGCGAGAAGCAGGGCTCCGACCGGCACAGCGTCCTCCGCCAATGCGGCCAGAGCGATTTTTGGCCCTGGATGAAACACATCCATGAGATACTGAGGCAGCGCCACTTGGACCGCGCTGCGCAAAGGTTCTCCCACCAGCGATAGACCGCCTCCCAGCACGATCATTTCCGGGTGGATCAGGTGTGCGACGTGGGAAAGACCAAAGGCCAAATCATCGGCAAGCCGGCTGATGATCATTTGGGCAAGCGGATCGCCAGCGGAGAGGGCAGTTGAGAGATGCCGTGATTCGCCGCGATTCATGCCTTGGCAAAGCGCTGCCAGTTTGGACTCCGGCGCGCTAGCAACCGCTTCTCGAATCGCTTTGTCCACGGCCCACCCCGAGCAGCGTGACTCGACAGTCGATCCGGCCTTGTCCAGACGCACATGTCCGATCTCAGCCTCGCCTGGAGTGGCTCCGTGATAAATCCTGCCATCGACTACCAATCCACCGCCGACTCCACTGCCCAAGGTGACGTAAAAAAGAGGATTGTTCATGCGGCCAGCACCCACCAAGGCCTCGCCCAAAGCCGCTGTGTTGGCGTCGTTTTCAATGAGGGTGGGGACCCCTGTTTGTTCGGTGACCCACGCTGCGAATGGAAAATCCGACCAGCCCGACACTTGATGCGAACAGGCGATCCTGCCCGAGGCGCGATCCACCGGCCCCCCAAAACCCACGGCAGTCGCTTTTATGGAATGACCGCGTATTAAATCGGGAATGGAGGCAGTCAACTGCCGTCGAATGCCTTCCGCGCCAAGCTCTGCCGCTATGAGATGGCGTTGCCGGTCGATGATTCGCCCATCCCCATGGCCCAGCACCAATTGAAGCTTGGTGCCCCCGATCTCGATTCCTAAAAACAATGCGGACATCGGGGCAGCATGTCCGTTGGGGGTTTGGAATGCCAAGAAAATTGGTGCGCGAGAGAGGACTTGAACCTCCACCCCTTACGGGACCAGATCCTAAGTCTGGCGTGTCTGCCATTTCACCACTCGCGCGACGTTGATTGCTAACCCATTATGAGTTTTGCATTTGTGCTGTGCCACTGTGACAGCCAGCAAACGGCAACAACATCGGGTTCGACCTTATCAGAAGGTCTTAAACGGGCGCAAGCGGCCAATCAGGTGTTCGACATGTGCAAATTTTGCCAAAGCGACGCAGGATTTCCTGCCTACACTCTTTCGGACTCGGTTTCTGAAACATTTGTTTGATCCTATTGAAGATATGAGTCGTTCTTAAAAGCCAAACACGATTGGAACAAAAAAGCCAATAACCCATCCACTGTAAAAAAGGAGGAATGCGATTCGGGCATTGACTGGCAAGCCGTGTACGATGAGACGGGACACTCGAAGTTCCGGGCTCGCCGCAGTGAATTTGGGGGCCACATGTCGACGGCGCCAGAGAAGCAGGAGGCAGGGTAATAATATCGTGTTGGAGATACCGGCGAAAGCGAGAGTGGCATACTCATGAGCAATTTGGTCGCCGCGTCCGTGCGCTAGGTCAAAAATAATGCTGCCGATCGATGCGCCAGCGCCGAAATAAAGAAGGATCAAAATTGGAATGCCTATTTTGTGCATGCGTCGGAAACACCTGATGGCGTCATAGAAGCTGTTGCCTGAAGACTGGGTTGTTCAATCGGGAGATCTTGAGCGCTCCCTTTGGCGCTTGCACATTTTGGGGAGCTTTGCATTTTTGGTGATTTCACGCGACGCCAGTCGCGAATTGCCTGGCTCGGCATCCGGGGCTGGCGATCAAGCCATTTCAAGGCCGCGCATGGTTCCGGTGGCGGAAGCGAATTTATCCACCTCAAGGCCCATTCTTTGCAGCATTGAGACGAAGAGATTGGGCAGGGGATAGTTGCGGTCCTTGTCGAAGCCCAGATGCTGGCCGTGTTTAAAACCTCCGCCTGCGAACAGAGTCGGCAGATTGGTGGTCACGTGGGTGTTGGCGTTGCCGAGATTCGAGCCGTAGAGAATCATGGTGCGGTCAAGCAACGGTTCGCCGTCTTCCTGGATGGCTTTGAGGTCGCTGAACAGCTTGGCGAGCAATTTCATGTGCCATTCGTCGATGGACCGGAGCTGGGAAAGTTTGGCCTCGGATTTTCCGTGGTGGGACAAATTGTGGTAACCGTCGGTCGTTTTGGTCTCACCCAAATCGAGAGCAGGGGAGTTCACGCTGTCGAGCATGAGCGAAATGGAACGAGTTGAGTCGGTCTCGAAGGCCAGACGCGCCATGTCATACATCAAGGCCACTTTTTCCATGTACGCGCGAGGGCTCTCTGGGTCCAAAGGCACGGAGGCGGTCACGACCGGTTTGGGTTTGTGTTCCCATTCCTTGGACATGGCCATGCGCTGTTCGAGTTCGCGGACACTGGTGAAATACTGGTCCAAACGGTCGCGGTCGCGCGCGCCGACATTGCGCTGCAAATCCTTGGCCTGACCGGCCACGGCATCGAGGATGCTCTCGCCCAGTTCGAGCTTGCGCACTTGGTTGTCCATCTCCTCGGGAGTACCGCGCAGGAAGAGCCGGCGGTAAATGTCCGAGGCCTTTTCTTCGCAGGGGATGAGCACGCCCGAACTGGTCCACGCCAGACTTTTTTGCCCCTGCTGCACGTTGACCCCGAAAGTCAGCGAAGGGAAACGAGTAAGATGACCGATGCGCTCCCCAATATATTGATCGAGAGAAATGGTGTTGCGAAAACCAGCGCTGCCTGGATGGCGTGCGGCCGTGAGAAAGCAATTGTCAGCGGGATGCCCGCCATCCACATCGGGATGCGACACGCCGCTGAAAACCGTGAAATCGTTGCGGTGTTGTTTGAGTATTTCCAAGTAGGGCGAGAGGTCGTAGTCCCGGCCGCTTTGTTTGGGAAAGAAATGATCAGGCAACAGCCCGAGGTTGTTACAAATGCCCAGCATGCGGCGCGGTTTTCCTCCGGGCGTCGTGCTGACGTCGCCTGCTCGCAATGAGGCAAAAGAGGGGCGCATGGCGTCGAGCAGCGGCAGGGACAGCAGAATCCCGGCGCCGCGAAGGAACCGGCGGCGTGACAGCGCAGGCTGTGTGGAGATGAAGGGGACATTGACTGCCCCGGCGCGTGGCTGGTTCTGCATAACTGATTTCCTCGTCTTATTTGTTTAGAAACAAATCGCTTTCCACAATTTCGTTTATGAGGCTTCGCACACCGTACCCTCCGGGGCGGGTGCGGGCCAGAATTTTTGCTATTTCGGGCCGGTCGGAGAATCGAGTGGGCGCTCCCGTGGCGTAAACTAACAATTGCTGTGTCAAATTGCGCGCGAGTTGCTCTTTGTCCCGCAACAAACATTGCTTGAGCTCGCGGATATCTTTGAAAGGCCGCCCATCAGGCATCTCTCCGGCGGTATCCACTGTTGGGCCGAGGTTGAAATGGAAGTCGTTGCCGTTGTGGCCGATTCCTTTAACAGGGTCGCCCGTGCCAACTGACCGGTAACGCTCGCGCCATCCGCCCATGACATCGAAGCTCTCCAAGGCAAAACCAGCCGGGTCAATATTGCGATGGCAGGCGTTGCAAGATTCTTGGGTGCGATGTTTGGCCAATTGTTCGCGGATGGTGGTGGCTCCGCGAATATCGGGGTCCACGGCGTTAACGTTGGCGGGCGGCGGTGGTGGCGGCAGCCCCAGCAACCGTGTCATAATCCACGCGCCGCGTTTGACGGGTGAGGTGGAGGTGCCGTTGGCGGTTACTTTGAGCACGCTCGCCTCGGTCAAAAGCCCGCCGCGCACGCTGCCGGGGGGGAGAGTCACGGGACGCAAGGTCACGCCCTGAACTCCGGGAATGCCGTAGTGGGTGGCAAGCCGCTCGTTGAGCATGGTAAAATCCGAGCTTACCAGATTCGTAATACTCAGATTGCGTTTAAGCAGTTCGGCAAAAAACAACTGCGTCTCGCTGGTCATGGATTCAGTCAGCAAATCATCCAACTGATATTCCGGATACAATTGTTCATCGGCTGCGGTGCCGGCAATCGAACGCAGTTCCAGCCAGTAATCGAGAAAGGCGGCGACGAATTGGCGTGAGCGCGGGTCGTTGAGCAGGCGTTCGGTCTGGAGGCGCAATACTTTGGGCCGGTGCAATTGACCGGATTCGGCCGTGCGACGCAACTCCTCATCGGGAGCCGAATTCCATAGAAAGAACGACAGCCGCTCGGCAATCGCCCGGTCATCCAGCCGGCCCGGGCGTTCGTGGAAATAGAGGAATCCGGGCGAGCTAAGCACTCCGGTGTAGCCGGCAATCATGGCATCGGTGAAGCTGTGATCTGTCTTCAAAGCGTTCCGAATGACTCCCAAGAAGCGCTGGACGTCCACTTCGACCACGGGCTCGCGATAGGCCTTTTTCATAAAAGCCCTCAGGAGTATTTCGGCATCGCGAGCAGGATCTTTCGAAGTAACATGCACGCCGGCTGGCATGGTGCGTTTCACGCCGCCCCGGTTTGTTTTAACAATGGCCGGAAGATCCTCCATTGCCAAATCGCCAAAGAGTAATTGATGGCCGATCGGGGGCCATTGATCGGCCAGGGGCCCTTGAACTTCCATCCAACTAAAAGCCACCCCCGGCATGCCATCGGCTTGGGCCAGCGGGTTTTTGTGGTTCGGCGGACGGGAACGAAATAGGCGGGCGGCATCGGGACGGATGGTTTCCCCTGCCTGAAGCCATACTTCCATGTCGCAGACGGTGGGCTCCGGGTTCACGTCAAAACTGCCCAGCTTGCGCATGCTTCTCGGCGGGATCTCCGCGTAGATAGTAACCGGCTCGGACCGCTTTGAGGCTGTCACGTTCGTGAAAGTTGGCCCCACCCAAACGCTGTAACCGGAAAACTTGAGCCGGTACCGCCCGGCCATCGCAGCGCGAAACCCGCCATAACGAATCTCCGTCGGCTCGTAGGTGCTGACCACCACCGCCATAGCCTCCTTGTTGCGACGTTCAGGATCAGTGGTTTTTGGCATGCGCGGCTTTTGCTCCGCCATCAAGTCCCGCTGCAACTCCAGGCCGATTAAAGGGAAGGTCCGGCGATTGAGTGGGCCTTCGAGTTGGATGGCACCAAAAAATTCATGCTGCTCCCATGTGTAAAATCGATTGGTGGTTGTGGCGGGCCTCGACACCTGCACAGCCATAGCCTGGCGCAAGGCAAAGTCCGATGCGCTTAAGTAACGGGCCATCTGTACATGCGAGACGTCCAGGGTGTCGCCAATTTTGTTGAACCCATGAGATTCGCTGTCCTCTGGCAAAAATGCCTTCACCTCCAGGTAGGGGAGTGAGAATAAATCGCGCAAGGTCTCCTCGTACTCATACCGGTTGAGCCGTCGTTGCGTGGCGCGTCCTTCAATCGCCACCTGCGCCCGGTCCGCTGCGATCAACGTTCCGAAGAGGGAATTCGTGAAAACCTTAAGATCGGCGGCGGCGGGGCGGGCTTTTTTCTTCGGCGGCATTTCCCCTTTGGCAACGCGGTCATGGATTTTGACCCACGAGGAGAAATTTAAGGAATTGGTCAGGTCAAGCTTGAGCGCAGTCAGGTCAAGGTCACCTTTTTTGGTGTCCGCATCGTGACATTCGAAGCATTGTTTCTCCAAGAACTTACCGAGATCTGGCTGCGCAGCTGCGGCGTGCAGACGCGAAGCCAGAAGGGCTGCACACAGAGCGACCAACCATTGCAGTCTTACATTCATTCAGGGTTCTGTAAGGGGACAAACCGCCATTTGTTTGGACGCTGGCAGACCACGGCAGATTCAACGAGGCACGCCCAAATATTGGAGGTGCCAGGGGCAGGAACCCGTCGGCAGATCAACCCCAAAAAAGGAGGCGGAAAACTATGGAGTCGGTACATGGTAGGATGATCGCACCATTCAGAGAAGATGGCGACTCACCTTTTCAACGTAGGCCACTATGACCACATGTTTAAAATTACTGATTGACGAAGGTAAACGACACGTGTAGTTGATACATCGTTCAACGCGCTACGAACATGAAAGACCGTCCTTCCATCTCCGAGTCCGAATGGAAAATCATGAAGGTACTCTGGCGCAAGTCGCCTCTGGCCGCCTTCGATATCATTCAATTGCTGGCTCCCGAGCAATGGCACCAGAACACCATCAAGACCCTTCTGACGAGGCTGGTCAAAAAAGGCGCGCTTGCGGCCGACAAGTACAAGAATCTGCACCTGTATCGCCCGCTCGTTTCGGAAGAGGATTGCATTCAGGTGGAAAGCGAAAGTTTTCTGGATCGGTTTTTCGCCGGTTCAGTTCAACCGCTGCTGGTTCACTTCGCCAAACAGGAAAAAATTACCCCTGAAGATTTAGAAGAACTCCGCAAAATCCTGCGCAAGCAGAAGAAGTAAAATGCAACCCGGCGCTTTCCTCTCCGGTCCTCCCTTTCCCCTCAGCTCATTATTGACGACCTCCATGGAGGCGTCTGTCATGGGAATTGCAGCGGTTGGTTTGGTTGCCTTGCTCGGTCGGAAACTCAATCCACGCTGGCGTTATGCGATTCTGCTTATGGTTCTGTTGCGATTCATTCTTCCTGTATCTCTCTCATCGCCGTTCAGCGTTTTCGGTTTGTTTTCCCCGCAACCGAAAAAGACAGCCGACGCCACCACTCAGATCGATTTGGGCGGCGCGCCAACACCCACGCCGAACGCCGTAGAAAAACAGACTCCCGGACCTTCCGTTGCGAAAACGCCTCAGATCGAAAGTTCATCAACCAACCTTCTGCCCTTTGCTTTGTTGTTTCTTTGGCTGGCGGGAGTGACGGTTCAAAGTTTGAGGTCGGTTCTGTGCTACTTCCGTCTTCGCCGCAGTGGTCGGACCATTCCAACTGATTCTCCTCTTTATCGATTGCTTGAAGAGTGCAAGTCCGAGGCAGGAGTGCGACGAAAAATTGAGTTGGTGGAAAACAGCTCCATGGGTTCGGTCGGTCTTTTGGGGTTATTCCGGGTGCGACTGGTCTTTCCTGCCGGGGTGGAAGAGCAGTTTTCAGAAATGGAATTGCGCCGGATTTGCCGGCATGAACTCACCCATGTGCGAAGCGGCGATCTCTGGATCAATGGCCTGGTGGGAGTCTTAGAAGCAGTTCACTGGTTCAATCCGGTTTTGCGCTGGTTCTTCGGTCGACTCCGCCTGGAACGCGAATTGGCGTGCGATTCAATGGTCCTGCGCCACGCCAGCGAACTGGAGCGAGTGGCCTACGGTGAAACGCTTCTTAAAGCGGTCGAGCACTGGTCTTCAATTCGCCAACCCACCTGCCTGGTGGCGGTGTTGGGCGGACCAAACGAACTCCGCGAACGCATTTGCGCGGTTCGCGACGGGGCTGGATCAAAGACCTCGACCGCCTTGGGTATGTGCTGTGTGGCCTTGCTGGCCATTAGTTGTTTGACCGATCCGAAACGAACGTCTGGCCTCGCTTCTGTCGATCCATCCCTACCCATGCGGTCATACGTCATTTATGAATCGGCTTTGCTGCAAGGCGTCGGGAAAAATCAAAGGATCGTTCCGAAAGAAAAATGGGAACAATTGGTCCTAACCAAAAAGGAAGATTTGGACATTTTGCAAGCTGCTCTATCGGATGGATTCATGAAGGCGGCGGAGTTCACTAACGTCCAGCGGAAAGTAGCCTACCAAAACAATCACAGCGGGAAGGTGCGGTATTCCCCAGGGGAAGGTGTTCTGGTGGTTTACGCACCCACTGAAGAACAGGAATTGATTCAAAAACAGATTTTGCTGTGGACCGAAGTGCCCAACCGCCAGCCTCGAATTCTCATTGCTAGCAAATTCGTGGAAACCACTGAATCGGCAGCCCGCAGCCTCTACCAGTTCATGCTTAACCCACAGACACCCGGCACGTGTCAGACCAATGCGGCATGCTCCTGGCCGGTGGGTCTTGAAGAGAAATGGAGGACAAACTCGGCAGAATATTTCCGGGCAAACGGTGTCCAGCTGTCCATTTTTGCGCCGGTGGCGGTCCTCAGTTCAGCCCGATTTGCGTCCGTTCTTGATTGGATGAAGAAAGGGGAGGGGACAGATATTCTGAGTTCGCCAAAAGTCACCACCGTATCGGGCACGCAGGCCAGGATAAGCGTGCAGGAGAATCGCTCAGTGATTGAACCCGGCGGACTCGAAACTAATATGATCCTCGGTCCGTCCCTGGATGTTAACCAGACGGTCGAGTTCAGTGGCACCCGGTCCATTATCGATGTGACCCCAACATTCACAGTATCTGAGTTCATGGGTTACTCTGACGAAGCGCGACTAAAGGAGTTCAGTCCCACTGCAAAGCCTGCCCAGCGAATGCCCGTATTCCGGCTTCGGCAGAGCACCTCCAAGGCACGGCTGTACCAGCAGCAAACGCTCGTTGTGGGCGGACGGTCTCGCACGGCATCACCCAACGCAAAGCAGACAAAGGATGATAAGAATTTCATCCTGGTCTTCCTGACCATCAGCCTCATTCACACTGATGGAGAGCCATTTTCCAAAGAGTCTGTCGGGACGTTCCCAGAGTAAGGGCGTCCAGTATGGAGCGCGGTGGCAGAGCGAAGCGTCGACACCGCTTTCGGATGGAACCGACACTGACGGGGGTCTGAGTGCTTTAATCTCATTGCTCCCTTCGCAAAGCGGTATCGACGCTTCGCTCTGCCACCGCACTCCACACCTGATTGAATTGGAACGTTTGTCGCCACTTCTGCTAGTGTTCACGTCTTATGTCGAGACGTGTCGCAGTAGTAGGTGGTGGAGCAGCCGGATTTTTCGGAGCGATTACTTGCGCCGAAAATGCGCCGGATGCGAAGGTGGTGCTTCTCGAAAAGGGCCCGCAGTTTCTGCAAAAGGTCAAAATCTCAGGCGGAGGGCGTTGCAATGTCACGCACGATTGTTTCGATCCGCGCGAGCTGGCTCGACGTTATCCGCGTGGTGAAAAGGAATTGATTGGCCTGCTGCGCCGGTTCCATGCCCGCGACACCGTGGAATGGTTTGAGAAACGCGGCGTCGCGCTCAAAGCGGAGAAGGATGGGCGAATGTTCCCCACCACCGACAATTCCGAAACCGTCATTCAATGCCTGACGGACCAGGCGCTGAGGGCAGGGGTTGTGCTCAGGGAAAATGCCGGGGTTGAAAAACTGGAGAAGGTCGGCGATGTTTTCCGGCTTCAACTCAAAGGTGGTACGGTCATGGAGGTCGATAAGGTGCTATTGGCCACGGGCGGTTGCCGGGCTGTGGCGCTTGGCGCGCTGGCCACGGGTTTGGGCCACACACTGGTTGATCCTGTGCCGTCGCTGTTCACTTTCCATATCGCAGTGCCATGGGTCACCAGTCTGGCGGGTGTGGTGGCGCAATCGACCGAAGTGTCCGTGCCGGATACCGATCTCAAGGAACGCGGCCCTTTGCTGCTTACGCATTGGGGTGTGAGCGGACCGGTCATTCTGAGAACCTCGGCCTGGGGGGCGCGTGTGCTGAGCGCCAAAGATTATCGTTTTACCCTGTGCATCAATTGGGTGGCCGATCTTACTGAGGCTCAAGTGCGCGAACGGCTGGTGGCCAATCAAAAAAATCAGGCGGCCAAACTCGTCACCACCGTCGGCATCGGCGTGATGCCAAGTCGGCTTTGGACCGAAATGATCCGTCTCGCCGGTATCGCAACGGATCGGCGTTGGGCCGATATGGGCCGTGCGGGCATTCATTCGCTGGTCCAACAATTGATGCGCACTGAATTGCCGGTGTCAGGAAAGAGTCTCAACAAGGATGAGTTCGTCACATGCGGCGGCGTCAAGTTGGGCGAGGTTGATTTGCGAACCATGGAAAGCAAAATCTGCCCGGGCCTCTATTTCGCCGGAGAATTGCTGGACATCGACGGCATCACGGGCGGCTTCAATTTTCAAGCCGCATGGTCCACCGGCTGGGCCGCTGGGAATGCCATGGCAATTGGATAGGCACCGACGTGAATTTTTTTGACCGCGGATGGGAAAGGATGTGCAAGGGGGGGATTTGGCTTCTGGATTTGTATGCTTATCGGGCAACTTTGGACCGTCTGTTGATTTCTGAACAGAGCTTGCTGATTTCCTCGGCGGCTTTGATCTTCTGCAAATTAAGTGATTTGATAAACCCTTCGCAGCGGTATCCTTTGCGGTACTTCTTGCCGTGCTTTTCGAAGAGGCGGCTCAAATCCTTGTGGGTAAGCGATCGAAAGTTTGAAAATTTCTTAATATTCCTTTGCGCGTGTGGAACTCGAAGGAATTTGAAGATGCCGGCGCAATCCAAAAAGAACAAAGACTCGATCATGAGTTCAGTCAGGATGGGAATAATCTGTTTACAACGACTGGCAGAGACGCATCGCTGTTTTACCTGGTTTTCATTCCAAGCCGGGTTATCCAGTCGCTCGATGTCCAAACAGACATAGACATCAAATGTGTCGTACGGAAACTTTGCGGAGAATTTATAGATTTCATCAACTATTTTGTTATTGACGTTGTAATTACCGAAGAGATTGATGGGTCTCCGAAAAGTGTTCGGGCAGAACCGATCAAGGACCTGCCCGTAAAACTCCACTTCTGTTTCGCCCTCAAAAAGCAACAAAGCAACATGCCTACTCATTATCCTCGGTAGAAAAGTTCGACTGGAGGAGGTCGCCGAAACTAAGAAAGCCTCTATCCAGTGCAGTTGTTGCTTCTTCGATGTCGGCAACACGCTTGGTCGTCACCCCGCCATTTCCGTTGTGTACCATGACACTCACTTCCTCAGGTTTCATAGAGTTGAGCGCGACCGGACTGTGCGTGGAAAAAATAATGGTGTGGCGTTGTGAGCTATCACGGAATAAATTTAACAGATCGACAATGGCCTTGGGATGGAGATGTGTTTCCGGTTCTTCAATTAGCAGGGCTCCACCCTTTGAACCAAACGCAATGAGGGATACCAACATCGCAACCACGCAAAGGGCGCCGGTCGACAATTCGCTGGCAGTAATCGTACGTCCGTTTTGGGTGAAAAGTACTATTTTGGCAGCCTCGCGTTCGGGTTTGTCTTCCCCTTCTTTGGGTTTTGGTTTGTCTACCTCTTCATAGAGAGCGAGATCCTCAATGCGCCCAATTTTTTTAAGCCAAAACTGCAATGATTCCCATTGACTGCGGTTTGACCTCACCTTTAGCAGCGCGTAGTACGGCTCGAAAGCGTGAACGATCTGGTGTGGCTGCACCAAATGGGATACGGGATTTGGTCTGGCTGTACCAAGGGCGATTCGGAAGGCTGAAGGATCAATCTTTATTAAGTGTGAACAAAGCAGGCTTTCGCGGAATTTTGCCATCACTGGGCAGGTCGTGTTGAAATCCTCCGCCTCACGTACAGACAGAGAGTGCAGTGCAGACATATCGAGTTTTGTCTTAAATGAGCGAGCTTTCGTTAATGAGTGCTCCGCTTTGACAATAGTTTTTCCATCACTCGTTCTCTTCAAAAGTGTCGCCATCTTGCTTCGGCTATTCGTCTGTTTCGCTGTTAATAGCTCAAAGTCAATTTGCGGTACTGCTCTAGCTGACACGCCAACGCCGGTTGGGCTCGGAAGTCTGAATGTGTAGGCAACGCTCCAAGGAATATTGTTAACAATGAGATCTGCTTCGAGTTGAATCGCAAGTGCTTGATGGGTTCCGTGCCGTATCTGGGGTATCCATCTCCCGGATATCGAGGATCCTCCGGATAGCATGCTAAAGCGTTGTTCGTCCGAAAATGATTGTATGGCGGCGAGGAACGGAATGACCTCGAGTAGATTTGATTTTCCAGAACTATTGCACCCAGTGACTGCATGAAGAAGTCCAGGACGAACTTCACAATCTATTAAATTCTTGTAACCACTGACACGTAGGAGGGTAATTAGCACAGAGTTTGTTCGTTGGGTGAGAGCTTATTCATTCTTGAAGTATTTCAGCTTACCGGGTTCCAAAAGCAATCAGTTTTTCGGCACAAGCAGTACCTTCGCTGATACCTATCCCCTGCGCAATTGGGCTTCTGCTGTCCGCGAATCATGGTGTTGCTGAAACCCCGGCTTTGGCCCCCATGAGAAGGATTGACGCTTTCTTGTCGGTATTGATCTTATTCTGGCCACTGAAGCCGCCCCTTTTTCTGCCGCTCATCTAATCTAGAATCCCTTTGCGATATTCCCACTTGACTGTCATACAGTCATAGGACAGAG
>JANYDC010000074.1 GCA_025359965.1 Pedosphaera sp.
TAGGCCACGAAATGGGTGGCGACCGTGGTAGGATCGTTGATCATGAGCAGTCCGCCGACGCCCCCTGCCCCCTGCATGGTACCGCTCAGGTCACTGCCCCAGATGTAGCTGCGGACGATGGCATTGGTGTTGTTCCCGTCCAACTCAAGCAGAAGGTTCCAGCCGTCGTAGATGAACCGGTTGTAGGTGGCCGGGGTAGCGCTTGTAAGGGTCAGACTGTTCGAGACCTTCTTCCGGATGGGGGTTGCGGCTTTGCACGAAGAAACCGGGCAGGAGTTCAACCGCTTACAGGGTTGCGGGAATTCAAAAGAGACGCTAACCGAGGGTAGTCCCGCAGTGGCGGGACAACCTCTGGGCTTGTCGATAGAATCTGAGCAGGTTCAGGTTGTCAAATTCTTTGGTGGTGGTCAGGCGTGTGGCAGTTGATTGCTTGAAGGCATTGTGGCTTACCAAAGACGAGTAGGCAAGGTAACCGTAAGCGGCCGAGCCAATCCTCCTCGTTGCTAACCAAATCAGCTTACTTTAGGGGGTTCAAAACCTGGGCGGTAGGTGCGGGAGATGATTTCTTTGTTGGCCTGGTCGTGGTTGGTGAACCGGTGGGCGGCACCGTCCCAACGCAGTTCCTGACCGGGGAAACGGGTGGCTTTGACGGCCAGCAAGGCGGGTTCGGTGATGCGAACGCCGATGTCGAAAGGAGTCCAGAGCGGTTTCTTGGCGCCATGACAGTTGTCGACCCAGTCGGTCCAATGGTTTCGCGGGGCGACCTCGGGCATTGGTTCATTGGATACGACCTTGCCCTTGCGGAAGATGGTGATTTTTCCATCAGCCTCTAGCACTAGCACGCCGTCCTCGCAAACGACCATGGTGTGATTGGCTCCGAACTTCATGGCAGGCAGGCCGAGTGCGGCAAAGGAGGGCATCAGTCCGGTATCGTTGTAGTGCAGAACGAATTTCTCACGGGCAAATTTTCCGCCTCCGGCATAGGTGATGGTGCTTAGGTTGTGGCTGGAATGGCCCGTGTTGGCAGCGCGAATGGTGTGGGTGAGCACAGCCTCGGGGGACGGAAGGTCGTAGGCGAAGTAAAGCAGATCAATCAGGTGGCAGCCCCAGTCGGAGAATTGGCCGCCGCCCGTTTCCCAGAAGGACCGCCAGCGGCGCGGGGCGATTTCATCGGAGTAGGCGATCTCAGCGGTTAGCGGTCCCAGCCAGAGATCCCAATTCAGAGTGGCGGGCACGGGTTTGGCGGGAGGGTAAGGGCTCCAAGGATCGGCGAAATAATGATTGCGCTCAATACCACCGGTCCAGATATAGGCCTCCACAGGTCTGCCCAACTGATTCTTGCGCAGGATTTCGACCGACTGCATGCGGCCGGTCAGGCAGGCGCGCTGGTTGCCCATCTGCGTAACCAGCTCGGGACGGGCGGCAAGGCCCTCTTTGATCATGCGCAATTCATCCAATTGCTGCACCAGGGGTTTCTGTCCGTAGATGTGCTTCCGATGCTTCATGGCGGTAAGCATCATGGGGCAGTGGTGGAAATCGGGGACGTCGACAATGACGGCATCGAACTGATCAACCCGGCTCGCAAAAGCCTCGCGATAATCGGTAACTTTGAAGGAGCCGGGATACTGGGAAGCGACCGGATCAAGCTCGTGGGTGTCGACATCGCAGAAGCCAACGAATTCAGAGCCTGCGTATCCCTTAAGCTTATCGCGCTGAAGAGAGGCGATTCCGCCTGCGCCAATCTGGAAAATACGCAGTTTGCTGTTCTTATTCGTCTGCGCGCGGGCGGCTGAGGAAAGAGCTGTTATCCCGGCGGTGAGGATCGCTCCGTTCCTTAAGAAAGTGCGACGAGTGATGGGAGAAGCTGGGGTTTGAATCTCGTTCATAGCAAAGGGTGTTGCGCGTATGATGGATCTAATTGCCACGGGCGCAAGAAAAAGACTTCAGTTTTTGGAAGGCCGACGCTGTTGAGGTCCCATGTTCATTTGAGGGCGGCAGAATTCTTTTTCAGCCAATATTCGGCCTCCAAATAGTAGGGGCAGACTTTTTGCACTTCACGCCAATAGCGATCGGAATGGTTCATTTGGCGCAGGTGCATGAGCTCATGGAGGATTAAATAATCCCGCGCAAAAGGAGGTGCCTGGATGAGTCGCCAGTTCAACGAAATAGTCCCTGTGCGCGAGCATGAACCCCAACGGGACTTCTGGTTTCGCACGGTGATCCGGTGCACTTTGAGCTGGTTGCTGGCAGCCAACTCAAGCACACGGGAAGGAAATTCCTGAGCGGCCATGCGCCAGAGATGTAATCCAATTTCAGAGCGCAGATCGGCGGCAGGGTCTTTCACTTTGATCAACTCGGTTCCGAAGCGAACCGAGGTTTCGACTCCGTCCTCACTCGCTTCGATTTTGACAAGCTCCCCACGAAAAAGGATCTCCATGCCGAGCATCCATGGGGCCGGTCGGTTGGGATGTGTCGCTAGCTTTTGCAGCTTGTGTTCGAACCACGCGACATTGCCTTGAGCGAACTTGCGGGCTTCCGCAAGGGAACCTCCACGCGGAATAGTCACGCGCGCGGAGCCATCGGGGTTCAATCGCAGCAAATATCGGCGGGCGCGCGGGTTGCGGATCACCAACATGGAAATTCTTCCCGTGCTCAACCCCAAGTGTTCCTCGGACGCTGACCGGTTATCGCGGAAAAAATTCAACCCAAACGGCATGCGGCAATAAAAGAACTTGGGAGGTGTTTGGCAATCAATTCTCCATGCGAGATTGAGCAAAGCGACTAAAGCCGAGACCGAGCGCTGTGGGGTCGATGAGGAGGGAAAGCCGAATTATGATGATTTGAAGAGGAGCGGGTGGGCTTCAAAGGATGGGCGCAACCGAGCGGCGGTGATTCGATCAGGAGCCAAACCGCCCCAAGGTAGCCTTGTAGGACTCGGCAACAGACCGAACTCCAGCCTTGGCTGGCCGCGCAGAGGCCTGGACTGGAGAGCGCAAGCCCTTATGGATTTGGGGATGCAGGGGGCATCGAAAACGAATGAAGAAGTCTATGAGCCCACCAGTCAGAACTCCAAGGTGAACATTCAAAAACCCCTGACATATTCCCCAATCAACTCAATCTCCGATTTTTTCAGGCGTTCTTTGGGAATTGATTTTGCCACCGCCAACGCCTCCTTACTCTTACCGCCAGCAGCGAGAGACGCCGCATAAATCCCCTTCCATGCAGGCTTGGCCAACTCCCACACCTGTGTGTCGTCAGTAAAAAGTGGCATGGCTTTGACTCCCTGGTTCGTGCGAAGATAGGCCAAGGCCAGTGTTACACGGGCTGAAAGTTGCTCGGGAAACTTCTTATGCAGTGCCTCAGCCGCCTCCAAGGACGAGGCAACCTTCTCCTTCAACAGGAAGTTATAGTAAAGAGCACTACTGGCCATGACTGGCTCATCCGGCACTTCCTTGGCCAATTTTTGAAACACGTCGCGAATAGGACCAATGTCTTCTGTGTCTTCCAATACAGAAGATAGATGCCGGTAGGCGTCAACGCGTCCCTCAGGCATTTGCGACATGCGCTCAAAAGCCTGAATGGCTTTTGGGATGTTGCGGGATCTTTGAGCCAACCCTCCCAAGTATTCCATCTTGCGAACATCGTTCTCCGAGCTTTGATAGGCCTGCCGCCAGTATATCTCTGAAAGATCCGGTTTATTAAGCTTTGCCGCAACGATGGCATTCATGCAAAGCAGGTAAAGTGGATCGAGAACTCTCTCCTCGGAAGCCAGTAATGTCTCCATTTCGGCCCACGACTGTGTCGATTCCAAAGCCTGGAGTCGGAAGGAAAGCAAGGTCATGTCCTGTTGCGCGACCGGAGGCGGGATTACCTTCAGCAAAAGTTTATACTCCTTCCACGAATTAAGCCAGGCGGCCAAGGCGCGCTTCTCCTCCAATGATCCGTCCTTGTGAGCTCTGATGAGGTTATCAATAGACTTCTCACGGATGGCTGGATTCAAGCGCATTTTTACGTCTTGAAGAAAAAATATTTCTCCAATGTTCGTTGATTTCCGGTTGGTCAGCATCAATTCAAGCCTCTGCAATTCCGCTGTGGTAATGTTGGTCTTATTCACCAGCATTTGCATGGCTGGCACTTGATAAAGGTTCGTCTTTCCCTGAAAAACATTGGTCTTCTCAATAAAACCCCAGAGAATCTGCGACGCTTCTTCGCGTTCCTTGGGCAGGGGTGAAACCACTAAAAGGCTCGCAACAGTTAATTGGCCCACTTGATTGGTCGATTCCAGTTTCAACGCCTCCTTGGCAAACCGCAAGGCGCTGGAGCTATCCTCCTGAAGTGCGTAAAACCGAGTGGCCAAAAGCAGCACACGCGCAGTGGGGGGCTTACGCGACATGATTTCCGACATGAACGGCGCCGCAAGATCGCTTCGCCCCACTCTTAGTGCCACCTCGGCGTATTCAAGACGCTCCTCAGGGGTGCCGCTACCCTTCTTAAAATATTCCCTCCAGGCCAGAACCCCCTGAGTCGGTAAAATTTTACTGTAGAAGCGCGCTGAGGTTTTCAGAACGCCGGGATCACCGGGACGAAAGCTCCAAGCGCGGTTAATGGACTCATAGGCTTCCACCCACCGCTCGTCCTGCATTTGTCCGCGGGCTTTCCAGTCATAAAAAAGCGAGGCATACTTGCGCGCCGCGCGAAGTCCGTAAGGCACCACCAACACGGCCAGAGCGAGGCCGACAATGGAAAGAAGCACAACCCAGCTCCTGGAGGATTTTCCAGTTGGTTTATCGCGGCGCAACGAATCAGGTTGCTCTTTGGGATTTGTCATCGCTAACTCTCAGGGAGATTTACATTTCTTTGCCACAAATGAGCCGATGCAGCAAATACTTAATCGAACGTTCCTCCCCCAACCTAAGCCTTTTGTGCGTCTGCCCATTGCTTTAGCACGACAACAATCCAAGGCCCGAGCCTGCCCCTAACCCGACCACCCTGTGGAACACCCTCTTTTTAAACGCCTTTGCAAGCTGGCCGCGCCCACGCCTGACGCCCTCCTAGAAGGGTTTCTCGATTACGTTTCCGAAAAAGGACTGGAGCTTTATCCAGCCCAAGAGGAAGCCATCCTCGCCATCCTTGAAGGCAAAAATGTCATTCTCAACACCCCGACGGGCTCTGGCAAGTCACTGGTGGCCGCTGCGCTTCATTTCATGGCCACCGCGCAAGGCCGCGTCTCCGTATATACCTGCCCCATCAAAGCCCTGGTCAATGAGAAGTTCCTAGCCCTATGCCGCGATTTCGCCCCTGAGAACGTTGGTATCAGCACCGGTGATGCCACCGTCAACCGCAGCGCCCCCATACTCTGCTGCACTGCGGAAATTCTGGCCAACATCGCATTGCACGAAGGTGCCGACGCAAAAATCCGTGATGTCGTCATGGATGAATTCCACTATTACAGCGACCGAGATCGTGGTGGTGCCTGGCAGATACCGCTCCTGACCATGCCTCAGACTCGATTTTTGCTTATTTCCGCAACCATGGGCAATGCGGATTTTTTTGCCCGCGAAATGACAGTCCTCAATGGCATCGAGACTGTCGTGATCCGTTCAGAGAATCGGCCTGTTCCGCTGGAGTTCAGTTTCACCGAGGAACCTCTGGACAAATTGGTTGAGGAATTGGTGATCACCCAGCGTGCGCCGGTTTACGTCGTCCATTTCACACAGATGGACGCCTCTCAGACCGCTCAGGACCTGCTCAGCGTCAATTTTTGTACGAAAGAGGAAAAAGCAAAACTAGCCGAGGCCACAGCGGGTTTTCGTTTTACGAGCCCTTTTGGGCCTGACATCCGAAAACTGCTTCGCCACGGCATTGGCCTGCACCATGCCGGACTTCTCCCCAAGTACCGCGTACTGGTTGAACAGTTGGCGCAGCAGGGAATGCTTAAACTTATTTGTGGCACCGACACTCTTGGCGTTGGCGTCAACGTCCCCATCCGCACGGTTCTGTTGACCAAGCTCGCCAAGTACGATGGCCATAAGACTGCGCTCCTGACCGCGCGTGATTTCCATCAAATCTCCGGTCGCGCAGGGCGGAAAGGATTCGATGATATAGGCTACGTGATGGCCCAGGCTCCCGAGCACGTCGTCGAAAACAAAAGATTGGAAAAAAAGGCCGCTGGGGATGATAAAAAGCTCAAAAAACTTGTAAAAAAGAAAGCTCCAGAAGGTTTCGTGGGCTGGAGCGAGGAAACCTTTCAGCGATTGATCCAATCCAAGGCAGAGCCCTTGGTCTCTCGTTTTCAAATCACTCATGGCATGCTGCTCAACGTCCTAGCGCGTCCTGGTGATGGATGTGCGGCGATGCGCGACATCATTGATCGTTCACACGAAACGGCTGCCTCTAAAAAGCAACTCCGCGACCGCGGCTTCCAGCTATTTCGTGCCTTGGTGGATCGCGGCATCATCCAAATTCGAGCAAGGGGTGACTCCGTCGGCCCCAAGCTTCGCGTCAACGTTGAGCTTCAGGAGGATTTTTCACTCAACCAAACTCTTTCGCTCTACCTGCTCGACACCCTCAAACTCCTGGACAAAGCCGCGCCTGATTACGCGCTGGATGTAGTGACCCTGACCGAGGCCATACTTGAGGATCCGGATATCATCATCCGCCGTCAGTTGGATCGCGTAAAATCGGAGCGCATGGCCGAACTCAAAGCCGAGGGTGTAGAATTTGAGGAACGCCTGCTAAAGCTCGAAGAATGCGAACATCCCAAACCCAAGCGCGAGTTTGTCTACACCACCTTCAACGAGTTCGCACGCCTTCACCCATGGGTAGGCCAGGAAAACATCCGCCTCAAATCCATCGCCCGCGAAATGTTCGAGCGACTTATGTCGTTCTCCGATTACATCCGCGATTATGAATTGCAGAAGGTTGAGGGCGTCCTCCTTCGGCACCTGAGCAGCGTGTACAAAGTCCTTCAGCAAACTGTCCCTCCGGAGGCTCACACCGAGCAATTGGATGACATCATAGCCTTCCTACAAGCCACGCTTCGGAGCGTGGATTCAAGCCTTCTCGACGAATGGCAGAAAATGCGCGATCCGGCTTGGGTGAAACGCGCCGCCAATTCAGCGAAGGCCGATGAACCCAAACCCCTGACAGTGGACGGCACCACCGACATCACCCGCGACGCAAAAAGTTTTATCGGCCTCATTCGCGCCCGTATCTTCCCGATTCTCCGCAGCCTCGGCACTGGATATTACGAAGGCGTTCTTGAACACCTCGACGACCCGAATGATGCCGAAGGCAACCCATGGACTCCGCCACGCCTGCGCTCACTTGCCGAAACCTATCTCGCCGACCGCGAACGAATCCGCTTTGATCCCGAGGCCCGACAATCCGCCAACACCCTCGTCAAACAAACAGAGGACCAAACCGGGTGGCTCGTCGAACAAATCATTGTCGACCCGGAAAGCCTGAACGACTGGACCCTGCGCCTTCGCGTGGACCGCGCCAAATCCATGGAAGCCGCCAGCCCCTATCTGCAAATGCTCGGCCTCGCGCCAGTGGGTAGTTGAGCGGCCCAAGGCTGCTTGATCAGTGCTCGTGGCGATGGTGGATGTCCGGGTAGTGGGGGTGATAATGCACCAACTCAGGGTGGGCATGCCGATGCGAGTGAGGTGTTTTCTGGGATTCATCAGCGCTATGGACGTGCTGGTGATGCTCGTCATGCTCATGAAGATGTTCATGCTCTATAGGTTCGTGACGGTGCTCATGTGCATGATGCTCTGACAAATGAAGCCAGACTCCAAAACTCATGAACAAAGCAGCCACCCAAAACGCAGACGTTGGTTTGTCCTCTAAAAAGACTATCGCGACGCCTGCCCCAACGAACGGCGCGATTGAGAAATAGGCGCCGGTCCGCGCGGTGCCTAAGTGTCGCAGAGCCAGCACAAACAGGGTGAGGCTCAGACCGTAGCCCACCAGCCCCAAGAGCCCTGTCACCACTGCCAGAGTCAGGTTGGGGAGCTTGGCTCCAAGCGCAAATCCCAACCCCGTATTCATTCCCCCTGCAACCAAGCCCTTCAACATAGCTATCTGCACCGGGTCTCCCGCCGAAACTTTTCGGGTAAGGTTATTGTCGATCGCCCACGCCAGACACGCTGCAACAACCCAGAATGAAGCTTTCGAAATCCCAACCGCCTTGCCACTGGTGAAGGAAAGGGCGAGGCCTCCTGCTGAGATCAGAACCATTCCGACCGCAATCCACGCATCAAAGTTTTCCTTAAAAACAAACCACGCCAAGACTGCCGTGAGCACGCCTTCGAGGTTCAAGAGCAAAGAAACGCTGGAAGCGGGAGTCGCAGCCAAACCTAACATCAACATCACGGGACCGGCCACGCCGCCCGCCAGAATCGCACCAGCCAGCCATGGAGCGTCCTGCCGGCTCACCGCGGCTTCTTTCAATTTTCCTGCGCTTCGCCAGGATCGTTCCAAATAATAAGCGCCCAACCCGACGCCGGAACCTAAATACAACAGACCAGCCATCAACACTGGATCGATTTGCGGCAGGAACAGCTTCGCCAGCGGAGTGCTGACTCCAAAGAGCACCGCTGCAGAAAAAGAATATATGATCCCTTTGGTCATTGTTTGACCGGCAGTGCCACTTGCATTGGAGACATAAGATAAGCGATCAAATCACGGATCTGCTTTTCCTCCAGACCGCTCAGGAGCCCTTCTGGCATCATGGATATATTCGACTGGGCGAGTGAGGCAATCTCGCCACGTTCGAGAGTCATTGTCTCGGTCATGGTCTGCAAGGTAAGGGTCTGGTCTGATTGTGCTGCTTTGATGCCATTCAGCACTCGCTCGTCCTTCATAGTCACCACCAGCACCTTGTATCCGTCAGCGACGACCGCGCTGGGATCGAGGATGTTCTGCAATAAATAGTCCAGATTCTTACGGTCACCGCCGGTAATATCAGGGCCAACCTTGCCGCCATCGCTGAACAATTGGTGACATACCCCGCACGATACTGTGAAAATCGCCCGCCCCTGGGATAAGTCTGCCTGGCGCAGATTGTCCGGAGTGAGCTGCGCGGAATATTTGGCAAACAATTCTTTTTTCTCGCCGGTGAGCGGTTTTGATTCCGGCCAAATTTTATCGAGACGCTGCTCAATCTCAGCCACTCCAAAACTCCTCATCTGCCGGATCTGAAACGCGCCTAGATCCCTCTTTGGCACCGCTGATTTTTCCACAGCAGAGAGCAATTGCGCCGCGAATGCGGGTCGCCCCGCCAAGGCGCTTACCGCCTCCACTTTCGCCGCTGGCCGCAACCTCGAATAAACATCGAGAATCATTTTTGGCGTGTCCAATCCGCCCACCACCGCCAGCCCCCGGATCGCATCCGCCGCCATGTCCGCTTCGCCAATCAGCTGTTGCAGAATGGAAACCAGATTTGTGGTCCGACTCTGAACCAATGTATCTAGAGCTCGTCGGCGCGTTCCAAAATCCAATGCGGTATTGGTCGCCAAAATCCGTAACTCATCCGTGGCCCGGCCATCACCAAACACCACTGACAGCTCACGCATAGCCCCACGCGTGAACACATCTCCTACCCCTTCGAGCTTGCTCTGAGTGGCCGCCCAATTGGACGGAGCCACTGCCTTGCGCCACCCCTTTGACGCCTGCAACATCCCGGCCAGCACATTCGTCCGCAGCCCCTCCCCACCGTCTCTGGCAAGCATCGACAGCATTTGATTCACCGGTTCCGGTTGCGCCGCCAAAGCTTCCGTCAATCGCCGCGCGACATATCGCTGAAGCTTACCGAAGGAAGTCGCACCCGCTAGCCGCACCGCCCGCTCCGGATCGGTCTCCACCGCGTCCGCCATCTGATACCATGCCAACAACGGAAGAGTCCGATCATTCGCGAACTCAGTCCGACCCGCCAGCCCTTCTAAAATCGGCCAACGCTCCTGGGGTGCCGTGTGGCGAATCGCCGCCGTCGCGAAAGCCAGCACCATTCCCGACGCATCTTTGCGCGCCACTTCAGCAATTCTTTCCAATGCATTTGCGCTCGGAGACCCGTGGTCGGCCAACAACTGCAATGCCCAAACCCGCATGTGCTCTGAAGGATGCCCCAGCAAGGACAGCAACTGAGCTTCGGTAGTTTGTCCTGTCACGTATAACGCCCAAAGCGCGCGCAACTGATGCCGAACATCCGGAGCATTCGCCAATAGATTTTTCAACTCAGCCCACGCCTCAGCCGAATCCTTTCCATCGACATGCCTCTCCTGCAAAACCAATCGGGCCTGTCGCACCAGCCATTCGTTGGGACTTGCCTGCATCCTCGCCAGATCCAATGAACTTAAAGCGCGAAGATCAGATTGAGGGATTTTTGCGTGCGGCCCGTAAGTCACCTTATAAATTCGTCCGCTCTGACGGTGAATACCCTCCTGATCATGGCACTCGCCTATATCCGACCAATCTGAAATATAAGCCGCGCCTCCCGGACCCTGCAGAAGGTCGATGCCACGGAACCACACATCATCCGTAAAAATAAAATCCCTCGCATGATGGGCCACATAACCGGCACCCGAACGCTCAACCTTGTCCCGGTTCAACCGACGACCATGGAAATTGATCATGAAGACATCGTTGCGGTATTCGACGGGCCAGTTCTCGCCCAAATAAAACATCAGCCCCGTGTGCGCATGCCCACCGCCTGCCTCCGAGGTCGATGTCGACACCTCCTTTCGCACATCCGTCCAGACCTCCTTTGCGCCCCAGTGAACATGATCCGCTGTCTGATCAATCAACTCATACAAATAGGGTTTCGCATGCTCCCCGTACATCCGTTTGCCCCAACCGCCCGGCACCACGTGCCACAAATGCCCAATCACCGTATTGATAAAAAACAACTGCCCATAATCATCCCAGTCATGCCCCCAGGGATTCGTCCCCGCCTCCGCCACCACCTCAAACTCCCCTGACTGCGGATCATACCGCCACATCCCCACGTTAATCGGCACCCTCTTCTCCGGCGGCGTCCCTGGCTTTCCCACATGACTCGTTGCCTGGATTCCGTGCCTTCCGTACAACCAACCGTCCGGCCCCCACTTCAAACCATTGGCAATTGTGTGTCGGATTGCCCCGTCCTCCCAACCATCCAGCAAAACCACCGGCTCCGAGTCGGGCACATCATCCCCGTTACGATCAGGGATAAACAACAGCCTCGGCGGACAAATGGCATACACCCCTCCAAAACCCAGCGCGATCCCGGTTAACTTCTGGGCTTGATCCCAAAACACCGTCCGCTTGTCAAAATGCCCGTCCCCATTCGTATCCTCCAGAATCACAATCCGGTCGTGCAACCGCACATCCCAATTCACGGCCGCCTCGGAGTAGGTGTAATTTTCCGCCACCCATAACCGGCCCCGCGCGTCCAAGGCCATCCCGATGGGCTGCTGCACATCCGGCTCCCCCGCGAACAGAGTCGCCTCGAACCCCGGCGGCAACCGAAACTTCGTAACTGCCTCCTCCGGCTTCAAAAGCGGAATGCTTTCTGACTGTGTGTTGTAGATCGCAACCCCGTCCGCCGCACCAACCCTCAGACTCAGCGCAACCAATACAACTATTCCGGCCATCCACCGAAAACCCATTTTAAGTTTGCGCACAAAAAGATTCATGATTTGCCAAGAATTATGCCGAACCCTCAAAAGGTGTCCACCCCACAGTATTCCCGCGCCACGCGTTGATTGGCATGACTTCGACTGTGTCCGCGTGATCGTCTTCTCGCGAGCAGGTGCCTAGCCTCATTATTTATCCTCATGCCACTGCGATCTCAATCTTGCACGACGACCTAAAAGAGCCAACCATGGAGCCGTTATGAAATCAGATCGTGCACGCATGGACATCGCCGCTGTGATCTCTCGTTCCTTCCGGCGCGCGCTGCGATTGGGCATCCTCCTGAGTGCAGCGCTGCTCGTTACCACCGGAGCCACCGCGCATGAGGACGAAGCCACACTAGCCGGCCACTCTTTCCATGGCGAAGCCTACGACGAAGGCCCGCGGCAGGCTGCCTATCTCATGGAAGGCATGCCCAAAATTGAATTTCCAGTCACGACCACCAACACGCTGGCGCAGAAATTCTTCAATCAAGGCGTGGGCCAGCTTCACGGCTTCTGGTATTTCGAGGCCGAACGATCCTTCCGTCAGGTCGCCATGCTCGACACCAACTGTCTTATGGCTTCCTGGGGCGTGGCCATGGCAAATGTGTACAACGAAAAACGCGCCCGCGAGTTCACCAAGCAGGCCGTCGCCCGCACCAACACCGTTACCATCTCCCGGCGGGAACTGCTCTACATCGAATCCCTGGCCAAGTTCTACCCTGAAGACAAACCCAAGGATGCCCCCAAGGAAGACGAGGTAAAACGCCATCGCGATTACGTCCGCAGCCTCGAACAAATCATCGAGGAATTCCCCGGTGACATCGAAGCCAAAGCCTTCCTTGCCTTCAAAATATGGGACAACGGCGGACGCGTCAGCATCTCCAGCCACATGGCTGTCGACGCCCTCGCCCAACAAGTCCTTGCCGTCAACCCCACTCACCCTGTCCAACACGCCCGCATCCATCTTTGGAATGACGAGGCCGACCGCCGCGCCTTGGATGCCGCCGCCCTCTGCGGTCAGGGATCACCCGGCATTGCCCACATGTGGCACATGCCCGGACACCCCTACTCCGCCCTCCACCGCTATGCCGATGGCGCCTGGCAACAGGAAGCCTCCGCCCGCGTCGATCACGCCTACATGATTCGCAACCGAGTACTCCCCGACCAAATTCACAACTTCGCCCACAACAACGAATGGCTCGTCAACAACCTCAATTACGTCGGCCGTGTGAGGGACGCCGTTGAGCTGGCTAACAACATGGTCGAACTTCCCCGCCATCCTAAATACAACAGCATCACAAAGGATTCCGGCACCAACGGAACCATTGCCCTCGCCGACACTTCGTCCAGCGCCAATAAAAACCGCCACAACAGCGCTGTCTTCGGTCGCACCCGCCTTTTGGAAACTCTCGTTCGATGGGAACTGTGGGATGAACTCCTCACCCTTGGAAACTCCATGTACCTCGACCCCACCGACCTGCCCGAGGAACAGTCCAAGCGTCTCCGAGCTCTGGCGCTTGCCCATTTCGCCAAAGGGGAAACCAACGCCGGCTCGATGAAAATCACCGAACTCGAGACTGTGCTCAAAGCTCAGCGCGAGCTTCGTCACGCCGAGGAGGACGAGGCCGAAGCCAAAGCCCGCGAGGCAAAACAAAGCGAGGAGCAGGTCGCCAAAGCCATGACCGAGGCCATGGGTAAGCATGCGGAACGCATTAAAATGACCGAGGCTTCACTCACCGAACTACGCTTTCTGGCCTTGCTGGCCAAAGGCGCGCTGGAAGAAGCCCGCCAACAAACCAACGAAATCAAGGACTTTCCCAAAGACCGCCTTTCCCGCATCTGGCTCCAACTCGGTGATAAAGACAAAGCTGTTACCCTCGCCCGTGAATTTCTCGACGGAGCCACCAACCAAGTCCTCGCCCTAGCCAATTACACCGACATCCTCGAACGCTCCGGAAAACACGATGACGCCGTGAAAACTTTCGAACAACTTCGCTCCATCTCCCCTCAGGCGGACCTCGACACCCCAGTCATGCAACGCCTCAACCCCCTGGCCGCACAATTAAAACTCCCCGATGACTGGCGCCCCGCCTACCAACCCTCCACCGACGTCGGCCAACGACCTTCCCTTGACTCACTCGGGCCCTTCCGCTGGCGTCCCTCCCCAGCCCTCGATTGGAAACTCCCCGACGAAAACGGCAAAATAATCTCCCTTACCAACTACCATGGACGCCCGGTCCTTGTTGTCTTCTACCTGGGCTACCGTTGCAAACATTGCCTCGAACAACTCAACGCCTTTGCCCCCATGACCAAACGCTTCCAAGACGCGGGCATCTCCATCGTGGCCATCAGCACCGATTCCGCTGCTGGACTTAGAAAGACCTTCAATGACGGCAAGGACCCCGGCGGATTCCCCTTCCCTGTCGTCTCCGATGAATCACTGGAAAGCTTCAAAAAATACCGCTCCTTCGACGACTTTGAAAACGCGCCCCTGCACGGTACCTTCCTTGTCGATGCCGACGGCCTCGTCCGCTGGCAGGACATAGGCTATGACCCCTTTATGCAGCTCGATTTTCTCCTCGCCGAATCCCAGCGCCTCCTCAAACTGCCGAGCAAACCAATTCGCGTAACCTCAATCGAACAAACTGCTCCCATCCCCGTCAAAGACTCGAAGCATTCTGTCTCCTCCCGCTAATTCCGAGATAAATCAAAAGTGTCCTGCCAGCAACGCCTTGCTGCCCGAGCTTTTCACCCACCCGTCGATGATTCACCCCGGCCCAACGCCCGCTCTATGCGACGGTCAGGCGCGAGCCACATCAGCGCAACCAACACATACAAGGCGCAGGCGAGCCAAGGACTAACAAAGGCCAGTGGAATCGCCGCGAGGTAAACCACTGGGGATACCTTGCCTTTAACATCTCTTCCAACCGCCGCCCCGAGCAGCGAATTGGCCCCTTGCTGTGAGATGATCGTCCGCTGCAAAACGTAATACCCAAGCGCCGCCATCATGAGCACCACCCCATAAGCCGCGACCGGTACCGACGCAAAATGATATTCCCCGATCCATGCCGTGGCGAATGGAAAAAGCGACAGCCAAAAAAGCAGATGCAAATTGGCCCACAAAATTCCGCCTGTCACCACTCGCGTTGAATTAAACAGATGATGATGATTATTCCAGTAAATCCCCACATAGATGAAGCTTAGGACGTAGCTCAAGAAGACCGGCAGCAGCGGTTTTAACGCTCCAATATCAGTTCCATGCGGCACTTTCAACTCAAGCACCATGATCGTGATAATAATCGCAATCACCCCATCGCTGAATGCTTCCAAACGATTTTTCTCCATGCCTGAATCTAACCAAATTGTTTCCCTATCGGCAACCGCAGGCGGGCAATCCTGCTCCGCCAGAGAAAAATACTTTTCATTTTGCCGCGAATGTCGTTCGCTCACTTCCGTGATATGTCTGCCATCCTAACCACCCTCAAAGATTATCCGGTCCAACACTTTGCCGAGGGAGACACCATTCTCGCCCAGGGGGAATACACCGGCCTCCTATACGTACTCATCGAAGGTTCAGTCGAAGTCATCAAGGACGACGTCACCGTAGCCACTGCCTCAGAGCCCGGCGCCGTCTTTGGAGATCTTGCCGCCCTCCTCGGCGTACCGCACACCGCCGTGGTCCGCGCCGTCCGCCCCTCCCGCTTCCACGTCGTCGCGGATGCCAAATTCGTCCTTGAGAAAACCCCCTCCCTCTGCCTCCACGTTTGCGAACTCCTCGCTCGCCGTCTCGATGCCGTCAACAAATACCTTGTCGATGTGCGCCAGCAATTCGTAGGTGACGACCACCTTGGCATGGTTGACGGGATCCTCGACACCCTCATGCACCGCCACCCCCGTTCTCGCGTCGCCCCACGCCCTTCAACCATTCACGATCCGGAGATCCCTAACTGAGCTCCCCTCCATCGAATTCCACTCAGCCGTCATCGCCTCAAAATCAATTTTGATCGTCGTCGGCTGCGGCCCAATCTGTCGTCCCGGATTAAACACCCAAGTCTTCCCGATCCGGTCTATCCACGATCCCGCCTCATAAAAAGGTGAATTATGAATGTGCCCGCTTAACACGATGTCGGGCTGAAAACGTTCGATCCACCCCCTCAAAAACTCGTCCCCCACGGATTTTCGCCCCGACCAACTTGTGCGCGAACCCTCCGGCGGTGCGTGATGAATCCAAACCCACCGCCCATGCCCGTTCGCCGACTCCCGCTCCAACAACCCCTCCAACTCCGCCCGCGACACCGCCCCATCCCACCACGGGCACACGGTAAAACGCGTGTCCCCCAGCATGAAACTCTCCCCATCCACGTGCACCCTCTCACTTCCTGACCCTCGCACCCACTCTGCCACCGATTCATCCGCCTCATTCCGGCTGTCCCCATCGTGATTGCCCGAACTCACCACCAAACGCGCTTTCTGCCTTAACAACCCTATATACTTCTCCACAATGGCGATCTGCACATCCGCCTCCAGCGCCGAGCCTAGATCCAGCAGATCCCCGCCAATCACCGCCAACTCATACTCCCCGGCATGAGCCAGCAGCCAATCAAACTGCTTCAGGGTATAGTGCAAATCAGCAACGAATAGCAGGCGCATAAAAAGTACTCCCAGCAATTTGACCCCGCCCAGCAAAACCACCAGCAAAAAACAACCCAATTTTTAGCGCCCGCTGAATCTCACCGTCAACGACTCATAACCCACCGCACGCTCATACTTCTCCTGCTTCTCCACACTCTCCTTCGCCTCCAACACCGTGATACTCCCCACCCGCTCCACCAACTTCTGCAACAAAGTTCGCAACAACAACCGCGCGTGCGGCGCACCTAGACAAATATGCGCACCAATCCCAAATGAAATATGCGGATTCGGTTTCCGGTCCAGCCTCACCTCCCCCGGTGCTTCAAACGCCGCCTCATCCAAATTCGCCGACGCCCAACACAACGACACCCGCCCCCCGGCTGGAACTGTCACCCCGTGCACATCCGTCTCCACAGGGCACACCCGCCCGATATGCGTCAACGGCATGATCACCCTGAAAAACTCCTCCCCCGCCAAAACAATCCGTGACGGATCAGCCCGCAAATACTCCAGCGCCTCCGGATGCCTCCCCAAATACGCCACCACCGAAGAAACTGTGTGAATCACCGTGTCGCGCCCCCCCGCGAACGTCAAATTACCAAACCCCATCATCTCCTCCCGCGTCAACCCACGGCCTCGATAAGTCGCCTTCTTCAACGCGCTGAAAAAATCATCCCCCGGATTTGCCGTGGCTCGGTCAAACTGCCCGTGCAAATACCTCTCCAACGCCATCCCCTTCCGCTCCCCATCTCCCCCGTCCCGGAACACATGCACCCCCCACCCAATGTACGTCACCGCTTCGTCCTCCGGCACGTTCAACAAATAGGTCAGCGCCCTCGATTGCAACGGCAGCGCAAACTCCCTCACCACCTCCACCGAATGCCTCCCCAGCGCATCCACCAACAACCCATCAACCAACCCCTCCACCTGCGCCACCACCACCGGATCTTTCGCCCGCTTAAAAAACGGCTCCACAATCTCCCTATACTCGGTGTGCTCCGGCGGATTCGTCTCAATCGGCAACTGCCTCATCGACCTCACATCCTCCTCCGAAGGGATCGGGACTCGGAATGGCGCGTCCGAGCTAAACGTCTTCCAATCCTTGGCCGCCTTCCGCACATCCTCATGCCGCAAAATCATCGGCACACCCTCTCCCTGGAACGTGCATTTCAAAACACCCTCCCCCTTCCGCGCCTCGCGAAAAGGATCAGCCACACCATTCACCGGACAACCATTTCCATTCATCACAACAAAAATAAGTCTGCACATTAAAGCCACGGGCAACAAAACTCATCGAACAACCCAACCCCCGCCAGCGCAAGAAAAACCCCTACCTCCCCTTCCTATTTTCGTGCTCTCTACTCTCTCCGTGCCAAGGCTCCCCTTCCGTGCCGGTCCGTGTCCCGTCCGTGGTTAAAATTCCCAGCCCGCGGTTAAAACCCGACCCCACGCGCCAAAGGCGCGCACTAAACCAGCCTAGGTCGAAGGCCTAGGAAAAATCCATCCACCAAAACCCCAAGGGCTGAAAGCCCGCCATACCTTGCTCCAGTCGTATTCTCTACCCCGATCTCGTCCCCCTCTCATTAAACCACCCCTCATCCTTCATCAAAATCCGCTTCATATTTAGGGGGCTGAAAGACCCAAACGTGATAGCCTTGGGTAAGCGAGCCCGACGAGCGCAGCCCCAGGTAAAAAGCCCTCTCCCATCAGCGCGCTGAAGGTGCGCGACACGACCTCCAATGGAGCACCCAAAAATCCCGTCCTCCCTCACAATCCTCGCGTGCCCATCCCATCCCCTCCCCTTCCGTGCCAGTCCGTGTTCCGTCCGTGGTTAAAAATCCCCTCCCTTATTGCACTCGCCTTCGCCCCCAACACTCGCTATGCTCACCCACATAGGAATGGCCCACCAACCCGATAACATCATCACCGGCGCTATCACCTTGCGCGAATCTACCGTCCCTGTCCGAGTCGATACCCACCGCGACCAACTCCTCGCCGTCAAACGCGGCGCACCCCTCTGGCCCGCAGTCGACGTCAGGAGCGAACATCTCCACCACCATATCGAGCACGCCCTAACCCAAACCCACCTCTCCTAACGACGCGACAACAAAGCCACCAATAGCTTACTAACCACAGCGCAGCGGTCAGTGCCAATTAAAACGTTGAACTTGGCAATGATAGGTGAAAGATACACCTGCATCAGCACGGAATTATATGGCAACCATCGAAGATCTCTTGGAGGAATGTCGGAAAGAACTATTGGACCTCTCCACGAGGAACCGACTGCTGTCGATCCCCGTTAAATCATCCTCATCGCGGGCCATACAGGTCCATGATGAGCTTTCCGCAGAGGTCTACCGTCTTATCGTGTCAGAGAAAAAAGGTGTCGGCTTCCTGCATGGGGGTAGGGATAAAAAAGCCGCAGTGGGATTTTCAACCCATGAGATCGAGGATGATGATGATGAGGTGGGATTGCCGCAGCCGGATGACGAAAAGGATGAAAGCACGGGGCTAGCGAAGAGACATGTCGATTCCAAACTACAAACTGCTTTAACCCCGGAAGGGCTGCAGCGGAGACTCTTGGATTTATACCGCGACGCACGAACAATGATTGAAGAGCAGGGGGTCAACATCCTTTACTTGGTTCTCGGTCATTTAAAATGGTACGAAGCCGAACATGCCGACACGCCGCGCTTTGCGCCACTAATTCTTGTTCCGGTAGAACTAAGCCGCAAATCCGCGTCTGAACGTTTCGTTCTGACATGGACGGAAGATGATATTGAGGAAAACTTATCACTCAGAGCAAAACTTAAAGCCGATTTTGGAATCGAGATGCCCGCGTTTCCAGAGGAAGAGAAGTTCAACCTGACAAAATATTTTGAAGCAATTGCCGTCGTAACTCAGCGGGCGAAGAACTGGCAAATACTCCCGAACGCGATGACGCTGGGATTTTTTTCCTTTGCAAAGTTTCTAATGTATCGGGATCTGGATCCGGACAATTGGCCTGAATCCGAATCACTTCTTCGACAGCGCCTGATCACCGGACTACTTCAAGACGGATTCCCCCGAGCAGAATCTATTTTGTCTGACGACGCGGAAATCGATGAGCTTATACCGACTTCACGACTCGATCATGTTGTGGACGCTGATGGCTCGCAGACTCTTGCCATTGAATCTGTTCGGCAGGGCATCAGCTTGGTCATACAGGGACCGCCTGGCACAGGAAAGAGCCAGTCCATAACCAATATTATTGCCACTGCGGTTCTTGACGGCAAGAAAGTGCTTTTTGTCGCGGAGAAGCTGGCAGCATTAGAAGTTGTAAAGCGGCGACTGGAGCGCGAGGGACTCGGTGCAATTTGCCTCGAATTACACAGCAACAAGGCGAATAAACGGGCCGTAATCGAGGAGGTTGGGAAAACTTGGAAACTGGGACGCCCAAAGCACACTAACAACGAACGATTGATTCCAAGGCTAGATCGGCGACGAACAGAACTGAACGTCCACGTCTCATCGTTGCATGAATTATACAAGCCCAGTTGTTTAACACCTTTCGACGTGATTGGCCGCCTGATCAGCTTAGGGGCGGACAGATTAGAAGATGCCGAAGTTGTCCTCTTTGGCGCGGAGGACTGGACCCCAGAACAACATCAAGATCTGCGCAAGCTCGTTCAAGAGCTATCGGAGCGCATTCGTCAAATCGGTTTGCCAACTGAGCATCCTTGGCGAGGTGTCTGTTGTGAACCAGTTCTTAGCATCGATCTTCGGGGCCTGATGAACCGAATAGAGTCGGCAGGAAATAAACTGCGCCTTCTTGTTGCAACTTCTGAAGCTTTGGCAAACGCCCTATCCCGATCCGCTCCAAAAACATTCCTCGAAGCAGAACAACAACGATTGATGGCTGAGTACTTCGCTCAGGCTCCTTCCCTCGATAAAAATGCGCTCAATAATGGGGTTTGGAATGCAGGGATTGAAGGATTAAAAAGCATTCTCGCCGAGGGCAGGTCGCTCGTCGCTGCACAGAAGGCAGTACGTAAACAAGTCACTGAAAACGTCTGGGAAAAGAACTTTGTTGAACTACGAAGTCAAATTGCCGCGCATGGCAGATCCTTACTCAGAATCCTAAACCGCAGATATCGACTAGCAATTGCCGAACTCCGTGGCTGTGTGATTGGGGAATTGCCAAAAAGGCACATCGAACGCGTAGCTTTCGTCGACTTAATAATTCAAGGGCAATGCTCGCTCCGAAGAATAAGGGAACTAGATTCAGTCGCAAAGTCGGCATTTGGAACAATTTGGCGCAAAGAAGATACTGATTGGACCCAACTAGAGGCTATTTTGAACTGGGTTTCACAGCAACACGGAAAGGGACTCGGCACCGGTTTTGCTCAAGCCTTCACTTCGGTCAAGGACCAAGAACAGTTGGGACAACTCGCCAAGGAAATCGCCATACGATTCTCAGAAAGCCATGTAGAAATCTCGCAGCTTTTCGAACAACTCCTTGTTGATCTACCTCAAGCCTTTGGGGCGGTAAACATGGAGCAAGTGAACTTGGACGCCCTCGGTAAAAGAATTCTTCTTTGGCTTGAAAACCCAGAGGGCTTGTCGCGATGGACTAGTTATTCTTCCCGTGCTCGAAGCGCTCGACGAAGTGGCCTAGCAGGCTTGACAACGTTGTTAGAAAACGGCTCTCTCTCGATCGATACGGCAGTAGATTGCTTCGATCAAGTATACTTTAAGCAACTGTTCCGCGATATGGTTCGTAAAAGGCCAAGTTTAGCCGAGTTTGATGGCGACTTGCATAGCCGACTTGTCAATGAGTTCAAACAGTTGGACACCGAACGTATTGTGCTCGGAAAGCATCGTACCCTTCTTGCGCATTTTGAAAATATGCCACAACTCAATGCTGAGATCGGTGCGACTGGCATATTAAAGAGTGAAATGGAGCGTAAACGGGGCCACCGTACAGTTCGACGCCTTCTCAAGGACGCTGCTACGGCTGTTCAAGCGATCAAACCTGTGTTCATGATGAGCCCTCTCTCTGTGGCACAGTTTCTTGAACCCGGTGCTGTGAAGTTCGATCTATTGGTTATTGACGAAGCCAGCCAAGTTCAGCCCGTGGATGCCCTTGGCGCGATTGCACGCTCCAAACAAATCGTTGTTGTCGGAGACAGTAAACAGCTTCCCCCAACACGCTTCTTTTCAAGGCTTACGTCGAGTGACGAGACCAAACAGGATGAGGAGGACCAAGCTCAAATTGCTCCGGCTCAAGATATTGAGAGTATTCTTGGACTCTGCAGAGCTCGAGGCTTGCAGGAGAAAATGCTCCAATGGCACTACCGCAGCAGGCATCATTCGCTAATCGCCCTCTCGAACCACGAATTTTACGAAGACAAACTCTTCATTGTACCTAGCCCCTATTCAGTAACCGCAAGTCTGGGGCTAAAATTTATTCATGTTCCTGAAGGGGTGTTCGACAGCGGCGCGAGTGGAACAAATCGCATCGAAGCGAAAGCGATTTGTCGTGCGGTCATCGAACATGCCAGAAGCGACTCAAAACTGAGTTTGGGAGTTGCTGCATTTTCAGTTCGGCAGAGACAGGCTATATTAGACGAGCTGGAGTTACTCCGTCGTGAAAATCCAGATGTAGAGCCGTTCTTTTCAGATCGTGGGACAGAACCGTTCTTCGTGAAGAACCTCGAGAACGTACAAGGCGATGAGCGCGACGTGATTTTTATCTCGGTTGGCTATGGTAAGGACGTGCACGGGTACATGGCTATGCGGTTCGGCCCACTCAGCAACGAAGGTGGAGAACGACGATTGAACGTTTTAATTTCTCGAGCAAAAAGACGTTGTGATGTGTTTTCCTCGATCACGGCAGACGACATCGACCTCGAAAGAGCTCCAGGACGAGGTGTCGCCGCGTTTAAAGCATTTCTCTCATTCGCGCAGACTGGGCGCCTTTCAATTGCAAAACGGTCTGGCCGCGCCGAGGATTCTCCATTTGAGGAAGCGGTTCGACGCGATGTTGAATCACTTGGCTATGAAGTCCATTCCCAAGTCGGTATTGCTGGTTTTTTTGTAGATCTAGCGGTTGTTGATCGACAGCGCGAGGGTCGCTACATCCTAGGCATCGAATGCGATGGTGCGGCGTATCATTCTTCGCGTTCAGCACGCGATCGAGATCGTTTGCGACAAACAGTACTCGAGGATCACGGCTGGATCATTCATCGCATCTGGAGTACGGACTGGTTCCAACGGCCGTCACAGCAATTACAAAAGATAGCCGCTGCACTGGAGAGAGCAAAAATCGCCATCGACGATACCAAAGAATTCGCTCCATCCGTAAGTGTTAGCCTTGGCGTCGAAAATGAGGAAGGGATTGAACGTGAAACTGTGATCGAGCTTAAACGGAGAGGGCTCTCAGATCTCACGACCCCTTACGTGGAAGCTCGATTTGAAATTCCTGTTGGTGTTGAACCACACGAACTCCAAACGAAGGATCTTGCGGAAATAGTTTTGAAGATCGTTAACCAAGAGGGCCCAATGCACGAAGACGAAGTGATCAATCGCGTCCGCGATTTGTGGGGCTTCGGTAGAGCCGGAAACCGTATTCAGGATGCTGTGATGAAAGCGATTCGCTCTGTTTTGGCAAAAAAGCTCTGCAGCCGAGACGAGGGATTTCTTTATCTTCAGGCTGCTCCAACGCTAGTGCGCAGCCGAGAATCGGTTTCGTCCGTGAGCTTACGTAAACCTGAAATGTTGCCGCCATCTGAATTGCGTGCCGCGATCCTCGCCGTTATTGACGCAGGTCGTGGAGCAAAAATGCTGGAAATTCCGACTGCGGTTGCGCGAATGCTTGGATTCAAATCTACTGGCACACAATTGCGTGCGGTTATAGCACTGCAGCAAAACAAATTGCTCCAACAGGGCGCTATCAAAGAGGTAAACGAATTACTGCAACGCGTAGCCCCAAACGCTGTTGACCTCAGAACGTCTTGATAGCAATCCAATTGACCATTGATCCCCTGCTCCACCGCATTGTCGCCGCCCAACCCTACCCGTTGCTCTTTGCCACCATCAGTGGCGCTCACCTCTATGGGTTCCCTTCGCCGGACTCGGATTTCGATTTGCGTGGGGCGCACATCCTCCCGCTTGATGCCGTCGTCGGATTAGAAGTGCGGGATGAAACAATTCAGGACTCACGCATCAGCGAAGGCCTGGAGATGGACATCGTCAGCCACGATATTCGGAAGTTCTTCAAACTGTTGCTCAAGAAAAATGGCTATGTGCTGGAGCAATTGTACTCGCCGCTCATCGTCCAACCCACCCCTGAGCACGCTGAGTTGAGGGACATCGCGCACGGCTGCGTCACCAAACATCATTCCCACCACTACTTTGGATTCGCCGAGACCCAGTGGAATCTCTTCGACAAGGAACGCCCACGCCGCGTTAAACCCCTCCTCTACGTCTACCGTGTCCTCCTCACTGGCATCCACCTCATGCGCACCGGCCTGATCGAGGCCAACCTCGTCACGCTCAACGAGGAATTCCGCCTGCCTTATCTCAACGATCTGATCGCCCGTAAACTGACAGGCCCTGAAAAATCTAAACTCGAGGACGCCAACATCCCCTTCCACGAATCCGAGTACCAACGCCTGCGCGCCCAACTCCAATCTGCCCACGAAGCCAGCCCCCTCCCTGAACTCCCCAACGAGCCAACCCGTGCCGCCCTCAACCACCTCCTCATCCGCCGCCGCACCAAAGGCCTGTCCTAAGAAACCCCTCGTAGTCTCAAAATACATTCAAAGTCCTAGCCAAACCTATTGACCTTTCTATTTTTCCTGAAAGGGTATCCCAAGCACAGGCGGCCGATCATCGGACGCCGCCGGTTGAGATGCTGTGTTCCGGGGAGAAAAATCGTGGTGGGACAAAGTTAACAAAGCAAAGGCCTATGGCTAAGTATCTTAAAGTCGACAGCCGCAAGATCACCTTGCGGGAATACTGGAATGTCGCGCCTCGCACCCAGTACCTCCTGCTGATTCTACTCAAGCTGTTGCGTATTCCCTTGAAGTTTGGCTCGGGATTTCGCCAGATGGATTCCGTTCAGGAACTTGAGATTCCCGAGGCTGAATTCAGCCCGCTGGCCCGCGCTCGCCTGCAACCTACCTTGGAACAATCCTTGGCCCTGGGCTTTCATTCACCCCGTTTTTATTGCTTTGCCACGCTTCACGGCGAAACGCAGACGTCCTTCATCAGCTTGCTTGATCCGCAGGGAGAGTGCGGTCTGCGCCTGATGCACACCGCCACGACCCCTCCGCCTCCAGCCACTAAGGTAAAGCAAAAGGCGCTGACCGTTCTCTTAAGCGAGCTTTCCGACGGGCGGCCATTTGTTACCTCCGACCAAAAGCCCCAATTCGACAATCGTCCCGAGGTCATTGTGAACAGGATGGTCGGAGCGCCCGTTGCACAACTCGTCGAAGCCCATCGGCGCAAACTGGATGAATTTCGGTCAACTACTCCACCTAAAACTCTTTTCACCACCGAGGCATTGGACGAGGTCTCAGGCCGATACGAAAAGGCGGCCTCTGATTTCGGCATCAAACGCGGTCGCTATGTTGAACTCTCCGCGCAGGTGGTTGCGGAAGAACAAGCAAAGCTTCAATCCTTTCAAACCTTCAAGGAACAGGGCGTTGCGAATGCCGCCATCTTGGCTGAGATGGAACACTTGCAAAATAAAAAGGCCGATTGGGGCAATGCACTGGTCATTTTTGTTATCTCAATAGTTCTGTTTCTGGGGGCTGGTTCACAGCAGTGGTCATTGAAATCAGTCCTCCTCATCATCCCCATTCTTTTCATTCACGAATTGGGTCACTACTTGACCATGCGGCTGTTTGACTATCGCAACCTTCGCATGTTCTTTATCCCCTTCTTTGGTGCGGCGGTTTCAGGTCGGCACTACAACGTGCCCGGCTGGAAAAAGGTGGTCGTTTCCCTCATGGGGCCCGTCCCGGGCATTGTCCTCGGTTGTCTGGTCGCAGCGGCCGGAATCGCCTTCCATCAACCGGCACTGATCAAAGTCGCCTTGGTTGCACTCATCCTAAACGGAATCAATCTCGCGCCGGTGCTGCCGCTCGATGGCGGATGGGTCGTCCACTCCTTGCTCTTCTCGCGGCATCAACTTCTGGACGCCATTTTCCGAGTGCTCGCTGTGATCGCCCTGCTTGCCTACGGCCTGAATACTGGCAACAAGATTATGCTCTATCTGGCCATCCCTATGGCCATGGGTATTCCTCCCGCCTACCGTCTGGCCAAAATCACCGCTGAACTGCGAATACTCGGAGTGGAACCCAATTCTTCTGACAACCAGACCGTCCCGGTCGAGACCGCGCAAATCATCATCGCCGAGGTCAAAAAAGCCGCGAAGACCCCTCTCTCAAACCGCGTGATCGCCCAGCAGAGTTTGGACATTTTTGAGCGCCTCAACGCACGGCCTCCCGGCTGGCTGGCCACCATCGGCCTGCTCTTCGTACACGTTGGCAGCGTGGTCCTGGCCATCGCTTTCATAATCGTAATTTTTGCCGCAAAAGGCCTTAATCTCACGGCTCTGACAAATGCTTATCAGGCTCAACCTAAGCACGCCATAACCTGCGCTCCCATGCTAACATGGCAAGGATCAGATGCGGGCGGTCTTTACTCCACCAACGAGAACACCATCGTTGCGACACTTCCCAAATCCCGCAGTATCGAGACCGCCTTCCAATCCCTCACCAATCGACTCCCTGTCAACGCCACTCTCACGGTTTTCGGCAACACCCTTTTGCTAACCCTGCCCGGCGACAAAACAGCAGAACGGAGAACGTGGCTCAAGGAATTGCAAGGCCTGACCAAGGACGCCTTTGTCGACAACTCCAACTTCCCGGCGCGATTCACTCTGACCTGCATTGCGCCGAGCACGAACGTGGCTCATGTCCTTGAGTCAGAACTTTCGCAATACCTCTTCAACTCCGAAGGGATGTTCCTGCTGCCTCCATGGATGCTCGATTCCAAGCCTCCAGAAACCCGCGCCGGATTTTTAAAAGCACGTGCCACCTACACCAAGGCGCAGGCCGTCCAATGGGAGGGAATGGATACCCCGGCCTTTAAGAAAATATCCAAGAAAATGACAGAGGCTCAAAAACTGGGTGACCAGGATGAACTCATTGCCCTTCGTAAACAAAACAAGGAAATGATCGATGAAATCCAAAAGAAAAACCTCGAAAGCCTTCGCAGTGGCGGTGAAGAGCCTGCCGACATAACCATGCTTGATCTCTACGCCAGCCTGCCAATGGATCCGCTCCAGACCAATATTCAAACTAAGGCCATCATCCAAAAAATGGCAACGCGCATGGGCCAACTATCCTTGATCGATGGAAAACCGTCACCGCTAGACGTACGCCTCACCACCCGCTCCGGCGGCGTTGAAGTCGTCAAAACGAAACTCACCTTGAGCTGGTTTTCCTTTCACCGCCTGATTGATGGAGCACCCGCCCTCATCAATTGGCTCTGCGCTAACGGCTGCACCGACTTCAAATACGACTTCATGGTCGGCCCCTCCCTCGACGAAGAAGAGAAAGAGTAACGCCGAGAAGCGTTCATCAAATTGTCCGCAGAATTAATTGCCAGGGGACACACAACCCAAGCGCGCGCCCCATCCCAATCCGCTCAATGTCGGTGACAAAACAACATCACACTTCTCCAACCAATGCGATCACCATTCCAAGTCCCTATCTTCCTCCGCGCCTCCAAAACTCTGCACGACACTTTCCCTACATTTCCTTCCATCCCATCCGTGAAATCAGATAAATCCCTTGTTGAAGCTACCCACCAATCAATCGGCCCGCCAATGTTTGAATCCTGACCCTCTCCTTTTCCGATTCGTGAGATCCGGGATATCCGTGGTTAACACCCAGTCCGTCTTTCTCGCTGTTCCAACCCTCCGTAGATAATTCCTAACCTCTTCCCCATAAAACTTTTACCGGCCTCCATGAGTGCTTTCTGTCCTCTTCTATTTTCAAAAAGACTCAAACCCAATTCTTAGCTCCAAACCAGCTCAAATTGCTCCTGGATTCTCTGTAATGATCCCCTAATCCCTACAACATGCGGTGCACGCTAACGCGCGCCTGCATGTCTCTTCCGCTTCAACAGACGAATTCTTTTGACTTTTCAATTTCATTAATATTTAAGTGACATAACCCTTTCCGCAGCACCAACAGGCTTACTGGCCTGAGTGTTTTTAGTGTGCCTGCGGACGGCCGGTTAACTAAAACAGACAACAGTTCAATACACCTAAGGAAACACCATGAAATCAATCATTTCATTTAGTTTGGTCCTAGCGACCGCAGGCACCGCCCTATCCGCAGACATACTCTCGGTCGAAGTGGGATACGGCTTCGTAGGTACTAGCAGCTCAGGCATTTATGCAGCCAGCCCTGACACCTCATTCGTTAGCGTACTCAACTCGGGCACTACCACCTTCACCGGTTTGCTCAGCCTAACCGGCATCTCCGGCTTCGGCTCTTTTGGCCACATGGTCGTCAATGACTTTGGCAATGTGACCTTGGCTCCAGGACAATCCTGGGTTCTGTTCGGCGGTCCGGAAGCTTCGAACTTCGGCGGCTTCAACAAGTGCCAGACATGGATCAATGGCGACTCCAACAGCGGTCAGGACCCAACCGGACCAGCCGACAGCGGCATGCTGTTTTCGGCCGTTGGGACCTTGGGCGCGAACAACCTCAGCTATTCCATCTATGATCACGAAATCCACTCGGGCACATCCGCAACCAGCCCCTTTGGCGTGACCTTGGACAACTATATCCTCCAAGGCGGTGATCCTTTCGGTCGTGACACTTTCGACACCTTTGAGGAAGGCCAGGCTCATGCGTTCTTCGACATCACCGGGGATCGCCGCGCCACCCCTCTCGCCTGCCCAGTGCCTGAAGCCAATCCTCCGATGATCATGCTCGGCTTTGGCATCCTTGCCACGGTCGCGAACAAAGTCCGTCGCAGCACCGCTTCAAAATAATAACTATTCCCTGAAAGCCGCCAGCTCTCAACCGAGCTGGCGGCTTTTTCGTGCCCGCCCCACCCCATCCCCCCTCTCCCAACCGGTTTCCCGCTTGGCATCTGCCCCACGTCTTGGTCATGATGCTGTCCCCTTGTCTGACATGGCCACTATAACCAACATTGCCGCGTACCAGTTCGCCGCGCTGACCGACCTGAAAATACTTCGGGAAAAATTAATCACCCAAAGCAAGGCCTGGGGACTGCGCGGCACCATCCTCCTCAGCACCGAAGGCATCAACCTCTTCGTCGCTGGCGAAAACGACTGCATCCAACTCCTCCTGGCCGAACTGCGCGCCATTCCCGGTCTCGCCACCCTCAAACCCAAAATCAGCGAGAGCACACACCAACCCTTTTCTCGCATGCTGGTGCGCATCAAAAAAGAAATCATCGCCTTTGGCGTCGAAGGCATCGACCCCGCCCGGCGCACCTCCCCCAAACTCGCCGCCTCCACCCTCAAACAGTGGCTTGACGAAGGCCGCCCCATCACCCTCCTCGACACCCGGAACGACTACGAAGTCAAACTCGGCACCTTCAAAGGAGCCATCCCCGCCGGCATTGACCACTTCCGCGACTTCCCCGAAGCTGTCAGCCGCCTTCCCGAGAACCTTAAGGACGAACCCATTGTCATGTTCTGTACTGGTGGCATCCGCTGCGAAAAAGCGGGTCCGTACATGGAGCGCGAGGGCTTCAAAAACATCTTCCAACTCGATGGCGGCATCCTGAAATACTTCGAGGACTGCGGCGGCGATCACTACCAAGGGGAATGCTTCGTCTTCGATCAACGTGTCGGCGTCGACCCCGCTTTGCACGAGACTGGCTCCGACCAGTGCTTCAATTGCCTCACCCCGCTCACCGCAGAAGAACAGGCCGACCCCCGCTTCGTGGCTGGCCAATCCTGCCCCTTCTGCTACGAGACGTCCGCCGAACGCATGGCCGGGAACATCGCGGCCCGGCACAAGACCCTTCGCCAAATCACCAACCCCCTCCCTGGCAGCCAGCCCTACGATAACTACCGTCCCATCATCGCGCCGCACCGCGATGCGGGAGGCAGCGTCCTTGATTTCCTCAGCCAAACCCTCTCCCACATCCCGCGCGCGGAATGGACCGCCAAATTCGAGGACGGCCGCATCCTAGATGCCTCGCGCCAAGCCGTCCCGGCCAGTGCCCCAGTCATCCCGGGCCACCGCTACCTCCTCTGGATGCCCTCCATCGTCGAACCCGCTGTCAACATGGACATTCGCATCCTCCATGAGGACGAAGCCATCATCATCCTCCACAAACCAGCTCCTCTGCCACTCCATCCCTGCGGACGCTTCAACCGCAATACCCTCCAACACGTACTCCACGCCCTCTACCACCCCCAACGCCCGCGCCCAGCCCATCGACTAGACGCCAACACCACCGGCCTGATCGTCGTCGCTCGCACCCGCCACTTTGCCCGCCCCATCCAAATGGAGTTCGAAAACGGTGGCGTCGAAAAAGTCTACCTCGTGCGCGTCCAAGGCCAGCCCAAAGAAAATCGCTTCACGATCGACGCCCCGATCAGCGCTGAAGCAGGCCAGCTCGGCACTCGCGAAATCGACCCCGAAAACGGCCTGCCCGCCAAAACTGAATTTAACGTCCTCAACCGGTTCGCCGATGGCACCACCCTCCTCCAAGCCCGCCCCATCACTGGCCGCACCAACCAGATTCGCGTCCACCTCTGGCAACTCGGCCTCCCCGTCTGCGGCGACCAAGCCTACCAGCCCAACGAGCGACTCGGCGACACTCAGACCCACTCCATCGACGCCCCTCCCCTCTGCCTCCACGCCTGGAAACTAGCCTTGACCCACCCCCTAACCCGCCAGCGCATCCATTTCGAAACTGTTATCCCTGCCTGGGCTGAAGAAGCCAGAATTGATATAACCAAAACATAATACCGGACCGGGCGCGGCTGGACCGTTTTCTTGACGCCTATTTTGCCCTCTGTTATTGCAAGGGCTGATTTAATCCCATCCACCAACATGGACGCGCCTCAGAGTCAATTCGCTCAAACACGTTGGACGACTGTGCTCAAAGCAGGTTGCCCGGATTCCACCGAGTTTGAGACGGCCCTGGCCAGGTTGTGCGAGGACTACCATCCCCCCTTGCAAAAGTTTGCCCGCGGCTGGATGAAGTCACCTGAGGAGGCGGACGATCTGACCCAGGGATTCTTCGCCCATTTCATCAAAAACAACGTGTCTGGAGCCGTCACTCCTGAGAAAGGCCGCTTCCGCAATTTTCTGCTGGCATCCTTTAAAAACTACAAAGTCAGCGTCTGGCGCAAAGAAAACCGCGCCAAAGACATTCCCTCATCTCAATTGTCCTCCATTAACGAGGAACGAGAGGACGGCAGCCCAGTCATAGAACCCTCCACAGAACCTGTCCTCGAAAGGCAGTTGGATGTGGCCTGGGCTCAGACCATTCAGAGCCGGGTCCTCAAGGAAATGGCAAGGGACTACGAAAAGCGAAAAAAGGCGCTCTTCTTCCGCCGTTTAGGTTGCCTCCTCCTAGGGCAAGAGGTGACACGCCCTTACACCGAATTGGCTGAGGAACTCCAAATGTCCATACCTTCCCTCAAAACTTCAGTCAGTCGAATGAGGGACGAATTCCGAGGCCTTTTCCGGAGTGAAGTGGCCGAAACAGTTTTTGATGGCGATGAGGTCGATGATGAGTGCAGGTACTTATTGAGACTTTTGTTCAACCCGTCTGCGCCCCATAGCGGAATCCAGACATGAGTCTGATGCTCAAATGCTCACGATGCTCGCGGGACATGCACTCCAGCGGGTTCAAGGGGCTGTGTCCCGAGTGTCTTTTCGCATGCACCACCGGACCGATCAAACCAGCCACCAAAGCTCACGAGCCCAAAGAAAATGAAAAAATCGAAGCCAATGCCCAAATTGGCGCGGGAGGACGGTTCCTGCTTCTGGAAAAGATCGGCGAAGGCGGTATGGGCGAGGTCTGGCTGGCCAATGACCAGCAGTTGAGCAGCCCTGATAAACCCCGTTTAGTGGCGCTGAAGTTCCTTTCCGAATCCATTCGTGAAAACCAGCAGGCACTGAAATCGTTGAAGATGGAAGTTCGACAGGCACAGGAACTCAATGATCCCAATATCGTTAGAATCCATGACCTGCATACTTCCGAAGGAGGCATGCCCTTCATCAACATGGAGTACATCGAGGGCGACAACCTCAGCACCGTGCTCCAACGTTGCGAGGGTGGAGTGATGAGTTCAAAATTGGTCCTTCAAATCGCCCGTCAGCTGGCCTCCGCCCTATACTACGCACACGACAGCGCAGGCATCCTTCATCGCGACATCAAGCCAAGCAATCTCCTGCTCGCAGAAGGCGATATTTTAAAGCTCACCGATTTTGGTATCGCGGGCATTCTCCACGGACAAAAAGATGAGCATGCCCTGCAGACCCAGGTGCTTGGCACGCTCTGGTACTCCAGTCCCCGTCAGGCCCTCGGTAAAACACCTACTTCTGCGGATGATATTTATTCGTTCGGCGCCACCCTGTACGAATTAGTTACAGGATCACCTCCATTCGAGGGCGAGACCACTGAAGAGCTTCTCGCGAAAATCCAGTACGTCCCTCCGGAGCACATCTCCAGTCGGCTGAAATCAACTGGACGGCGCAACGATCCGCACCCCAAGCTGATCAGCCTAATTCATAGCTGCCTCGACAAGGAGCCGCGCAACCGCCCCATTGCCCGCGACCTCGCCAATTTGCTTCCCCCTCCCGAAGGATCATCGGCCCGATCTCGGGCCATAATTTACTACCCGGAGCCAGACGCTCCTGAGCCGGTTGACAAAGACGAAACAGAATTGCCCCAAGCGACTCAATCCCGCTGGCCTGCCACGATCTTAATACTGCTGCTTTTATCAGTAGCTGGTGTCGTATGGGTAAGATGGCCGCAAACGCCCAAGGTAGTTGTGCCGAAGGAACCCGCTACGGACAAAGCGTTCGAGCCAAAAGTCCCAAGAATTATTACCGATAGTGAAACCAATCCACCTGGCTCCACAGCCACCATTTTGGCGGCAAATCTATCGGCCGAAGTGCTTATTAAGGATCATGATAGCACGCCGCAATTATACTCTTACCAACTATTCGATAGAAGCGAGATTAAGACCAATTTCTCAAGTAAAAGCAAAAAGGTTCGTGTTCAACAGAAAGCTGGCACTTACCAGTTGAGAGTGAGTCGTAAAGAGGGCAGAGGAGAGTGGGCTCAATCTTCGGAATTAATCCTGGAGGACGCAAAATTGTCTGCCTTGGAGTTTGCATTTTACCACAGTCAGGTTGTGATTGAGAGCAAACCTGAAGGAGCAAACGTCTATTGGAGTGACGTAAATGAAAATTCGGCATCTTCGTTTGAATCCAACACCTACACAAACAATTTTCTAACGGTCCAAGACAAAGGCAGATGGTTGCGCTCAGGCCATTACCACTTCCACGTTACCATGCGAGGTTACTTGCCTTCGGTGATGGATCTGATTCTAAAAACACCGGGGAAGATAAGTCTACCATTCATCAATCTTGTCATCAATCCTTGCCCGGCTAAGGGCGATCTTGCTCCGCATACCTTCACAAATTCTTTTCAAACGGTTTTTATCGATGTCGGCGCCAGCAGCGCTCCGCCGCCCGGAACCCCGCTCTACGCCTGCGCAACTGAGACCTCTGTCGGTGAATTTCAGAAGTTTGTAGAGGACACCAAGTCATCCCCAATGGACGGCATGTATAGCGCAACCACGAACGGATACCTTCAAGTAGGCAACAGTTGGGATCACCCCGGCTGGGCGCAGACTACAAACCATCCCGTGGTTGGGGTTAATTGGAACGATGCAATGTCCTACTGCGAATGGCTTGCCAAAATTGAGCGCGGGAAGGGACGGCTGGCGCCGAAACAAAAATATCGGCTCCCCTCGACAACTGAATGGAAAAAGATCGCAGAGCTTGCAGGAGCACGCAAATATCCTTGGGGCGACTCGGAAGCCATTTCAGACATCGTAGGCAATTATAGCGGTGAAGAAGTTGCCACCGCCAAATCTTGGCCTGCGTCGTGGCCCTACCTGCAGAAACGGAACGACGGATACCAGCGTACTGCACCTCCCGAGCCGAAATTCACGAATTCATTCGGCTTTTACCACATGGGGGGTAACGCGGCGGAGTGGTGCCTTGATCAAGTGCTATGCGGAGGGTCATGGTTTGACGGGGAGGATGGAGCTTACGGGCACAACATTCAGCAGCTTGCCACTGATAACAAACTGAAGCCGGGGTCGCCCTCCCGGCGGGATGATCGGTATGGTTTTCGCATTCTGATTATTGAAGAAGAATGAACACCTCTCAACTTATGCTTCGCGACCTCACATTGTTGATAACTGCAGCAGCTTTCTGCAGCATTCTCCTGCTTGAACCAGTCGTGAACCGTGCACAGGCTGAAGTAGTCCTTCCATCCTATCTTTCCTCCAACATGGTGCTGCAACGTGGCGCTGAGAATCGTATTTGGGGGGCAGGCACAGTCGGAGCAAGGATACGAGTGCAGTTCCTTGGGGAACATGCGAACAGCAAGGTCGGCGCGAATAACCTTTGGGAGGTCAAGTTGAAGGTTGGGGCTGTTAATTCCAAGGGCCCATCCAATTTAACCATTGTCGAAACCATTAAAGGAAAACCGGATATTGTTACCACCAATGAGCTAGCGAACATCCTGGTTGGAGATGTTTGGATCATTCGCACCACTACAGGTGAAGGCGTAACCATTCCCTCTGCTCCACTGAGTAGCCTTGCGTCTCCCGTGCGTATCTTACATCTGTCCAATTTGACCAATTTAAATGAATTAGGCGAAAATATTAACATCATGTGGCAGATGCCTGACACGAGTGACATCTCTGCCCTTGCCCGATATTTCGCAGAAGAATTAAGTTCAAAGCAACCAAATGTGCCGATAGGAATCGTTTTATCCGATCTTCGCGACATCAACGCGCTGAAACCCAATCAGCCTTTCGACCCCAATATCACCTGGTTGAATGAAATCAAGGATCAGGCCTTGCGCCACGCAAAGCTAAAGGGCTTCGATCCACAAAAAAAAGCTGAATTTGCAAATCTATTGAACTTAAAGCGAGAGGGAGTGGTATCAACAAATTCCCTTTTAATAAACTATCCGAAGGCCATGGTCGTCCACATGCGAAGCGATTTCGATTCAAAGCAACTGCCTGCCTCGCTTTTGAGCTTTGAAGGTGCCCTGTGGTAGGCAACCACGCTGTTCTGACGTCTAGTTAAAGATCGCCGCCGCCTCTGCGCAGGACCGCGCTGCCTTCCTCATCATTCGCATCTCGGAGAGGCACTTGCTTGGATGAGCCAGACAAGGAAGTAAAAAAATCCAGGTGATTTCTGGTAAAAATGTAACCCTTGGCAAATCCCCGCGTTGAAGAAGGTGTGACCGATAGGTTCCCCGGCAGAGTGCCGGTGGGATTAAAAGATCGGTCCAATGAGAAATACTGACCCATTGGAAAACATCATGAACATCCTCAACAAGATACAACGTCTGGTTCGCGGTTCCGCAGTTTTGGCCTTGGTGGCCATCCCCCTTCTCTCAGGTTCCGCCAAGGCGGCCACTATCAAGATGGAATGCAAAGTCGTTGGATATTCCACGGCTGGTTGGATTGAAATCCGCACCGGCAGCGGCACCGGTGGCCGCGTCCAGCGTGACTCTCTGGGCCGCAGTTACACGGACCGTGTCCAGAGGGGCGAACAACTGCGCATCACCTACAGTCCTGACTCCCCGAGCGAAGTTTGCAAAGGGGGCAAGTGGGGCGGGATTTTCAAATTCGATCACGGCTTCCGTTCCACCTCTGATTTCGGCCGGGTCAAGCTGCCCTACACCCTCACGGTGACTTGCCCCAAGGACCCGAACTGGGACAACGTCCAGGCCGACATCCTGACCAGTCGCGGATATTTCGTGAAACGCATCCCCATCGGATCGCGCTAATCAGCCATTCGGAACTCGATGCGAAGCGGCATAAAGGCACAGGGAGTCCAGCTCCCTGTGCCCTTTTGCCATCAAGAAAGTGGATTCCCCGCCTAGCCCATCAACTCCCGCAGAGAATGAAAATTAAAGCAGGAAAAATCTTGTTGGCAGCCAATCTGTGCTGGTCCGCCGCGCTAATATACGGCGTGCCCAAATTACTGCACGAGAACACCGCTGAAATTTCTCCCATTCCACATCCGATTGCACAAAAGTTGCAAGCCCTGCCGAACAATCGTCCGACGCAAGTATTCCGATGGAGTGACCTCGAATGCAGCGACTATCGCACTTACATGCAAAATCTCCGGGGCGTAGGATGCCCTGAGCCAACCATTTTTGACATCGTAACCGCAGACGTCCACGCCCTCTTTCAGAAGCAGAGACAGCAAACGCAAAAAATCGATCTCTGCACCCTGAAAAGCATCGCTCAACAAGAGGCAGAAGTGCTGCACGCGTTGGGCATTCAGTCGGGCACTATTGCAGTGCCGCAATCCACCTTTGAGGAATCTGGCCGTAACTCTGATGAAGCAGATTCTCGGGATCAAGCAGCCATGGCTATGGCCTACCAAATATTTTCGACACAACGTGCGATGATCATCGCATCAATCAAAGACCGTGAACCAACAGAAAAGGAATTAAGAACCATTGAGGAACTGGAAAAAGCTTTCGAGGAGCAGCGCAAATTTTTAAGCCCCGAGGAAAAGGAGATTTTAGACTTGGAATACTCTCCCAGTGCCAACTCCCTCAGGGACGCCTTGACCCGGATCGAAGTCAGCGATGAGGAATTTCGAGCCTTGTACTCCCTCCGCAAAAAGAGTGACTCGGCCGCAGGTATAAGCAAGGAGGAGGAAGAACAAGTGAGGCAACATGTCGAGGAACAATTCCTGCAGATTCTCGGGCCAGAGCGGTACGACCAGTACACGGGGCTGAGCAGAGATCAGGATGCACCCAACGAGTCGCCCAAAGAAAACAACCCCACACCAGATGTGCCCACCAGTTGAATGCCGGGTGTGGAAACAAAATTGTGCACTGCACCTCAAACTCCAATGGTCTGTAGCAGAGCTGTGAGTCTGTGAGTCGCAGCAATGAAGCAACTCGAAAGGGTCCAACCCCTCCTGTGCGCGCTTCGTATCCGAAACCGCTGCGAGTCGCATAGCCGCGCTCCGTCGGGCCAAAGATAGAGCGCAGCTTCTTGAAAAAGCCAAACGCATACGAATTTTGCTGCGGAAGCTCCGGTTTCTGGAGATTTGAACTATTTTATCTCACACCTTGAATGCCGCTAATCCAGAAATAAGCTTTGCAATCGCGAGCCCCTTTGGCATGGTTTGCAGCCACTGGTCGCGGGGCGTAGCGTAGCCTGGTAGCGCGCGTGGTTCGGGTCCACGAGGTCGTGAGTTCAATTCTCACCGCCCCGACCATTTCAAGAGGCAATTCCACTGGATTCCAACGACCGATTTTTACTGGCTCGGACGCAAAGGAGAAGGTATCACTCATCCCATGCACATTTGTTTCTGGCGACTGGCTGTCGTTTCGTTGGCGGCTTCGGCGTTAATTGGCTTGGTTCAGGCGCAGACTCCCAAAGAGTTTGTGGAGGCTGACTTTGGAAAAACTGAAGACGGCACCACGGTCAAGTTGATCACGCTCAAAAACTCCAAAGGGATGAGCGCCCAAATCATGACCCTTGGCGCCATCATCAAGGAAATTCATGCCCCTGATCGCAATGGACACTTCACCAACATCGTACTCACGACGGACACTTTGGAGAAATTCCAAAAGGGTTTTAACGGATCGGCCGCAGTGATTGGGCGTGTCGTAAACCGCATCGGCGGGGCACAATTCGAGCTGGATGGAGCGACCTATAAGCTGGCCGCAAACACGGGTAAGAATTCCATTCATGGCGGGAACAAAGGTTTTTCGCAAGTGGTGTGGACCGTAGAGAAGTCTGCCGTAATGAGCCACGAATCCTCTGTGAAACTGACCTATTTCAGCAAAGACGGCGAGGAAGGATACCCGGGCAACTTAAAGACAACCGTGATCTACACGTTAACGGATAACAACGAGCTGCGCGTCGATTACCAGGCGGAGACCGACAAAGCCACGATTGTGAATCTGACCAATCACGCCTATTGGAATCTGGCCGGCGGAGGGAGCTGCCTCGATAACATTTTGTGGATACCCTCCGAAAGCTACACCGATTCAGACGTGGATCTAATTCCCACTGGAGCGATCCTACCGCTCAAGGGAACGCCCATGGATTTCACTAAACCGACCCGCATCGGCGATCGTATTGAACAGTTGAAGCCGAAGATGAACGGGTATGACCACAATTACATCTTGAGTGAGGCAAAAACCATGAAGATGGCTGCCCGTTTGACCGAACCCAAGAGCGGCCGCATTATGGAAGTACGCACCACTCAGCCCGCCGTGCAACTCTACACCGGTAACCACATGGGCCATACCGCCGTTTGCCTGGAGACTCAGCATTATCCCGATGCCATCCATCACAAGAATTTCCCCTCAATCGTGGTGAGACCGGGCGCACCGTTGAAAGAGACCACTCTCTTTACTTTCCTGGCTAAGTAGGCAAAACACGGATGGACGGCCCCAGCGCTTTCGATTTCTTAATGAAGTCGGAGTCCGAGTTCATACTTTAAATCACTCCTGCATGGGCTAGATTTAGGCCATGTCACTCCGGGATCGCGTCAAGCCTTTGACTATATCCTGAATTAATTCGGTTGGTCCCATGAATCGTCTACTTGCAGCACTGGTGTTGTGGTTCGGCTTTGCGGAAATGCACCTCGCTTCCGCCGCTTCGGATTACACACTTGGCGTCAAGCCGATCCTCGAAAAACGCTGCTACTCTTGCCACGGCCGACTGAAGCAGGAAGGCAAGCTGCGACTCGATGCCGCCACCCTCATTCATGAAGGCGGAAAAAACGGCCCTGTAATTGCCGCCGGGAAAAGTGATGCAAGTGAACTCCTCAAGCGGATCACCACCCAGGTGGAGGATGATCGCATGCCTCCCGAGGGCAAGCCGCTCACGCCCGAGCAGATTGCCATAATCAAGCTATGGATCGACGGAGGCGCAAAGTTTCCCTCCAACGAATCCATTCCCAAATTACCCTCCGAACACTGGGCATTCCAGCCCGTGCTCCGGCCTGCCGTTCCGTCGATCAAGAATAAGAAATGGGTGCGAAACCCAATTGATCAATTCGTCCTCTCAAAATTAGAGGCGCGCGGCTGGCGGCCCGCCAAAGAGGCAGAGCCCAACGCTTTGCTACGCCGCGTCCACCTCGATCTCATTGGCCTGCCCCCGACGCTGGCGGAGCAGGATGGCTTTGCCAACAATGCAAAGGGCGGTCAGTCCGCCACAGCACTGGACAACGTGATCACCAACCTGCTGGCTCGCCCACAATACGGCGAACGCTGGGCACGCCACTGGCTTGATGTCGTTCGCTATGCGGACAGCAATGGCTACGAACGCGATGCCGAGAAGCCCTTCGTATGGCGGTATCGCGATTACGTCATCCGCTCGTTCAATGCGGACAAGCCGTATGATCGATTCCTTCTCGAACAATTCGCTGGCGACGAGCTTCCTGACTCCGATGGCGACACCCTCATCGCCACCGGCATGAACCGTCTCGGCAATTGGGACGACGAACCCGCCGATCCCGAACTTGATCGCTTCGATCAACTCGATGACATCATAAGCACCACTTCACAAGCTATCCTTGGGCTGACCCTTGGTTGTGCGCGCTGCCACGACCACAAATTTGAGCCCCTGAGCACGCGCGATTATTATAGCATGGCCGCGATCTTCAACACCTTGAAGCGCCCCCAAAATGGCCGGACCGAACTAACCCTCCCCGCCGGGCGTTTCGAAGAAATCTCTGCCGTCAACCAACGCGATCAGAAGATCGGCGAACTCCGCCGCCAAACGAACACACTCTCGTCTATTGAGATCGAAAAAAAGGTGCAGAAGCTTCACGAAGCCACTCCGGATTTGCCCCAAGCCTATTTCCTCAACGAACCCTCACCCGAGGCTCCCATCACGCATGTCCTGCTGCGCGGCAGCCCGGCAAGGCGCAGCGCGGAAGTTTCGCCCGCCGTTCCAGCCATTCTCACCCGGCGGCAGCCTCAGTTTCCAGCCGCAGGCCCGCACACCAGCCAACGCCGTCTGGGACTCGCACGCTGGTTGGCCAGTGCGGAAAATCCGCTCACCGCCCGGGTCATCGTCAATCGCGTCTGGCAGCAACACTTCGGCGCGGGTCTTGTCCGAACTCCGAGCGATTTTGGCGTCATGGGCGAACCACCCACGCATCCAGAACTACTCGATTGGCTGGCACACTGGTTCACCCACGAAGGGCAATGGTCGTTGAAATCCCTCCACCGCCTCATCCTCAGCAGCAATGCATGGAGAATGAGCCGGGCTCCCACTGCCGACCACGCCGCCGCCGATTCCGAAAACCGCCTGCTCTGGCACACTTCCTACCGCCGTCTTGATGTTGAGGCTTTGCGTGATTCCATGCTCGCCGTCAGCGGCCAACTTAACCAAGCGATGTACGGGCGCGGCGTGTTCCTGCGCATTCCCCAAGCAGCCATTGAGGCCAACACCGACAAGGATTCGATCTGGCAACCATCGCCCGAAGCAGAGCAATCCCGTCGCTCCATCTACGCCTTCGTCAAACGCGGCCTCGTGGTGCCGATGTTTGAAGTGCTCGATTTATGCGACACGGTTCATAGCTCGGCTCAGCGCAATATCACCACCGTCGCGCCCCAAGCACTCACCCTTTTCAACGGCGATTTCGTCAACGAACAGGCGCGGCATTTCGCGAATCGGCTGCTCAAGGAGGCGGGTGAAAAACCAAGGCCGCAAGTCATCCGTGCCTACCGCCTTGCGCTCGGTCGAATGCCCTCCAGCTCTGAGTTGGCCGAGATGACTCGTTTCCTAAGCGCCGAGGAATTGCAGACGAAATTTCTCCCCGGCGCACCGGTAGCCTCCACTGCGTTGGAACAAGTGTGCCGTGTGATCCTGAACCTTAACGAATTTGCGTATGCCGATTGAACCCGACTCACGCTTCATCCCGAACCCGACTCCATGCGGCCGTTCGCGCCGCGAATTCCTCTGGCAGGTCGGCGGAGGTTTTGCCGGGCTGGCCATGATCGACCTACTTACGCGTACGGGTGCTTTTCCCATGGAAGCCAGCGCGGCCCCGGCGGGACTCAATCCACTCACCCCGAAGCCCCAGCATTTCCCAGCCAAAGCCAAACACGTCGTATTTCTCTTCATGAACGGCGGTCCCAGCCAGGTGGATACCTTCGATCCCAAGCCGGAACTGGCCAAACACCACGGCCAGTCTTACACGGGCGATGCCAAAATCGGCTCCAACGGGCGAGCCATCGGCCATCTCATGCAATCGCCGTTTGAGTTTAAGAAACATGGTAAAAGCGGACTGGAAATCAGCAGCCTTTTTCCACACACCGCGAAGTTTGCCGACGACCTTTGCGTCATCCGCTCCATGCACTCCGACACGGCGGCTCATGCCTCCGGCTGTTTGCAAATGAACACCGGCAATGTGCTCATCGGCAAACCGTGTCTTGGCTCCTGGTTGAGCTACGGCCTGGGTGCGCTGAACGAAAACCTGCCGAGTTTTGTGGTCATGACTGATCCGCGCGGCGGACCCATTGGGAGCGCCTCCAACTGGACCGCCGGTTACATGCCAGCCGCTTATCAAGGAACACTGTTTCGCAGTGCGGGCGTGCCGTTGCTTGATCTCGCCACCCCAAGCGGCACCAGCGAACACACGCAGCGGCGCAGCCTGGACCTGCTTAAAAAACTCAACGCCGAACACCTTGCCTCTCGGCCCGGAGAATCCGAACTTGCGGCGCGCATTGAGTCCTACGAACTCGCCTACCGCATGCAAACCACCGCCGCCGAAGTCGTGGACATCAACCGCGAAAACACCGCCACGAGGGAAGCCTACGGACTGAACGAAAAGCTCACCGCCGACTTCGGCCGGAAATGCCTTATCACGCGTCGTCTCCTTGAAAAAGGCGTGCGCTTCGTACAACTATACTCCGGCGGCGGCCATATCGAGGATACCTGGGACGGCCACAACGATTGCATCGCCAACCACAGCCTCCATGCAGGCGAAACCGACAAGCCAATCGCCGCCCTCATCGCAGACCTCAAGCGCACCGGGCTTTGGGATGAAACGCTCCTAGTCTGGGGCGGAGAATTTGGCCGAACGCCCACCAGCGAAGGTGTGGGCAAACTTGGCCGCGACCATGATTGGCATGGCTTTTCCATGTGGCTGGCTGGCGCGGGCGTAAAAGGTGGACAAGCTATTGGCTCTACCGACGAAGTAGGATTCAAAGCGGCTGAGGACCCATGCCACGTCTCGGATCTCCACGCCACCATCCTGCACCTGATGGGCCTCGACCACACCAAACTCACCTACTTTCATTCCGGTCTCGATCAACGACTGACTGGCGTAGTGGAGCGCAACGTCATCCGCAAAGCTCTGACCGGAGCTTGAATAAAGGAATTAGGAAGGAATCGCCGAAGGACCACCAGTCCGTTCCGTAGGATTTATCGCGAAAAATATTGCTCACAAGGTTCTGCTAAAGTAATGGAAGCTCATGATGAATCTTTCACGATGGGCTGCATGCCTAGCTTCGGTCGCCTCGTTATTCGCCGGCAACAGCGGCTTTGCGGAGGACGCCAAGAGTGCCCACCCAGAGCAGAAGCCTCCAGCACCGCAGAATGTAAAGCTGCCTAATGGGTTTAAATACGAGACTTTGGTGGCAGGCGACATTCCGGAACCGGTGTTCCTCCAATTTTCACCGGATGGACGCTTATGGTTCACTGGCCGTCGCGGGCAAATCTGGGCCTACGATTTTGAGACCAAAAAACACGACGAAGTTGCCTCACTCAAAGTCTGTTGGGAACCCACCCCGGGCCGTGAATCAAACGAACGCGGTTTGCACGGCATTGAGTTCGATCCCGACTATCTCAAGAACGGCTACATCTACCTACACTACGCCCCGTACGCTCCAACCAACGCCACTGCGTGGAGCAATCGCGTTTCACGATTCACAGTCAACGATCCTAAACGGGCCACCGGTCTTAAGCCGGATTCTGAAAAGATTTACCTGACCATTCCCTCTCTGCGTGGTTTCCACCAAGGCGGGGCGATGCAATACAACCCCAAGGATCACACCTTGTACGTGACCGAGGGTGACAACAATGTCTCCGGCGAAACCGAGAAATTCTGGAACGATCCCAAAAACCCGCCCCAAGTCCTGTCCGCCCTGCAAGGCAAAGTCCTGCGCATCAATCTGGACGGAACCATCCCCAAGGATAATCCGTTCGTTGGCCGAGCTGATGCCAATCCTGCCGTTTACACCTACGGCCATCGCAACCCCTACTCGATCAACATCGACCCTGAAACCGGCCGGGTGTTGGTGGGTGAAGTGGGCTATGATCGACCTGAGGATTGGGAAGAAATAAACCTGTTGCAGGCTGGCGGAAATTACGGCTGGCCCCGTTGCATGGGCACAAACGCCTTGGTCTTCGGCGGAACCCCTTGCGACATCCCTGGTGCAATCCCCCCGTTCATCACCTATAACCACAATCTGAACGGCGCCAATGCGGGAGGAAACGCCACGAGTGGCCCCTTGTATCGTCGGCGTGGCGGTGCCTTTGATTTCCCTGAGCATTACCAGGCAGGCGCGTTCTATGCTGACTACGTCCGCAAATGGATTCGCTTTGCCCCTGTGGATGCATCGGGAACAGTCACCAAGACTGAGCCTTTCGTGGCCGGAATGACCGCTGGAGTCCTCGCGATGCAACAGGGCAAGGATGGGGCTCTTTATTTCGTCGAATACGGCGGCTGGTTCACGGGCAGCCCAAATGACCGGCTCTCGCGTATCGTTTACAAACCCTAACCGGCTGGACGGCGCGGTGCGGAGGCCGCGCGCTACCAAGCAGGTTTCACACTTCACCGGGGAAGCCCTGTTGACGCAGGGCTTCGTACAGAACCAACGCAGCGCAGTTGGACAGATTGAGCGAGCGCGATTCCTCTTTCATCATGGGAATGCGCACCCAAGACTTCGGATGACGCTCCATTAGAATGTTCGGCAACCCTCGCCCCTCGCTACCAAAGACCAGGTAGTCGGCCGCAGCATATTGCACCTCGGCGTAGGTTTTCGGGCCGTCAGATTCGATTAGCCAGATTCGCGCCTCGGAAGGAAGGCTTTGCTCGAAGGTCTGCCAGTCGCGCCATGTTTTCCATTGGACCCATTGCCAATAGTCCATGCCCGCGCGCTTTAGCTGGGCATCATCCAAACGGAAACCCAGCGGTTCAATCAAGTGAAGTTCCGTCCCGGTCGCGGCGCAAAGCCGGGCGACGTTGCCGGCGTTGGGGGCAATCTCGGGGGCAAAAAGCACGATGCGCATAGGCGGCTATTCAGGCGCGACGGAGTCCTCGGCGGGAAGCCCTCGCTGCCGCACCTTGCCGCTGTAGTTGACTTTCCAAAGAATCAATCCATGCGCCGGAGCGGACATTCCTGCGGAGCGGCGATCTTTCTTCTCAATCATTTCGGTGACAATGGAGGGTTCATACTTACCCGATCCAATCTGCACGAGCGTGCCCACCAGGCCCCGGCACATTTTGTAGAGGAACCCGTCGCCTTCGATAATGAACGTGAGGAGCGGCCCCTGTCGTTGAACATCGAGTCGTGTCAGAGTTCGGACGGTGTCCTTAATTTCGTACCCGGAAGTGGCCGCGAAGGATCGAAAATCGCGCCGTCCAAGCATCAACGCCGCTCCTTGACGCATACGCTTTAAGTCCAGGGCACGAGGGAATTGCCACGAAGTCTTGCGCAACATTGGGGAATGCGCGGCATGGTTCCAAACGAAGTATCGATACTGTTTGCCCGTGGCAAAGAAGCGGGCATGAAACTCCCCTTTTACTCGTGCGGCTTTGAACACGCGAATGTCCTCAGGGAGATGGGCATTCAAAGCGAGCACGGCCTTGTACTCGGTCATCTTCCAACGGCTGAGAGGGATGTCGAAGTGGGCGACCATGCCGAGTGCGTGAACCCCGGTATCGGTGCGGCTTGATCCGTGGACGCGGCTTGGAACCCGAAACACAGCGAGAACGGCCGCTTCAATTTTTTCCTGCACGCCGGTGCCGATTTTCTGCACCTGCCAGCCCTGATAAGCTGTGCCATCGTAACTAATGGTCAGCCGCAAACGCAGGCAGTCAGCGGGTGCAGCGTCACCCACTTCGTTGCTTAAGAGATCAGCGTCCACCATGCGGCGTTGTTTGGGGAGTGAACGGAGGATTCACAATTGTTGCCGCGCCTGCATGGCATCAAGATAGCCTTGGAGTAAAATGGCCGCCGCCGAGGCGTCGACGCGCTCGCGCTGGTTCCTGCCCTTGATGCCAGCCTGCCGCAGCATGCGGTTGGCCTGCACCGAGGTTAGACGCTCATCCCACATCTTGATGGGAATAGGCACGACATCTTTTAACACGGCGGCGAATTCCTGGACCTTGAGGGCGGCCGGTCCGTAGCTTCCATCCATGTTGCGCGGCAGGCCAAGCAATAGAAGGGAAACCTCTTTTTCGCGGATCAAGGTCTTGATGCGCTCCAGCATGGGCGCCAAAGGTTGCGCCGGGATAAACTCCAAAGGGAGAGCCATCAGACCCAACTCATCGCTGATAGCAACGCCCATGCGTACCGTTCCGTGGTCAATGCCTAGGATTCTCATAAGTGCTCTTGCTCTGGTTGATCATAAACGGATCGCCTTGAGCACCTTCTCGGCCGACCGCAAAGTGTGTTCAATTTCCACAGGCCCATGAGCGGTTGAAAGAAAGCCGGCCTCGAATTGGGAAGGAGCCAGATAGACTCCCTCCTCCATCATGCCATGAAAAAACCTGGCAAAAAGCGCCCGATCACTTCGCATCGCGTCGGTCAGATTCCAGATCGGTCCCTCCGCAAAATAGCCGCAGAACATCGAACCCACGCGATTGAAAGTCATGGGAAGGGAAAGCATCTTGGCGATGGCTTTCATACCCGCCTCCAGCTGAGCTCCAACCTGTTCTAGTCCGACATAGGTGGAAGGGGTCAGCCGAGTGAGGGCTGCCAATCCAGCGGCCATGGCGAGAGGATTGCCGCTGAGCGTTCCCGCCTGATAAACAGGACCGAGCGGAGCGAGGCAATCCATGATCTCGCTTCGCCCGCCAAACGCGCCCACCGGCAAACCTCCCCCGATGATTTTACCAAAACAACTTAGGTCAGGCGTTATGCCAAAGACCTCTTGTGCTCCGCCGCGCGCCAGACGAAAACCGGTCATTACTTCGTCGAAAATCAAAAGTGCCTCCTGCTCCGCTGTGATCTTGCGCAGAAATTCCAACCAGTCGGGCCGGGGGGCGTACAGACCTGCATTGCCTGCGACGGGTTCAAGGATGATGCCTGCGAACTGTCCTTTGTTGGCATCGAAGGCGGCGCGCACGGCGGCTTCGTCGTTGTACGGCACAACGATGGTGTGTTGTGTGAACGAAGTTGGCACACCCGCGCTGTCGGGATGGCCAAAAGTAAGTGCGCCGCTTCCTGCTTTCACCAACAAAGAATCCACATGTCCGTGGTAACAGCCATCGAACTTCAGAATCTTGTCACGTCCTGTAAATCCTCGGGCAAGCCGAATGGCGGACATGACCGCTTCTGTGCCCGAATTGCACATACGCACTTTTTGCACTGAGGGAACGGCCTCGACGATCCAACGCGCCATGTCGACCTCGTAGGGGTTTGGAATGCCAAAGCTGGTCCCGCGGCCAGCAGCTTCACGAACCGCTTCAATAATGGGCGGGAAGGCGTGGCCGTGAATGGCAGGCCCCCACGTACCCACGTAGTCGATGTAGGAATTACCGTCAACATCCGTCACCCGGGGTCCGGCAGCACTCTTGACGAAGAAAGGATTCCCTCCCACCGCGCGGAAAGCGCGCACGGGGGAATTCACCCCACCAGGGATGTATTTCAAAGCCTCAGCGAAGAGCTTCTGGGAGTTCTCACATTGCATTCCCTGAGGCTACTCGTCAGAGTTTATCGCCCGCAAACGGAAAGTGAGAGATACTTAGGATCCAGGAAGTGAAAGGGTAACGAGGTAAAACTTGGTCTCGGTGGCGGGCGCAGGAAGGTTTACGCCGAAGAGGTCCGGCCCCAATTGGACGGCGGGCAGAAGTTCGGTAGTGATCACGCCGCCCAAATCGGTCTGACTTTGAATGCCGAACTTGATTTTGCTGGCATAAGCACTGGGCCAATTAAAGGTAATGGTGAAACTGCCATCAATGGGGTTTACCAACATAACCAACGCAGGCGGGCTGAGATCAACAATCAGAGAACCGTGGTTGAGGCCATCCATCGGATTGGTTCCGTCCAACAATTCTTGTAAATCACTAAATCCATCACCATCTGAATCCCCTGCCCCGTTTCCTCCCAATGAACCGAAGTACAGTAATTCCAACGAATCCAGCATCAAGTCCCCATCGCTATCAATCAAGGTCGGGATGGGGGCGCTGTTTAGAGCCAGTGAAATGACTTCAATCCCCTCCACACTGCAATCACCCGCACCGAGGTCGGTATAACCAAAGACCTGAACGGCACTGCCAACGGGCAAATTGAATGACTCCAGCAAACGGTAAGATATATTGTCGGGATGGAATAAAGCGCGCTGGCCGCTGGCGGGCACGAGGTCAAGAATCGTGCAAGGCCGTCCGAACGTGTCGCTTCGCACGGCCAGATTAATCACAGCGGTGGGCCGGGGGGCAATGGACTGCAACAGGTTGCTGGCCCCGTCATGGGCCTGAGTAAGCACTGAGGGAGAGAGAGCTGCAACGGCCAAATAATTGCTATGCAGGAAGCCATCCGAAATAAAGGTGCGCAGAACATCCAAAGGATAAGGATACTTGCCGGGCGCCGCATTGTTGGATGCGCTGCTGATACGGTATATTTCCCAAGCCACGCTTTTCAAGTCCACCAACCCGGGCATGGCAGCAGCAGCGAGGGCATTCTCGATAAAAGCGGCGGATGGTTGCAACAGAAAGCCGGGGTGCGAATTATCTATACGCTTTTCGAGATCGAGCAGTTCTTTGCTCGACGGGGTGTACCGTCCGGCATCATTGGCACGATACGAAAGCAGGGACAAGGAAGCCGCATTAGTGTTGCCCCGATCCAGAAGCAAGTCGGCGATCTTGCGCTCGAAGAGCAGTGTAGCAAGGGTGTCCATGACACTGATGTCGTTGGTGATGCGTACACGCGCCTGAGCCAAGTATGCAGCCTTGGCTCCTAGCACCCAGTTGTTGGCTTGTTGCGCCGGGGTCAAAGACACATTGTAAGTGCTTGGAACCTCCACATCGGGAGGGCGCGGCACCGGTATTAACCGGACCATTTCTCGTCCCAAAAT
>JANYDC010000008.1 GCA_025359965.1 Pedosphaera sp.
GAGCCAGACGCTCGGTCAGGGAGAAGAAGGAAAGCTCAGCGGGGCGGATGATTTCAGGCATGCATTCTTTGACGAAATCCACAACCCATCTACTCAAAATCCACACCAGCTTTTTTACATTATTTCAGTTTCTGGAAGCGCTCTGATGTGCTTCCTTGAGATCAAAGTGCTTTGGGAACTCCTGCTGTAGGTTTATTCCTGCAAATCTGCGTTGTCAAATGAGTTGATTTTCCCCAATCATGGCGGGGTGGGGAAACCAATCCCCGAACGCCAAGTTAAAAATAAAAACCTCGCCGCTAAACAGAACAGATCATGGATTCTGCTGATATCAAGGCATTACAGAACAATCCTTCTGAAACGCATATTTACATGGATTTTATGGCCTTTCTCCATGGTGATTTGCGTTCCACTGAGTCCATTTTTCCTGGGACCACCATTGCGGCAAGGAGGGAACCTTGAAAATTTCTACAAGCGGGGGTTTAAGATGTTCATGGGCCAGAAAGAGCGTGATTACGACAGGGATGTTTCTGGGAATCTGCCTGAGCCGGGCAGCAGGTCCGGCGGAGCAGAGTCCTGCAGTTTCCGCGTTGGGGCGATTGGAGCCAGCAGGTGGTTTGGTGCATGTCGCCGCACCCTACTCGTTGCAGGGGCCATCCATACTGACCGAGCTTTTTGTGCATGAGGGGCAGACCGTCACCAACAGCCAAGTGCTTGCACACACCCATACTCATGCCGCCATGGCCGCGGCTTTGCGGTATTCGTTTAGGATGGTGGAATCGGCCCGCGCCCGGCTGGCGCAGGCGGAAACGGGCGTGAAACCAACGGAGTTGGCGGCGCTGACGGCCGAATCACAAGTTGCGCAGGCTGACTTTGAGGATGCACGCAGGGAATTGGAGCGCCAGCGCGGGTTGCGCGTCGAGGGGTCTGTTTCACAGCAGGATTTTGATTTGGCGCAAACAAGATTCCTCACGCGCTCGAACGCGCTGGAGGTTGCGCATCAGCGGCAGCACGCGGGAATTGAGGTAAGGGAAGTGGATGTCAAAGTTGCCCGGGCAGAAGTCGCGGTGGCAGAGGCGCAGGCGGAACGGGCGGGGATGGAAAATGAGCAAACGGTGGTTCGCGCCCCGCAGGATGGCCAAGCGCTTACCGTGCATGTACGGGTGGGCGAGGAAATAGGGCCGAGTGGGGTTCTTGATCTGGGACGGACGGATATGATGGATGTCAGGGTGGAAGTGTACGAGACGGATATTCGCCACCTTCGAGACGGGCAGCGAGTGGAAGTCAGCGGCGATGCCTTTTCTGGGACGCTAATGGGACGCGTGCAGAAGATGGGGCGTCAAGTGAGACCCAACCGCCTGCTTAAACCTGATCCTTCGGCTTTCACGGATTCACGGGTGGTGGAGGTGATTGTTCGTCTTGATTCCAACGGGACCGTTTCATCTTTGAGCGGGGCATTGGTAAACGCGCGCTTTCTTCCATGATATCGCGTTTCCGAGAGGCACTGTCTCACACGATACGCCCGGCGGGAGTGCCACTGGCATGGAGGCAATTGACCTCGCGAAAATTGAGGCTTACCGCTGCCGTGGCGGGTATTTCCTTTGCAGCTTTGATGATGCTGATGCAGTTGGGTTTTCGCGATGCACTTTACGACAGCGTTGTGCTCCTGCACCAATCATTCTCCGGCGAGCTGGTGATTGTGAACAGCCAGTACGATTCCCTGGCCGATTCGAGAATGTTTTCCCGGCGCAGATTGAATCAGGCGCGCGCGGTAAGCGGAGTCATCAAAGCCAAAGCGATCTATACGGGGCTGGCATCCTGGAAAAATCCCGACACGATGCACGACCGCACCATTTTTGTGATTGGCTGCGATCCAGCCGTTCCGCCGCTGCATTTGACGGATTCGGAACAATCAAGCGCGGCTTTGCAGCGTCCTGATCAGGTTTTGTTCGACTCAGCGTCGAGGCAAGAGTTCGGGCAGGTGAAAGAGAGATTGCTTCGGGGCGAGAATGTGGTCACAGAAATTGCAGGCCAAAGAATGACGGTGGGAGGTTTGTTTACGCTGGGGACATCATTTGCGGCTGACGGAAACGTTTTGATGGGGGAGGCGGCCTTTCATCGCCTTTTCATGGATCGCTCACCCAACATGGTTAGTCTGGGGGTGCTGGAGCTTGCGCCGGATGCATCGGTTTTGGGGGTGCAGGCTACTTTAAAGAAAACCTTGCCCGAGGACGTCATGGTTCTCACGCGCAAGGAGCTTATGGACCAGGAGAAGGATTATTGGGCGCGCCGGACGCCAATTGGCTTCGTTATCAGTGCGGGGCTAATCATCGGATTTATTGTGGGATCGGTGATCGTGTACCAGATTCTTTACACGGATCTTAGCGACCATTTAAAGGAATATGCGGTGCTGAAAGCGACGGGTTGCTCGGACGCGTTTTTACACTCTATAGTGGTCCAGCAATCCGTAATTCTGGCTGTAGCGGGGTTTGTGCCGGCGGCAGTTTTGGCGGCGGCAGTTTTTTGGGCCACTCGTGTTGCGACTTCGTTGCCTGCCTACCTGGACATTTCAAAGTCGGCCATTGTTTTGAGTCTTACTCTGGCCATGTGCATTATTTCAGGCATGTTCGCCCTGCGCGTGTTGCGCCACGCCGATCCTGCGGAGGTTTTTTGAGATGAGCACAAAACCAGTGTTTCAACTGCGTGATGTACACCATTCCTTCGGAACAGGCGCGCTGGAAAAAACGGTGCTGCACGGTGTCAGCGCCGAATTATTTGCCGGCGAAATTGTTTTGCTCACCGGCCCCTCAGGTTCGGGCAAGACCACCATTTTAACACTGGGCGGCGGGCTTAGAAGGGTGCAAACCGGAAGCGTCCAGGTGCTCGGGGAAGAGTTGCGCGGCGCCTCGCAGTCCACGCTTCTGGGAGTGCGGCAGCGAATCGGTTTTATCTTTCAGGCGCCCAACCTGCTCGATGCCCTGACGGCCTGCCAAAACGTGGCCTTGGCGCTGGCCTGGGCCGGGCCGATTTCCGCGCAGGAAGCGGAAGCCAGAGCCCTTGAGCAGCTTGAACTAGTGGGGCTTGGCTCGCATGCGCATAAGTTGCCGGGGCAGCTCTCGGGAGGGCAGCGTCAGCGCGTGGCCATTGCGCGCGCATTGGTGGTGCGGCCCAAAATCATTCTGGCCGATGAACCGACCAGCGCGCTGGATCGGCAAACGGGCCGCGATGTGGTCGAGCTATTGCAACGATTAGCCAGGGGCAGTGGCTGCGCCATCCTGTTGGTCACTCACGACCATCGCATTCTGGATATTGCGGATCGAACGCTCGCCTTGGAGGACGGCCAGCTTGTGTCCCTGGCCCGTGATGCAGCCCAAGCGGCAAGTCATCTTGCCTCGGGCGTGGCCCAGATTGGCAAGCGGACCGATTTGAAGCGTCTGATTGCGGATTTAAACGAGGCGGAGTTTTTCCGGTTTTTAAAAGATTCGGCGGACGAGCTGGCTCACCTGCGGGAAGCGTTGGAATCCGCCAGAAGTCAGGTGGCGGCTTCACAGTTTGATCAACTGCTAGTGGCCACCACTTATAAGGCGGGCCAATTGCTTCAGGCGGATCGGGTGACTCTTTTTGTGGTGGATCACCGGGCCGGGTTGCTGCGCTCGCGAGTGGCGCAAGCCGGAACGGAAAACCTTCTCCACATTGAGATTCGACTGGACCAAGGTATTGCGGGCTTCGTGGCGCGCACCGGCGAAACGATCAATTTGAGTGATGCGTATGACGATCCTATGTTCAACCGGGATGTCGATCTTCGCACGGGTTATCGCACGAGGAGTTTACTCTGTGTGGCGGTCAAAAATGCCAGCGGGCTGGTCGTCGCAGTGGGACAGGTACTGAATAAACAAGGTTCCAACCCGTTCACCGAGGATGATGAGCGCCGTTTCAGTGAATTCCTTGAGCCCATAGGGCGATTGCTGGAGAATCTGCTCGCTGTTGAGAAGCCCGTTTCATCCACCTGAATGGCGCTCAAGGAAGCTCAACGCTTGCGCGGTAAAAACGGGATGAGGTACCGTTATTACCTTTGGCAGTGAGAATACTTCCGACGAATTGAGTGGGGTAATGGACCAAGACCTGCCAGCCGCTATCCAATGAATCCCGATGCCAAAAGGTGTAGCTCCTCCCGGGCAGGGCCTGAACGCTGAGAGTTACTGCGATAGTATCGAATACAACCCCCATTTCAAATTTGCTTTGCGGAAGTTTGGGATCAGTCCCAGCGATGTATTCCTGTAAATTGGTTTGTCCGTCGCCGTCTGGATCGCCGTTTGGTCCGGAGTCTCCGGTGCCCAGTTGGGTATCTAATCCGTACTTGGCTTCCCATTCATCCGGCAAACCGTCACCATCGGAATCCACTTGCCATGGGAGTTGTTCGCCGACGATATTTAAACGACCGGCTGTGGGCAGAGAGGCCTGCCATACGGACGGGTCATCGCCAAACTCCGCACTGCTTGTGCGCTGGAGCGATTTGCCGGTGCCCGATGCGCCAGCAGGCCAGGGAGCATCCGGGCGATAACGGATTTCTTCGACTAAGACATGAGGGACTTCGCCAGCATTTACCGCCGGAAGACCAACGGGTTCATCTGGCCGATTCAATTCGAGTGATTCCCCCGAATTATCCAGATTCCCGCTCCAAGGTCCAAGGATCAGCACTTCTGATGGAACCTGGAATTTAGTGCGGAAGGCTGCCGCCACACCTGCGTCCACGCCAGGATCAAAACCCACCACTAAACCCAACCCGCCCGCAGGGAGAACTGCTCCGGTCGGGAAATCAAACTGCACCCCTCCGCGCAAATGCCAGGCGTTTGTTTCATGGCGCGTATCCCATAGGGGCAAGGGGTTGGAGGAAATATTCCGAATCTCGATGAATTCATCTTGGGTATTGTTGTTTGTGCCATTAGGGGTTGGGTTAAAATGAATCTCCGTAATCACCAAAGGACCCACTAACGGCAGGGAGTTGGTTTGTCCCAGGGTACGCGAGATTTGAGGGATAAAATGCTCGACCCCGTCGCGAGTTGTGAAGCGTCCGAAGCTGACGCCATTGAAGGCCGCCCCAAAGCTGAAACCATGATGCCAGCCCGTTAAACGACCAGTTGAATCAGCGCTGAATAGATGTGCGGAATCCCCCAGTGAGCTAAGGGAGAAACCAGCCGCCTGCCTAAGCGCAGACTCATCAATGACCCAATAACTGTTGGCGGGGACGACGCTGCCTGCGGGCAGACGGTATTTTTTTGGGTCTCGATAATCATCCGTCAGCCACCATCCGCTGATGGCGGCGTCCACTGCGCCTGGGTTCCACAGCTCAATGGCATCCAACAAAGGCGGGTCGGTGTGGGTTAATGCTTCGTTCACCAAAACGGCGGGGATGGAAATCGGCTCGGGATCGGCTGCACCGGGTGATCCGCCCAAGGCCGAGCTGGCCCGCCATTGTTCGGCCTTGCCGATTGATTCCGGCAGCGCGCTTTCGTCCCGCAGGGTCAGGGAAAAACCGAACCCATCGGAGAGCGGAGCCCAGCTCTGGTCGTATTTCACATCGCTGATAGGTTCGCGCAGTGGTCCGGTCAGGATGATTCGATTCTCAGCGTTGCCCAAGCTTCCGGAGAATTCGCCGGCGATGCCGACTGCGGTCGGGTACCTTGACAGGAAGGCGATGCGGTTTTTAACCAACAGAATCCGCCCGCCCGCCGACAGGCTGGTCACGGCACCCGTACTCGAAAAATCAAATCGAATGCCGCCTGAAATTTGGAATCCAACCAAATTCAATAGGGCGTCGGATGTGTTCTTCAGCTCAATAAATTCAAAATCGCCGGAACTATTGGTTGAATCCAATGAAGGGGACTCGGGGTGGTACATGATCTCGGTGAGCAACAAGGGGGGAGTCAGGTTGAAATACGTTGCCTCAGTCTTCCCGGACCACTTGGAGACCAAGGGTGGGTTCAAAGCGCCCGTGCGAGCGGTAAAGGAGTTGTTGTTCACACGCGCCACCAACCGGGTATTGGATGAAATGACAATGGGGTTCGTTCCGGCCGTCGCCGCGCCCGGGCGGATGCCACCACCCGGCAGGCGTGGATCAGTGCCATCCAAAGTGTAGTAAATGGTGCCGACTGCGGGACCATTCAGCGTCACGGAGGTGGAGTTGGTAAACCGCCCGGCAGAAACCGAGGGCGTCGGCCGGCGCACGGATTGGCTGTCCATAAAGACAACCCGATTGGAAAGCCAGAGCTTCATCGCGTTGACCTCGCCTTGGTAACTGCCGTTACGGGGGGTGATGCCCCACCTAGACTGCTCCCGAGGTTGAGCCTTGCGAACTTCGCCCGTTAATTGGTCAACCAACCGGTGGAGGTTGGTCAACGCGAAATGCGATGAGCGCAAATCCTGGTAACGGTCAATCCACAGCTGGTAGAAATCAGGGTCAGTAAAAAGACGGCCCCACCACGATTGAGTGGTCTCATTAAAAAAATCAGTTCCGCCGCTGTCCGTCCAAACTTTGGGATTCGCATCGCGTCCATCAGTGGAGCCAAGTGCCCGATCAAAATCCCACAGAGGGCCAAATGTGATTTTGCCGCTGCGCGGCTTGTAGAAGAAAGTACTTAACCTCAGGCCATCCGCATTGAAGGCGAGGACGTTCAGAAGATGGTGATCCACCCACGAATCGACATCGATAAAAGCGCGGTAGCCAACGGAGGGGTCCTTCCAATTCGCGCCATAAAGGGCGGTGCCAAAGGAGTCGAAGTAGCTGTGCAGATATTGTAGCTGAGGGCTCCGCGCAGGCTGGGTGATCTCCACTTCGGAGGGCTCGACAAATACCATGCCTTGGTTCGCTGCGTAGAAACCGCCCTCCCCGGGACCGGTTCGGTCCACTTTAAGAATGTACCCCCCGGTTACGGAGGGCGCCGTGAGATTTTCGGGTTCAAGCTTGTCGATATCCACGCGATCTTTGCTGCGGCGGACCCGCTCCTCCAGGACGTAAACGCCGTAATAGGTGGTGGGATAACGCACCGTGGCGTTGGCAGTGTCAGAAACGAGGAACAGCTCGACAAATCGGGTCCGTGAGGCGTATCGCCCCATGTCGCGACTCAACTGATAAATGAACGGGTTGTGGACCAAGACAGGCTCAAAATCATTGGGAGCGTACAGTACCCAATCCGAATCCCCGGGCAGACCCAGTAGTTGCCGTTTGTCATCGGCGTCGAACTCATCGCGCAACTCAAGGTTTAGGTTAACTTTCGCGTTGCCCAAAGTGCTGGAGCCGCGCGCGCCGATGCCCACCCGTGCGCTCAGAACGGGAGCCCTGCCCAGGGAGGTGATGCCATCAATGGGTTCGTACACTTGTAAATAGGCATTTTGCTGGCCTTCGGAAGGAGGACGGCCCTTGCCGAAATTATGCAACACCATAACCGGCAGATCGGAGCTGAAGGTGGGTGTGGTACCCTCCAGTTTCAAATACATCTCGCTATGCGGATCGCCAGGAAGTACTCCGGGCGCGAAAACCCTCGCGCGAATTTGCACAGAATTGCTTACCAGAAGGGAATTGGTATAGATGGGCGATGTTTCGGCAGGCAATGAACCATCCTTTGTGAAGCGGATCACGGCTCCGGTCATGTCGGTTTGCGCAGACAGTGAAAGGCTGAAATTAGTGACGTAGGCCCCCCCGTTTCTGGAAAATCTTACGTCAGGGGCAAATCCGACCCCGCTGGTCGTGTTGGCAGACCCTGGAGTTGGTTTCGCAAAGAAACCGACCACGCTGGGAGCCCCGTTGGCCCTGCCATAGCTAAAATCCTTTTTTTGTTTGGGGAAAGTCGGTGAGAATCCTGACTCGACGTCCCCAGCAGGATTGACCAGCGCCAAATATTCTCCGTCATCATCAAGTTTGAAATTGGTGTGGAGTTGGGATGCGGCATTTGTTCGGTCCTTGCCCGAGGCAAACACGATCAGTCTTCCTCCCGCCGCCAGGCTTTTGCCGGGGAATGCCCATTTTCGCAGGTTCAAGGCGTCATCAGTGAGCGACCAGCCAAAAAGCGAGACAGCCTGGTTTGAGGCATTGAACAACTCGATCCAGTCCGATTTATCCCCATCCACATCCCTGATCACTCCGTTGTTGTCTGCCATGAATTCGCTGATGATCACCCCCGGCAGCACTAAATTAGGGTCGACGGTGTAGTTCCAGTTCCCACCCTGAAAGGGATGTGGAGTGCCGGCGAGGTCGGTAATCCCATGATCATCACCGAACGCCACGCTGACACTTCCTGCTTTTACCTTAGGAAATGAAAACACAAACTGACCCGGGGTCACCTCGGTGACATTGGTGGCACCCTGCCCGTTGATCAGCAGGTCGCCGGCATCCACCCCCTTCACTGGTTCGCTGAAAACAACTTCAATGGCAAACAGTTGTTGCAAGGCGGCTCCTGCGACAGGAGTAACGGCAGAGAGCACTGGGGAGTCCGTGTCGGCCGTGAAGGAAAGGGAAGCGTCCCAAACGATGTCACTGCTGGTGAGTGAGGTGTTGAGCAGTTGAACAGCGATGACGTTGGCTCCGGAGTGGAGGACTGACTGAGGGTTTGCAATGGGATAATCATTGTACACGGCCGGGTCCGGACTTACCGGGCCGCTGGCGAGTCCCTCCAAGCTAATCTCTCCCTCCGGCACGTTGAAGCGAGTCACCATCTGCCCATTGATCCAGCAGATAAACCCATCATCGCAGGCAGCCCGCAGGACCAGGGATTGGATGTCAGCAGGATTGACGACATTGAATTGTTTTCTGAGGAACACTGTGGAGTAACGCCCGTACATGTCGTCCAGAAGAGTGCCGGTGAATGGATCGCCATAGTAAAACGTTGCCACTCCAGCGGGCCAGGAACCATCATCGAAAGAAGAGGATCTCCATGCCGTAGGGTCCGCAGGGGAGGGTGATGCAAGCCCCTTAAAATAACGCCAGCTTGCGCCCGTGCCAAAGAGCTCCTGGGAAAGGCAGGGGCGGGACATTCCACAAAGCATGACCCAGATAAACAGTAGACGGTAGAAAGATGTCATTGGACAGATCAATGCTAGGTTAAATACACGAGCGGCATTGACGAGAAAAAAGCCAGCACATGTTATGCCATGCGCGAATCGGTTATTCTCGGCGATTGCCACCGGGAGCCAATGGTGAGCTCACGCTTAATAGCTGCGGACGCTCTGTTAACAAAGAGCGGGAATAGGCCGATATTGTCTGGCGAGAGTGTGGAGTCGCAGTACTTTGTGTAAGTTGTTGACGCATATCGTTAGAATAATGTGCAGCACGCTGCCAACGGGAATCGTTGGGGGGGTGGCCGTCATATTTTTCTTACGTACGGTCCTTGTTCAGGGGGCGACCAACGACCCTGCAACGATCACCAATTTGGGCGGTTTGAAGGCTTTGTCGATTGCGGAGGCGGGCGAAGGCAGGCGGGTACAAGCACGAGCCATCGTGCTAACTACTAATGGAAGCTGGTTTTTGCAGGACAACACGGGAGCAGTCTATGTGGCCGGCGCCAAGGACAAGACTGTGCAATTCAAACGTGGAGACTTGGTGGATGTGGAGGGATTCTCCTTGGCGGGTGGATTCTCACCGATCCTTTCTGGTGATAACAAGGAGGTTGCGGATATTGAAATGAAGTTTCTGAGCCACGGTCAACTGCCAGCCCCCCGAAGGCCGACTGTTGGGGAGTTGCTTTGGGGCAAAGATGATTGCGCCTGGGTGGAGGTGGAAGGCGTGGTTCGCCGCATATTGCCCCGTCAGGCAGACTCTGGGCGTTTCAGGGAGTTTCCGTTGGATGTGGGGGGCGTTTTGGTGCTGGTTGATATTGATGATGAGGGAGCGCCGGAAAAAATAGAGGCTTTGGTAGACGCACGGATTCGAGTGAGGGGAGTGATGGCAACCACGGTCAATGGCAACCGTCAGCTCGTGAGAACTTTGGTTCATGTAAACAGTATCGCCGATTTGGTGGTGCTCAGCCCGCCCAGAGCGGCAGCGTTTGATCTGCCTCTTTCCACGCCGATGGATATATTTGGCTTCCGCAACGAACGACCAGGGCATCAATTGCGCATAAGAGGCACCGTAGTTTGGCATGATCCAGAGCTGGGCTTGCGGCTGCGTGCTGGTGAGGACAACGTGTTTGCGAAGTTGACGATGACCAACCGACTTGCTCCGGGCATGATTGTGGAGGTGGCTGGTTTCGCCGTCAGGGGTGAATTGAGTCCGAGGCTGGAGGATTGTCTGGTGAAGGTGATTGGAAAGGGGGCGGAGCAGACACCGTTCGTTTACAAGAAGGACGAGTTTCCCAAGAGTGAATTTCAGAGCACCCTGTGGTCGAGCGATGAGGGCGAGTTGGTGGAGGTTCATGTCCACCTGGAGGAATCAGTCCGCACAGAGAAGGGGGTTTCCATGATTGTCAGCCATGGCGATCAGACACTCATGGCGGAATTGTCCCTCAATCGAGATCAATCCCCCCCGCAGATGAGAAGAGGAAGTGAGCTTAGGCTGACGGGGGTATTTGCCCTGGATTCAGGAGATGGGCGTGGAGCTTCGTCGAAATTATTACTGAGAAGTCCTGCTGACATTATTGTGGTGAGCCAGCCTTCATGGTTGACTCCAGAAAAAATCACCGGTGTTCTGTTCGGGTCGGTGGCAGTGGGTTTGCTGGTCAGTTATTGGTTGGCCGCCTTTCGGCGTAAGAACCAGTTGCTGCGCAGGACACTGGCGGAGAACGACCTGGCAAAAATTGAATTACAGGAAGCCCATGATTTATTGGAGGATCGCGTAAGGGAACGGACGATTGAATTGGATCGCGCGTGCGTCGCGGCTGAGGCGGCCAGTCGGTCCAAAGGAATGTTTGTGGCCAATATGAGCCACGAAATTAGGACGCCGATGAACGGAGTGATCGGCTTCACCCAACTGCTGTTGGAATCGGGTTTGAACGACGATCAGCAGGAAATGGCTGAGCGCATCAGGCAGAGCAGTGAGTCCATGATGACGCTGATCAACGACATTCTAGATTTCTCAAAAATCGAGGCAGGAAAGATGACCTGTGAACGCGTGGTGTTTGATCTGCTGGAGGTTTTGGAAAACGCCGTGGAATCGGTTGCGGAACGCGCTCATCGGAAAGGATTGGAACTTTGCTTTTTTGTTTCGCCGGAACTTCCCAGAATATTTATGGGCGATGCGGGCAGAATCCGGCAGATCGTTCTAAACCTCCTCAGTAATGCCATTAAGTTCACTGAAACGGGCGAAGTTATTCTTGAAGTCACCAGGATTGGAGCAAGCGCCCACGAGAGCGACATTCATTTTGAGGTGAGGGACACGGGCATTGGAATCACAGAGGAGGCTCAAAGCCGGCTGTTTCAGGCCTTTGAGCAGGCGGATGGATCAACCACGAGAAAGTATGGTGGAACCGGATTGGGGCTGGCCATCTCGCGCAGGCTGACGGAATTGATGGGCGGAAGAATGGGAGTCAAAAGCAGTGATGGCTCGGGATCAACATTTTGGATCGAATTAAAGCTCACAAGCGCGGATATGTCCGGTGAAGCTTGGTTTGTGCTCGATCCGCGTTTGAAGGACGTCACCATACTGATTGCTGATGACAATGCCACTGTCCGGGGGCATCTCTCGCGGCTCGTTACAGCATGGGGGATGCGACCGATCGAGGCTTCGAATGATTCGGAGGCCCTTGCAGCCCTGAAAAACGCCGCCGATCAGGGCGGCCCGATCGGCGTTGCCTTGTTGGAGCGCGCAATTCGACATACTGGCGGATTGGACATCGCGTTATGTGTCAAGGAGGCTGCCATCTCGCCCGAGACGCAGGTCATTTTGCTGGTTGCATTGTGTGAATTGCTAAACCGCGAAGCCTTGGCGGAGGCGGGCATGGCCTTTCAGGTGACCAAACCGGTCTGTCCCTCCAATCTTTATCAGGTTCTAATTGAAGCCGTTGGCGGGACTTCGACGAGGGCCAAGAAGTCAGCCTTCCCGGTCAGGCCGGTTTCGGCGGCCGAACCCGCAGCCAATCAAGGGGGATTGAGGGTGTTGCTGGCCGAGGACAACGTGGTGAACCAGGCCTTGGCGCGGAAACAATTAAAAAAATTGGGGCATTTGGTGCAAGTTGCGGGAAATGGATTGCAGGTTCTCGATGCCTTGGGGCGCGACCACTTTGATGTCATTCTGATGGATTGCCAGATGCCCGATCTTGATGGGTATGAGACCACCGCGCGGATACGCAAAGGCCGGGATACGGTCCGCAATATCCCCATCATTGCCATGACGGCCAACGCCATGCCGGGTGACCGGGAGAAATGCCTTGCAGCAGGAATGAGCGACTACATCACAAAGCCTGTCCGCATCGACGATCTCAAGCAGGCCCTCGAACGCGCCGTCGCACCGCAAATTTGATTTGAAGGCCCGGCCGCTGTGTCTTAGCCGGGAGCCATTGTTATTTCGGCCACTGAAGGTGTTTATGGAGAAAGTCGAAGCTTCCTTTGCCGTTAATGGTGTGCGGGCCCACAAAGGTTTCCATGGCGCACCGGTCCCCAATGCCCAGTTTGGCGGAGTAGAGGAAATTCACTTTGGCAAATTCCCAGGCAACGCTCTCGTCCGGAGCCACTCCGTCGAAATGACCTCGTTCCACCATGAAGGGTCGGGGTGCGATTAGGGAGGCCATCTCGGAATAGTTGAAGGTGTTGCCGAGATCGAATTCGAAGATTTCATACTCTCCACCCCAGACATAACTGTATCGGCCCATGGTTCCGGAGGTGGCGGCATTCTTGCCTACCCATTCATTGAAATCGGCTGAGCAAATGGAGAGGGCGTAGTCTGGAACGAGTGGCGGAATTCTCATGGCGGATTTACCCCCGTAACTCAGGCCATAAAAGCCAATGCGTTTTGCGTCAACAAAAGGCAGGGTCTTGAGCCAGTCCACGATTTGTTGGTGTTGGGGCACAATGGTTGAGAAGAGCGTCTTCTTAAGAGGGTTGCTTTTCCTTTGCAAGCTGCGGAAACGGTCCTCAAAAATATAGAGATTCTGAGGGGCAAAGGTGATGAAGCCGCGCTCCGCCAGTTTGGCGGCGAAGTCGTGGTACGCGTCCTTGTTACCTTTCACCACATCCTGAGGGCGACCTTCAAGACCGTGCTGACACACCACGACGGGGCGGCGTTCATCGGGTTTCAAGTCGCGGGGAAGCAGCAGTATTCCGTAGGCGATGACATCGGGAAACACATCCATCACGACTTCATAGCCTGCCCATTTTTCTTCGTCGTATGTTTTTCTGGAGCGGACATTGGGCGGGAGAACTTTTTCCTCAAAGCGGCCCACCACTTCCTCCGCAAAATAATTGCGATACGATTTGCTGCTTTCGGCGTAAGCCTCGGGGGATTTGGTGTCCAAGTTTTTCATGAACTCGCGACGCACCTCGGGGCTGTTCACCAGGAGGCGCTGAGTGTGTTGGTCTAGTTCCTGCAGCTGGCGGAGTTGTCGTGCAGTGGAATCGACGGAAGCACGCAGGAGTTTGGGGGCGGGGGAGGATGTGGTGAGCGTGGCACCGGGTGCAATTGTCCTTAGAAATGAGGCCAACGCGCGCTCGCTGCCGAATGGGCCGGTCCCATCGCCGGAGATGACCAACTCCAAGGCTGCGGGCGGTTGCATTTCTTTTACGAGGGCGCGGGCGCGGTAGGTCTCCTTCTGAACGGCTTCGAGTGTGGGGGTGGAGAGACGCCCTGGCGCTCCTGTGTCCTCTAATTCCGGACCCTTAGCGGCTTCGATGGTGAGGTGCCGAGGGGTGATCATGCTGGCGAGTTCCGCATCGCCAAACTGCTCCAGCAAACCGAACACATTGCGGTCGATCGGCTCTTGCCAGACGTGGTTGCGATCCTCGAAGTAGCCGCTGACACAAACAGAGTCTATGCGCGGATCGAGCGCTCCGGAGTAAAGCGCGAGCAGCCCGCCTTCGCCCCACCCGATCACACCGATCTTGCGCTTGTTGACCGCACCGCCTTCTGCATACCAATCCACGGCGGCCAACACTTTCTGCACCTCGTAGCCGATCAGGTGGCGGCCCATTTCGAAGGCGCTGCTGTAGAGGAATTGACGAGCGCTCATGCGGGCGCGCCCCATGTGAGGACCTTGGCTGCGATCAATTACGGTTGGGATGAGCACGCGGCAGCCGCTCTCCGCGAGACGCCGCGCATACTGCGATTCAGATGCAATCCCCGACTGTAATCCGCAGATTTGCTCGGGAGTTTGGCCGGCATCGGGGATGGCAATGATGTCGCTGGTCGGCTCTATCCCGATGGGGGTGAGGAGCAGGCCTTCCGCGTGGACGTTTCCGAAGGCAGACCAGCGGACAGCGCGAATTTCGTAGTTCGACCCCTGGCCAAGGAGGGTGGGTTGCCCGACTGCGGCCACGACTTCCAAATCAGGAGAATGGACCCGCGCATCTCTTGTGCCAATGATGTGAGCGAGATGATCACGATTGGTCTGGATGGAACTGGTGTAAGCAGCGGGGGATGAAAAATCACGATGCCAGAACCGGGCGCGCCGTTCGACTGATCGGTCGATTTCTCGCAGAAGAAATTTGTCCACACCATCGACAAGTTGAGAGGCGATGTCACCCTCCAAAGCCAGGCGCTGCGTCCCTGCCAATGGGGTGGATTCGGCGGAAGAGTGGTTTGTCAGAGCCAGGATGAGGCAGAGCAGTAAAATGACTCGATGTGTTGTCATGATGTCCGGAATGGGTTTTATCCGCGGGCAGGGAAATCTGCCTGTCACTATCCAGAGCCGGTGCGCAGTCGTCAACACACCTATATACAAGTTTCGCCTGCAATACTTGGTTGACGAGGTTGAATGATTGCTCATCATCGAATCACGAAAATCCTCTGATCAAATTATTCCTAACCAGAATGGCCGCAGACAACCACAAAGCAGTGAGCTCGAAAAGCTCGGATAGGGCGGATGTCCCACGGTTCACCCCGGCCCAGTGGATGGTGCTGCTGGCCGCGTTCCTTGGCTGGATGTTTGACGGGTTGGAGATGGGTATTTTTCCCTTGGTGGCCCGGCCGGCTTTGCAGGAGATGCAGGCGGCTGCGGGGGTGTTGGATGAGCAGTTTGTGCAGATGTGGATGGGGAAGATCACAGCGCTATTCCTGCTCGGGGCGGCAATCGGCGGATTGGTCTTTGGCTGGCTGGGGGACAAAGTGGGCCGCGTGCGTGCGATGACCTTGAGCATCATTTTCTATTCCGGATTTACGGGTCTGGCCTATTTCGCGCAACAGCCATGGCATCTCGGCGGATTTCGTTTTCTTGCGGCGCTGGGTATGGGCGGTGAGTGGTCGCTTGGGGTGGCCTTGGTCATGGAGTGCTGGCCTTCGAAGAATCGTCCGCTCATGGCCGGGTTGATTGGCGCAGCGTCGAATCTTGGATACGCCATGATTGCGCTGATCGGAATCAACTTCGCCATCACCCGTGAGTCCTGGCGTTGGGTGATGCTGGTGGGCGCGGCGCCTGCGCTGCTGACATTATTCATCACCTTGTTTGTGCCTGAATCAGAACGGTGGAAGGAATCGATGAAGAAGGGCCCGTCGCAACCTCTGCGTGAAATATTTGGCGCAAGCCTAAGGCGCAACACACTGCTGGCGATCTGCTTTTCCTCGGTGGCGCTGATCGTTACCTGGGGAATTGTGCAATGGATCCCGCTGTGGGCTGATCAAATGACGCATGGCAAGCAACCCAAGGTCAAGGCGTATATCCAACTGGCCTCGTCGTTGGGAGCCGTTCTTGGTTCGCTGGTGGCGCCGTTGCTGGGTAAACGATTCGGCCGCCGGCCTGTGTATTTTTGCCTGTGCTTGGTTTCATTTCTGGCGTGTAGTTTTCTATTCCGCGCCTTCCAAAGTTACAGTCTCGCCTTTCTTTTGACGGTCGCAGTGGTGGGAATGTGTACCGCTTCTTTCTATGGATGGCTGCCGCAGTATTTGCCTGAACTTTTCCCCACGCGTGTACGGGCGACAGGGCAGGGGCTTGCCTACAATTTTGGGCGCATTCTGGCTGCGGTCGGCGCATGGCAGATGGGATCGTTGATGGCTTTTTTCGATAAAAGTTACGCCAAGGCCGGAGCGACCATTGTGTTGGTATATTTTATAGGCATGGCGCTGATCTGGTTCGCTCCTGAAACGAAAGACAAGCCACTGCCTGAATGAATACCCAGCCATGAGCAAACCCAGCGACATTCGAGTGGTCGCCACCGCGCTTTATTTTCTGCCGGTGCGGACGCGTGTGCCGCTGAAGTTCGGCACGGAAACTGTCACCGAGGTGATGTGTGCGCGCGTCAGGGTGCGGGTGGCTGGTGCAAACGGGGAAACGGCCGAAGGCTGGGGCGAAACCCCGTTGAGCACAACCTGGGTCTGGCCCAGTGCCCTCTCTATTTCGCAACGGGCACAGGCGTTGCGGGATTTCTGTGTCGAACTCGCCCGGGCGTGGGCTGCTTTCAAGGGGCGTGGCCACCCGATGGAGATTGGCCATGATTTTCAGGCGCAGGTCTTGCCCGACATGCTGGCCCGCGCCAATGCGGCCCGTGGAATTGATGCCGAACCCATGCCGTGGTTGGCGGCGTTGGTGTGTTGTTCGGCTTTCGACATTGCGGTGCATGATGCATTCGGCTGTCTGGTGCGACGCCCGGTTTACAAAACTTACAATGCCGAGTACATGAACCGCGATCTGGAAGCGTATTTGGAGGATTCCCCCGAAGCCTCCTTCGCCGGCAAGTTTCCAGAGAATTATTTGAGCATTGATCCACCGATGAAACTGCCCGCGTGGCATCTTGTCGGTGGGCTCGATTTAATTGATCGCGATGAGTTGAAGGGCGACGAGCCCAATGACGGGTACCCGGTCCTCCTGCCTGATTGGATCCGCGTTGATGGACTGACTTGTCTGAAAGTGAAACTTCGAGGAACACATGCCTCATGGGATTACGACCGCATGGTGAGGGTGGGGGAGATCGCCATCGAGCAGGATGTGAAATGGCTGTCGGCCGACTTTAATTGCACCGTGACCGACCCTTCCTACGTCAACGATATTCTTGACCGACTAAGGCTCGAGCACGCGCGTATTTTCGACATGCTGCTCTACGTTGAGCAACCGTTTCCCTACGATTTGGAGAAGCACCAGATCGACGTCCACAGTGTATCCTCGCGCAAGCCCCTGTTTCTGGACGAGAGCGCGCATGATTGGCGGGTGGTCCGATTGGGGAGGAGTCTGGGTTGGAGCGGCGTGGCGCTTAAAACCTGCAAGACGCAAACCGGCGCATTGCTGACGGCCTGCTGGGCCAAGGCGCATGGCATGCAAATCATGGTGCAGGACCTTACCAACCCGATGCTGGCCCAGATCCCGCATGCTGCGCTCGCGGCCCACGTTGGAACCATCATGGGAGTTGAGACCAACGCGATGCAGTTTTACCCGGCCGCGTCTGCGGCGGAGGCGGCTGTCCACCCGGGGTTATATTCGCGCCGCCTGGGTGTTGTGGATCTTTCTAGCGTCAGAGGACCGGGATTTGGATATCGGTTGGATGAGATCGAACGTGTGTTGCCTTCTCCAGCGGCGACATACGATCGGTAATTAATCGACGCCGGAGAGGAAAAAACTGACAGGAGTCCATCTATGAGCCCGAGCAATTTCACGATGTGCACGCGTCTTCTGGCATGTCTGGCATTTGTTGCCGCCTTCGCGCCCTTTTCATCCCGTGCCCTGACCCTGGAACTTCAGAGACGCAATCCTTCGACGGGTGAAACGATCTTGCAAACGGAATCCGTCGATCCCAAGCAAGTGGCCATTATCGTGGTGGACACGTGGAACTATCATTGGTGCAAGACGTCGACCGAACGCGTTTCGGCGCTGGTTCCGCGAATGAACAAGTCTCTGGAGCAAGCCCGTGCTCTTGGCATGACGGTGTTTCTTTGCCCGACAGATGTGGCTGATAATTATGTGGGCACCGCAATGTTGGAGCGTGCCTTGGCGGTTGAACCGATCCCCATGCCGCAAGGGCCTGACCTGATCTGCCCGCCAGCGCCTGATGGCGGAGGGTGTACTTGTGGCCGTGAACGCTGCCAGGTGAATTATGGGTGGGATGGGATGCATCCTGATCTCTCAGTCGGGCCGGACGACCTCATGCCCAACGATCCGGAACGCCTCTACACCATTTGCAAGCAGCGAGGGATTACGCACATTATTTTCTTCGGCGTACACACCCAGGTTTGCCTGCTGGGCAAATCCGTGGGCCTCCGCGCCATGACACGGGCCGGTTTCAAATGTGCTCTCGCGCGAGATCTGACTGATGCGCACGGCCGGTATGAACCCGGGGTGGAAACGCCGGACGATTTTACCGCAAAAGTGGTTGCGCATTTTGAAAAGCATCTGGCCGCCACTCTGAATTTTGCGGAGATGTTGCGTCAGAACAAACAGTGGGATGACGCATGGCTGGTGGATCATGTGCGGCATTCACCTTGGGGCACCAAGCGCCGCCCCCACCTTTTCGAGAATGAGCTGATCCTGACCCTGACCAATCCGTGTCAGCCGGGTGCTGAGATCCGCTACACGAGGGATGGATCCGAGCCTGTTGCAGATTCATCGCTGTATGCCAGTCCGCTCAAACTCACGACTGATGCCACCATTCGCTCCGCCGCGTTCAGAAATGGAAAACGGGTGACGCTTTTCAGTGAATCATTCGCAGTAAAACTCGGCCCGATACCGCCCACGCCTGATATTTTTCTGGGCACTTTAAAGCCATGGCGTGCGGTAGGAATGGGGCACTCCCCGTCAATGAATGACCACCGTTACTCTCCCGGTGTGCAATCGGCGCAGGTGGATAAGTCCAATGAAGGCTACCCGCTCAAAATCCGTGGTCAGACCTATACTCATGGCGTGGGGGTGCATGCTCCAAACCAATTGGTTTACGAACTTAAACCGGAGTGGAACTTCTTTGTGGCGCGCGCCGGGGTGGATGAACACGTTCTTGCGGTCAATAGTGGCAGCAACCTCGCCATGCACCCGAGTGTGATATTTCGCGTCTTCATTGACGGCAAATTTGCAGCTGAAAGTCCCATGATGAGGATTGCCTTTGAACCTTGGCGTTTCAACATCCCGATTCCGCAGGGCAGCAAGCGCATCAGTCTGGCTGCAACTGATGGCGGCGACGGGCACTACATGGATCTGGCCAATTGGGTTGATGCCGGTTTTGTGGTGAAAAAATCCCTTGATCGCGAATGACTATTAAAATTTCGTTGGTTCACTCGTTCGTTGTGTCGGTTGCGCTGTTTGTTGCCGGTCTAATGCCAGCGTCGGGCGGCCAAACAGTTACTTTACACACCCGCGCTCGCGCGAAGGCTTCTGTTGAGTCGATGCCGCAGCAAATAATCGAGAAGCAGGTGCAGTGGGACGCCTCGCGCACCGCCGTGGTGATTTGTGACATGTGGGACAAGCATCATTGCCCTGATGCCACCGAGCGTGTGGGCGAGATGGCGCCGCGCATGAACGAAGTCATTAAAGCCGCCCGTGGGCAGGGAATGCTTATCATCCATTGCCCAAGCGACACTCTGGGTTTCTACAAGGATCACCCCGGGCGTAAACTGGCCCAGGCTGCACCCAAAGTGGAGACAAAGGCACCCCTCCAAGGCTGGTGTTCTTTGAATGGGGTTAAGGAACCGCCCCTGCCTATCGATGACTCAGATGGGGGCTGTGACGGGTGCCCGGAATGTCCGGGCTACGGAGCGTGGCAGCGCCAGCATCCGGCCTTGGAAATCATGGAGGGCGACGGCATCACGGATTCGGCTGAGGCGTTTTATCTAATGCGTCAACGGGGCATCACCAATGTGATTGTCATGGGCGTTCATATCAACATGTGCGTTCTTGGACGTCCATTTGCAATTCGTCAGATGGTGGCGCAGGGGCAGAATGTGGTGCTCATGCGGGACCTCACCGATTCCATGTACAACCATCGGATGCCTCCCTACGTTTCGCACTTTCGCGGCACGGAGCTGGTGGTTGAACACATTGAGCAATACTGGTGTCCGAGCATCACCAGCACCGATTTTCTGGGTGGTGAACCTTTTCATTTCCAAGGCGATGTTAAGAAAAAAATCGCGATGGTGATCGGCGAGAATGAGTATCAGACTTGGGAGACGCTGCCTGCGTTCGCCAAGAGGGAGCTCGATTGGCGCGGCTATCAAGTTTCGTATGTGATGGCGTCCCCCACGGATGGGGACCCCAATTTCACTAATTTTGAAGCTATTCGCGACGCGGAGCTGGTTGTGGTGAGCGTGCGCCGACGCACCCCTCCGAAGGCCATGATGGATTTGCTGCGCGCGCATGTGGCCGCCGGAAAACCAATTGTAGGCATCCGCACGGCCAGCCATGCGTTTGATGCGAATCCGACAAACTCAGAGTTCGCGTCCTGGCCCCAGTTCGATGTGGAAGTCCTCGGCGGCCATTACGAGGGGCATTACAATAACAAACCTCCTGCCGCGCCGCACAGCATGGTGGAAGTGGTGCGCGCGAATGCTTCCCATTTGGTCCTGACCGGGGTAAAGCCCACCCCATTTCAGGTCACCTCCCACCTGTACAAAAATCGCAATCTTGGTGCTGCTTCTTTGCCGCTGCTGCAAGGACACGTTGAAGGCTGGGATGCCGTTGAACCGGCGGCCTGGGTGAACACGGCAGAAGACCGGCGCGTGTTTTATACTTCTCTTGGTAATCCGGAGGACTTTGAAATTCCCGATTTCCGCCGACTGCTGCTCAATGGGATTTTGTGGTGTTTGCATGATCCCGTGCCGCCGGCCACAGCAGAGTCGGTGGGTGCTTCCGGCACCCGACAGACGCCGCGTGCTGAGGTTAAAACGCCGCAGCCCTCCCCTCAGGCATCAACGCACACTATTGCTCCTGCCGCACCCGCTTTGGATCTACCACAGGAAGCGACTGCTCCGGCGCTCACTCCAAAAGATGCGTCCACACACTTCCATGTTGCCGACGATCTTGAGTGGGAGCAGGTGCTTGCCGAACCACAGATTGCCCAGCCCGTCTTCTTGAACTTTGACGAGCGTGGGCGCATCTGGGTGGTTGAATACCGCCAGTATCCTTTGCCGGCGGGATTGAAAATTGTCAGCCACGACAATGTCTGGCGTTCAGTGTACGATAAGGTGCCTCCTCCTCCGCCCAATCACTTCAAGGGTGCAGACCGAATCACGATTCATGAGGACACCCACGGGGACGGCACCTTTGATCGGCACACCACCTTTCTCGACGGCCTCAACATAGTCACTTCGCTGGAGCGGGGCAGGGGCGGGGTGTGGGTTTTGAATCCGCCTTATCTTCTGTTTTATCCTGATGCGAATAATGATGATGTTCCGGATGGTGATCCCGAGGTCCGCCTTTCCGGTTTTGGATTGGAAGACACGCACAGTGTGGCCAACTCGCTGAGGTGGGGGCCCGATGGCTGGCTGTACGGATGCCAGGGCAGCACAGTCACCGGGAACATCGTAGTGTATGCGGCCGACGGCAAAGCCAAAAATTCCAAACCGATTTTTTCCCAAGGCCAGAACATCTGGCGTTATCACCCGGAGAAACGGATTTATGAGGTGTTTTCGGAAGGCGGCGGCAACGCGTTCGGGTGCGAGATCGACAGTCAGGGACGGATTTTCTCCGGCCACAACGGCGGCGATACGCGCGGTTTTCACTATCTGCAAGGTGCTTACCTACAAAAGGGTTTTGAGAAGCACGGCCCTCTTTCGAACCCCTATGCCTTCGGTTACTTCCCAGCCATGCCGCATGGCAGTGAGCCTCGGTTCACCCACAATTTCGTCATCTACGATCATGGGGCTTTGCCTGCCCAGTATGCAGGTCGTTTGTTTGGAATCGAACCCCTCCAGGGCCGTGTGGTGGAAAGTGACATCATACCTGACAAGTCCTCCTATCGAACACGGGACATCTCGCGTCCTGTGACAAGCGATGACCGCTGGTTTAGGCCTGTCGATATCAAAGTTGGCCCCGACGGCGCGATCTATGTCTGTGACTGGTATGATCAGCAGGTAAATCACTTTCGCAACCACGAAGGTAAAATCGACACGCGCAACGGCCGTATTTACAGGCTTAAGGGCAAGGGGACGAAGCCGACGGGTCTGGAGGATATGTCCCGCCTTTCTTCAGGCCAACTCATCGAGCATCTGACGCATGCCAACCGCTGGGTGCGTCAGACGTCGCTGCGCTTATTGGCTGACCGGCGTGATACTGCACTTATTCCTGCTTTGACCTCGGCCCTAAACCAGAGCTCTGGCCAGATCGCACTCGAAACGTTCTGGGCCTTGAATCTTAGCGGTGGCCTAACCGAGGCTGAAGCGATCAAAGCACTGGACCATACCGACCCGAGGGTGCGGCTTTGGGCGGTGCGGCTGCTGGGCGACGCAAAGACCGTTTCGGCCGGGTTCGCCGTGAAGTTGGTTCAGCTGGTAGCTAAGGAACCCAGTCTTGAAGTGCGTAATCAAATTGCCGCAACTGCCAAGCGACTGCCTGCCCATGAGGGGCTGGGATTGGTTCGTGCGCTTGCCATGCGCGCTGAGGATGCTGCCGACAACCGCATGCCGTTGCTGCTGTGGTGGGCCATGGAAGCCCAATGCGAGGACCATCGCGACGAGGTGCTCCAACTTTATGCCGACGCCACTTTCTGGCGCAGCCCCTTGGTGCAGGCGCATCTTATCTCGCGCACCGCGCAACGTTTTGCGCAGGCCGGATCACGAAGGGATTTGCTGACCTGCGCCCGGCTTTTCGATTTGTCACCGTCAGTGGAGCAGAGCCGCCTGCTTGTGGCTGGTTTCGAGGCCGCGTTCAAGGGACGCACCCTGGCTGGCCTCCCTGAGGAACTGGTCAAAGCCATGGCGCGACATGGAGTTGGTTCTGCTGCGTTTGCGCTGCGCCAAGGTGATCCTCGCGTGGTGCGAAAAGCAATTCAGGTGGTAGCCGATGAGACTGCTTCGCGAGTTGAAAGAATTGATTTTCTCAACGTCATGAGTGAGGTGAAAATTCCCGGGGCCGTGCCAGCTTTGAGCAAGGCCTACCGTGGGGTTTACAAAGACGATGCTCTGCGAAAAGCGATCCTCTCAGCCTTTCAGACTTACGATGAAGCCATCATTGGAGATGTTGTCATGAGTGCTTATACGGCCTTGGGCCGCGATTCCCTCCCCACCGCGCAAAGTTTGCTGGCTAGCCGTCCCGCCTGGGCTCTGAGATTTGCCCAATCGATCAATGATAAGGGTCAGTCCTGGTCTGGAGTGGGGATCAAACCTGAGACCATCCCATTGAGTGTCGTCCGCAAACTAAAACAGCATCGCAATCCGGAACTCCAAGCGATACTTGAGAGGATATGGCCCAATACAGGCAGCCCCACGACTGCTGACATGGAAAAGAAGATTCACCAGCTCGCCGAGGTGGTCCGCGGCGGCACCGGCGATCCGTATGCGGGCCGGACTCTCTTTCAGAACACCTGCGGTAGCTGCCACAAGCTCTTCAACCAGGGAGCGGAAGTGGGCCCGGATCTAACCGTCTACAATCGGACCGATTTGGAATCAATGCTCCTCGCGGTGGTGAATCCCAGCGCGGAGATCCGAGAAGGTTTTGAAAATTACTCGGTGGAGACCAAGGACGGACGATCCCTCTCCGGTTTTCTGACTGATCAGGATAACCAGACCATCGTGCTGCGAGGCTTGGACAATCAAAATGTGACCTTGGCCCGCACTGAAGTGGCAGAACTCAAGGCAGCTGGAGTGTCACTCATGCCTGAAGGTTTGCTTGGCGCATTCACCGATCAGCAGACGCGAGATTTGTTTGCCTACCTTAGAAGCACCCAACCGCTCGTGGGGCAGCCTCCAACACCGACGAACCAACGCTGAAATTCTGGCATAGTCCAGTCCGTCTCAAGCTTTGGCAGCACGACCGGGTTGCGCTGGAAAATGCGATTCACGCCGGTTTGCTTTTGACACATTCGCGGGGCGCGCTAGTTTCTTCCCCATTACTATGAGATTCGGAATCAACACTTTCCTCTTCACCTCGCCGTTTACGAACGAGAGCACCAAACTTTTCCCCCAATTCAAAAAATGGGGTTTCGAGACGGTCGAAATCCCGGTGGAAGATCCCTCCCATATCGATCCGGCCCACGTCAAAGCCGAGCTGGATAAGAACGGTTTGGTTTGTGGTTCCATTTGCGCCTGCATGGGCGGAGGACGCGATCTACGCGGCACCCCCGAGCATCAGGAAGCCGCCATGACCTACATGATGAAGTTGATCGATCAAATGGTCGTGATGAACTGCCCCAACCTCATCGGGCCTGTTTACAGCGAAGTGGGTCGTGCCGACGCCGTGCCCGAGAAGGAATACGCCCAGCAATGGAAGACGGTTGTCAAACACCTCAAGAAACTCTCGAAATACGCAGAGAAAAAAGGCCGTGTCATCTGCCTCGAACCTCTTAACCGTTTCGAGACTGATTTCATCAACACCGCCGATCAGGCCCTGAAAATGATTGCCGATGTCGGCAGTCCCGCCCTGAAGATCCATCTCGATACGTTCCACATGAACATCGAGGAAAAAGACCAGGCCAAGGCCATTAAGAAAGTCGGCAAGCTCCTCGGCCATTTCCACGCCTGCGGCAGCGATCGCGGCACTCCGGGCAACGACCATATCGATTGGAAACCCATTGTGGCCGCCCTCAAGAGCGTGAAATACCAGGGCGATGTCGTCATCGAATCCTTCACCACCGATGTCAAAGTGATCGCCCGCGCCGCCGCCATCTGGCGCCGCATGGAACCCACCACCGACGAAATTGCCGTCAAAGGCGTGAAGTTCCTCAAAAAGGCTTTTGCTTGAAGATCTTTGGAGTGCCGTCAGATATCGCACTCCAAAATTAAAAATGAAATGCGGGCATGCGCGAGCGTGCACCGCATTTTGTGTGTTTGGAAGTCAGGATGGAGGACGGAAAGACAGAAGGCACGCCTAGGAGACTTTTGGGGAAAGCGGTTAGTGTTTGGCCTGGGTCGAGAGGAAGATTAGAACGGCTAAAACCGAAAGGTAGGGGGAAAGGCATTTAACCGCGGATTTCTCGGATTTCTAGGATTGATGGGAGGGAAAAAGACGGGAACGGTTGATGGATTGGAGAACTGAGCGATTCTGTGTTGTGGGTTATCTGCGGGGAGTAGGTTGGCGGGGAAATTTGCGGCAAGCTGAACGATTTGTCTGAAGATGGGTCCAAGAAAACAAGTAAGATCAACTATGACTAAACCAAAGGGCAGTTTTAATCATCATGCGCTGGCGTGTTGCAAAGCAATGCTCCTCATCAGTCTCTTTTCCTTTGAATCAAGGATTGTAAGGGCAGAGGAAGCTTTGCGGGGGGCAGCGGCTGTCCTCAAGTCTGTGGCCGAAGAATCCAAGGCACCCGAGGTTCCCAAGCTTCTGAGCGAATCGGCCAAGTTGCGTGCGGAGCTTACTAATTTTACAGCGCGTGCGGTTTCTCTTGCTCCCGCTGAGGCAGCCAAGGAATGGCTGGCACTTTTCGACCGAGTGGCCGAAACGGGCGGCCCACAACAGTTCAATCCGGGACAGTCCCGTGACCTGCCGCTTTTGCCTAACGATGCTTTGGCGGCGTTACCCCCTCCTGCGGCTTGGGACGAACTGGTGAAAGCCATTTCGGCCCGGCCTGATCCCAAGACGCTCAAAGACACTCGTGAGTTCGGTCTCAGGATGTTGGGAGAGGCTTTGATTGGCAACCATGCGGCACTGGCTAAGCGGTCCGGTGAGTTTGAGGCCGTCCTGCTCAAAGCCAATCGGGAGGAATCGATGCAACTCCTCCAAATGTATCGCATGTTAGACAGCGCGTTGCGCGCGTTGTCTGATGACCCTAAAACCATTCTCGCGGGATTTGAGCGTTCTTTGACTGATGTTGAGAAAGGTCGGGATTTTGGCTATGGAAGAATCGAAATACCGGATCTAGCGGGCATCGTTGGTGAGAAGGATGCTACTCCCTATATTCGCCGTGCCCTAATATCAAAGGCCCGGGATATTTCCATCGAAGGCAAAGCCACCAAGATCCTAGCCCGCAAGATTGCGCTGACAGTGGCCAACGATTTACAGGTGCCACGCTGGTCTTTGGTGGATTCCCTTGATGCCACCGCGCTTTACGAGGCGATGGCCAAGAAGTTTGATGAATCCAAGGAAGAAAAGCCCGCTACCGTTGCCGATAGGATCGCAGACATGGAAGGCCGCGGAATGGATGATTACGAAAGGCAGACGGCCAAGGTTTACTATCTCATGGGACTTATCGTCAGCGGAAGGATTGAGGATGCGGCCAAAGCGGCTCGACGCTCGTCTGAGACCGCAGAACCCATGCATGCTGAAACCGAGGCGATAGTGGCTTTGGAACGGGCAGGTTTTACCGAGGCGTTGAACAATTTCCTTTTCGAACTCCTATCCGCAAGTCCCGAACTCCCGTATTGGGAGATGTACTTTGGGGCTGCCGCAAAAATCGGAAAAACGGACCGAATGCTTGCGCTGGCTCGTGCTGCGGCCTCCAAACCTGAACTGGATGGGGAAAAAGGCGGGAAGATACGGGAGAACCTTTCCCGGGCCTTGCTTGCGGCTGATCTTGTCGATGAAGGCATCGCCGAGCTTCGCGCCTTGCTGGCCAAGGCATCCACACAGGGAAAGCGCGGCAACCGCAGCGTTCACATGTACTCCACGAGCACCTCCGACTCGCAGAGCCATGCTCTGGCACTGGCCAACCTTGGACGACTGCTTGAAAAGCCGGAATGGATCAATGAGGGTCTTGCTGCCGCTTCGGCGAAAACAAATGAAAGCCTTTCAGCAGTAAACGACTACCAGGCGCAAGCTCGGTCGCAGTCTCTCGAGCGGGCTTTAGTAAATAACGGGCGTCTGGCGGAGGCGGAGAAGCTTCTTGCCGACAGCTTGGCCAAGGCAGTCAAACTGCCTTCGAGGCAACGTGGATATCCTATGCCGGAAGAATATGGCAGCGCTAGTGCCCGAGGATCGCTCACTGCACTGGCAAGTTTCTATCACAAAGCAGGACGCAACGAGGACGTTCTCGTGTTGCTGGATCAATCGCCGCACTGGGGAGCCAAGGATTTGGCCGCCCTCTTCTCCCGGCCAACGGGAGGAATGGATTTTGATTCCGAGTACTATAGCGTTGGCAGCCATGTTGCCCAGGGCCAGAAAGGCAACAGCTTGTTGCATGCTTCCGCCACCGCCCTTTTCAAGGCCGGGCGCAAGGCCGAGGCCCGCGCCATTGTTGATTGGATGCTTAATGAATCCCCAGGAGATGACCGAGCTTACGAATTACTCATCCAACTTGTCGGTCCAGATTCGATAAAGCGTCTGGATGAATTGTTTGCGCGTGACCAGTTCGAGGAGCGGCCTTTGATTTGGAAAGCGATGTTGCTTCATCAGGCTGGTAAGGATGAGGAGGCGGAGAAAATTGCGCGGCAGGCCATCGCCATTGATCCGAGCGATGGCGAGCAGGGCAAGGGCGATCGTATGCGCGTCTATTCGGTACTGGCAGATATACGCGAGGCGCGAGGAAACCCGAAGGACGCGGAGTTTTTTCGTGGCGTCGTCAAAGCCATCCGACTGAGCGAAAGCGCGGATGATTTCATGTCCGCCGGTTTGCTGACTCGTGCGGTCAAAATGTATGAGCAATCGCTAACCTACTTTGCCGACGCGTACTGCATCCAATCACGGCTGGCAGTCCACCTCACCGAACTGGGGCAGCATGACGAGGCGGCCAAGCATTATGAGAAAGCATTTGAACTCATGCCCGACAGCTTTGGCCGTGTGGAAAGCCACTGCTTTGGTTGCGAGAGCACCTTTGCCGCGACGCAGGCCCAGGGTGTGGCCGAGCGAGTTTTCACGAAACTTGTGGCCAAGAACCCGAACCAGCCACAAATCCATTATCTGTTGGGCTACCTCCGGAAGGAACAGGGCAGGGGCAACGATTCCCTGATCCATTTCCGCCGCGCCGTTGAGCTTGATCCTGATTACCTCAACGCTTGGGTGCGCATGTCTGAAGTAGGCCGCGACCAGCGCATCGCTGTCGCCGAGAGGGACGCAATTACTCTTAACATTCTGCGTCTGGATCCGTTAGGGCGACACACCATGGCCGACTTAGGAACTCTAAGTGATTTCCGAAAGCTCTGGGCCGCAGTCGAGACTTCCCGCAAGTATCAGATCCCGGCACCTACGACGCTGCTTTCACTCACGGCCAGCCGCGAGGCCTTGGAGAAACAGGAACGTGAGGCGAAAAATAAGCCCGATGCCGCACAAGAACTTTTCAGGCGCTATTATAATAGGAGCGAAACGCCCGCATCCCCCGGCCAAGCGCTCGCACAACATCCCTTGATTACTGCCATCGCCGGTCTGATGGGGGGTTCGACGGAATAAGACTGCGACATGCTTGCCTCCATAAATCGCGAGGCTATGCTCGGGTGATGATCTTGCCAATGATGAGGTTGGTCGCGGTGCTGGCTGCGATGTCGTTTGCGGCGGCACTGGCGCAGGAGAAGGCGGTGGTGTTTCAAGGGGGTTTGATTTATCCGGTGGGGAAGTCGGCCATCACGAATGGAGTGGTGGTGGTGCAGGGCGGGAAGATTTTGGCGATTGGCTCAGCGGATGAGGTCAAAGCACCTGCGGACGCGCAGGTTATTGATTGCCAGGGCAAGGTTCTTACCCCTGGTTTTATTGATACGCACAGCCACATTGGGCAGGTGGATGTGGGTGAATTTTCCAACCCGATTCAGCCCGAGTTGCGGGCCATGGACTCGATTAATGTTGAGGATGCGAGTTTGCAACGGGCGCGTTCGGGTGGGATCACGACGGTGAATATCATGCCGGGCTCGGGCAATTTGATGAGCGGCCAGACGGTTTATCTGAAGCTGAGGCAGGGGAAGAAGCTGGAGGATCTGCTGATGACGAACAGGTACGGCACGATTGCGGGCGGGTTGAAGATGGCCAATGGGACGAATCCTTTGCGAGAGCCACCGTTTCCGACCACCCGAGGTAAATCCGCCGCGCTGGTGCGTCAGAAGTTTATCGCAGCGCAGGAATATCGCGACAAAATCAAACGCGCCACGAACGATGTGGATAAATTGCCCGCACGGGATTTGTCGTTGGAGGTCTTGGTGGAGGTGCTGGATGGCAAACGAGTAGTGCATCATCACACCCATCGAAGCGACGATATTTTGACGGTTTTGCGGTTGCAGAAGGAATTTGGTTTCAAGCTGGTACTGCAGCATGTGAGCGAGGGTTACAAAATTGCGCAGGAGATTGCGGAGGCGAAGGTGCCATGCTCCTTGATTGTCATCGACAGCCCGGGCGGGAAGTTGGAGGCGCGCGATATGGATTGGCGGAACGCGGTGACGCTGGATCGCGCGGGCGTGACAATCGGTTTTCACACGGACGATTGGGTGACGGATTCGCGGATTTTCAATCGCTCAGCCGCGTTGGCGGTTCGGGCCGGGCTGCCACGGGACAAGGCTTTAAGCGGGTTGACCCTGGCGGGAGCGGTCATGATGGATATGGCTGAGCGGGTGGGAACACTGGAGGTCGGCAAGGATGCTGATGTGCTGGTGCTTTCGGGCGATCCTTTCAGTGTTTATACCCATGTGGAGCAAACTTGGGTCGAGGGAGCAAAGGTTTTTGATCGCCTTGATCCGAAGGATTTGCTGATCGCGACAGGAGGTCTCGGGGCGGGGCAGCCACGTCGGGCAAATCTTTGCTGCTTTGCTAATGAACAGGAGCACCAATGAAAAATTTTACTCTGAGTGCGGCGGTGATTCTGGCAGTTCTCGGTGAAGTGGCCCGGGCGGATCTGGCCATTCGCGCGGGTTTATTGCACCCCGTTTCCGGTCCCAGCATCACCAACGCCGTGGTGATTGTACGCGGTGACAAAATTGCGGCGGTGGGGCCTGTTGCCTCTACCCCTATCCCTGCCGGTATGCGAGTGGTCGATGCGGCCGTGGTCACACCGGGTTTGGTGGATCCCCGCACCACGGTGGGACTGTCGGGTGTGCTCAACCAACCGCAGGACCAGGATCAACTCGATAAATCCTCACCCATCCAGCCGGAATTGCGCGCCATTGACGCGTATAACTCTCGCGATCCGCTGGTGGAATATGTGCGTACGCTGGGGGTCACCACAGTTCACACCGCCCATGCGCCTGAGGCTCTCATTTCCGGTCAATCCATGGTGGTTAAGACTGGCTCAACTAATGGCGCGAGCGCTGTGTTGATCCCTGAGGCGATGATTTCGGCCACCCTTTCGCCGGATATTCTGTCTAAATCTAAGGACAAACCGCCGGGAACCATCGGCAAGGCTCTCGCGATGCTAAGAGCTGATTTGATCAAGGCGCAGGAGTATCTTAGGAAACAAGAGAAGACCGATCCGGAAAAAAGGCCTGAGCGAGATCTGAAGTTGGAAAGCTTGGTTCGCGCCTTAAAAGGCGAGCAACGGCTGCTGATCACGGCCCATAGCCAGCGGGATTTGCGTTCCGTGTTGCGTCTGGCGCAGGAGTTCCATCTGAAAATCGTGATCGACGGAGCCAGCGAGGCTCAGTTGGTGATTGATGAGATCAAAGCTTCCGGTTTCCCAGTTATTCTTCACCCGACCATGATGCGAAGCGCTGGAACTGAGGAAAATGCCAGCATGGCGACGGCATCGGTACTGGCCAAGAGCGGGATTCTTTTCGCGATTCAGACTGGTTTTGAGGGGTATGTGCCGAAAACACGAATTCTGGTGTTCGAGGCTGCGGAGGCGGCTGCCAATGGGTTGACTCCCGCGCAAGCCTTGGAGGCGATTACCCTCAGCTCTGCCAGGATACTGGGTTTGGAAGCGCGAATTGGCTCGGTCGAGATCGGGAAGGATGCGGACCTCGCACTTTGGGATGGTGATCCGCTTGAATACACCACCCACTGCGTCGGCACGGTTATTTCGGGAATCGACCAGCCCGGAGAAACCCAGCGTTAAGTCTTGCGGGACGATTGGGGCCCTTACGGTTCAGGGTTGTGGTTGTTGGATGCGAAAAAACTGCTGATGGTTCGTCGTGAGCACGGAGTACGGACTAGCGGAATTCGTGATAAGCTGCCAGGGGCCGAGGACGTCGGTGGATTGCTCAAGAAGATTGGTGTTGGCCCAAGTCAGCCATAGGCCTTCCGTGGAAAAACCAAAAAGCACCTGTGTGCTCTGCTCAAACAGGTCCTTGCTTTTTGACTGCAAACTGATCTTACCAGTTTCCGCGTTGTAAATTCCGCTGTAAGTGCCGCGGACCGTCACGCCATTCGGGATCAGATTGTTGACAATGGTGGCAGCGGCGGAGGCGGTGTAACTTCCGTTCGTTAGCATGAGAATGCCGCTGCTCTGTTCGGGGGAGCCAAAAGTCAGGCGAGTAAGCCCAGTTTCGAGCCCCCCAGGCAGACGGAAGGACGGGGTAGTGAAGCTGCCGCTTTCAACACGGATGGACTTTCGCGCGAAATCATTTGGGATCGGGTGCAGTGAGACGGTCACACTCCCGGTAAAGTTGCTCAACTGAACGGAACCTCCCCCGAGGAAGGCGGGTATCTCTGTGGTCAGGAGTTGTGACGCGTTTGGTTCCAGTGTGAGGGTCGCGGTTTGCGGATCGTCGAGCGCAGAGGTTGCACTCAGACGCCGGGCATGCGCGCCGGCGCCAGTATTTAGAAGATGGATGACCACTTCTTCAGCGCTTGTGCCGAAGGGAAGAAATGGGGCGGCGCGGATGCTGTAGTCTGCCACTGGAATGGCGGGATCATTGCTCACGATGCGCAATTCGGCTTGCTGGTCTCCAGGGTTGTCAAGGAATTGACCGGTTATTTGCACATCCAGCCCCTCATCGCTAAAACCGGTGGGGATTGTATGGGGAAGGGTAACGGGGCGTCCGTCCCGTGTCATGACCATGACAGAGAAAGCTTGGGGATCTCCAATAAAACCAACGGCCTCGATGCGAAGATCGGCCGTGCCCAGATTGCCGATGTACAAGGACTTGGTGCTCCCCACCAAAGGGCTATCCCCAAAGTTAAAAGTTGCTCCTGCCGGTGGCAGCGAGCTGAGCTTGGGAACCAATGGTATGGTTCCTCCCGCAGGCTTTAACACGCGCACAACGTTGGGCGAAGAAGCCAAGTAGATATTGCCGAC
>JANYDC010000012.1 GCA_025359965.1 Pedosphaera sp.
AAGCGTTGGAGAGGGTCGCGCTGCTGGGAAATCTGAGCCAGACGCTCGGTCAGGGAGAAGAAGGAAAGCTCAGCGGGGCGGATGATTTCAGGCATGCATTCTTTGACGAAATCCACAACCCATCCACTCAAAATCCACACCGGATTTTTAACATTATTTCAGTTTCTGGAAGTGCCCTTTAGCAATCCCAGGATCTAGAGAAGCAGGATTAACTTCCCTCAGGGTCGAATCGCTCCATTCGATCGGTCCGTCTTCCAAGTGGACTGAGATGATTTCTTTTGCGTGGGGAATGGAAAATGCATTTAGCGCCACATTTTGATAGTAACCAACCACTTTGAAGTCTGGCTGTCCATCTTCTTCGATGATCTCAGGCGTATGCAAAAAAATGGAGACTGTAGCAATGAAAGGCCCGGCCATAATTCATGTTTACCGCCTCCACATCATCCCAGCCGCGCTTCTTCCAAATCCAGCTCGCGCTCAAGTTTCATTAAGAGATCCTTCTCCAAGCAATCTTTGCGGTGGAGGTCGATTAAGGCTTCGCGTTCGGCGTGGAGGGCCTCGCGGCGGAAGCGGAGAGTGGCAAGGCTGCGCTCAAGCTGGGGGCTCCAGCCAAAGGCTCCCGCGAGGGGGTCGACAAGGATGGCCAGGCGTTCATCGTATCGAGAAGCTGCCCTCTCAAGGGCCTCTTTTTCAGGATCGGTGCTCAGCGTCAGTTCGCGGAGCCGACGGAGGGCGGCTTCGGCTGAAATCTTCCGGGCGTTCTGTTCAGCGCTTTCGTCCACTTTGCCCCGCTGGACGTTGAGCAATCGGATGAGCCACGGCAGGGTCAACCCCTGCACAATGAGCGTGAAAAGAATGACGACGAAGGTTAAAAATATGACCAACCCCCGCCCGGGCAAAGGTGTTCCATCCGGCAGTTTGTAAGGCAGGGCCAGGGCGGCGGCCAGGGACACCACTCCGCGCATCCCGCACCAAGCCAACACGGTCACATTCTGCCATGAGGGCTTGGGTTCGGCGGTTCGGATTTTACGGGACAACATCCGTGGGAGATATGCTCCGGGGAAAACCCAAATAATTCGGGTTACAACAACCACTGAACAGGTCACTACGGATAGCCATGCCAGTTCTTGCCATCCGTAACTCTTGATATCATTGACCACCTGCGGGAGTTGCAGGCCTATCAGCATAAAAACCAGACCGTTGAGCAGGAACACCAGCATGTTCCAAAAAGCGGCACCAGTGAGCCGGGTGGAAGAAGCCAGCAATTCCGAGCTCCTTGTTCCCAGCCACAGCCCGCATGTAACGGTGGCGAGCACGCCGGAAACATGCAGGTGCTCGGCCACAATGTAAGAGGCAAAGGGGGCGACCAGCGAAAGAACAATGTCCAAGAGGTCGTCTTTAACCATGCGCAAAGCCCAGGCAAACACGAGGCCGCTCAATATCCCCACCAAAACGCCGCCGCAGGAGACCACGACCAATTGCAACCCCGCTGATCCGATGGAGAAACTTCCAGTGACCAAGGCGGCGAGGGCGAATTTGAAGGCCACCAGCCCGGTGGCATCGTTAACCAGGCTTTCTCCTTCGAGAATGGCCACCAGACGTTTGGGAAGTTTGAGGCGCTGGGCAATTTCAGCGGCGGCGATGGCGTCCGGCGGAGAGATAATGGCACCCAAAATAAAACCCACCTGAATGGGGAGCGCCGGCAGAAGCAGGTGAAAAACGAATCCCACCGCAAGAAGGGTGATTGCGCGCAGATTAGTGCAAAAATCCTGCCACGACGTTATCCATGCCTGTGCATAAAGGAGTGGGGGCAGAACCAAAAGAAAAAGATATTCCGGTTTAAGCTCAATGTTGGGCAGGCCCGGAATGAGGCTGACCCCGAGACCACCCAACACCATCATGATGGGTTCTGGAATAAGCAGGCGTTTGGCCAGCAGCCCGAATCCGATCATGCAGATGAGTAGGAGAATGGGCAGTTCAGCGTGTTGCACAAAAGTCGAGAAGAAGGGCTGCGATGCCGTTTAGATTCCGCGTTTCTTAAAATCCTCGCGCTGACTTTGAGCCAGAGCCTCCGGCTTGTAGTACTGCGCATAGAAGGCAGGATCCAAATGAACGGCTTGGAAACCGAGCACGGTGCGAAACGGCGGAAGGTAGGCAGGAAACCGGCCATACCTCCTCCAAACGTACTCCGCATAAGCCGTGGCCGCATCAATGGCTTTTTGGCTGGTGGCAGGCACGGCGTTTTTTACGCCTTCAGCGTCCTTCCAACCCGCGGCCTCGCCCGGTTGGCGGAATATCCCGTTGCCTCCAAATTTCAGCTCGACCACAGATTGTACCGCTTCGCTCATGGAACTGAAATAGGGCGGGGTCAGTGCGCGGAGTAAAACCTTTCCATCACGCTCAAGACCAATAGGGAATGGCACCTCGGGATTTTTTCCCAGCATCCCCATCATGAAGCCCACCAGAGCACCTGTGCCCAGATATTGGCTGGCCTTCATGCGCTCCATCTTGAACCCCAATGGCTCGAACCAGGCAAAGTCATGATTGGCAAAATTAGGCCAGCCGCCCAAACCTAAGGCTTGGGCCATGAGCGCCAGATTCTGGATCATCATGCCCTGCTCAACAGTGACAAACTCGGTGACGAATTGTTCGATGATGCGGATGGTCAACACCCGCATGTGGTGCGGGTCGTTGTCCAGATGTCCACCCTTGCTCATGGCGAAACGCCCCACCCCGGCCGGTAGAAAATGGTTCCTCTCATCGAGCGGAAATGCACCGGTGTGCTCGTTGAAAATTTCCATGATGCCGTTGAGGTACATCAAGGTCATGTCGTTGACAGGGAGGAAATACGTGCTGCCCGGAGCATGGGCGGACCAACTGTTGGCACTGATGTTGAACAGCGGTTTTATGGGGGTGCGCGGGCGGGTTTCGCAGATTTGTACGCGGGTGCGGCGGTACAGTTCGGTCAAAGAGCCTGAGCGGGCCAATTGAATCAATGACGGCAAGTCCCGCGCAGCAAGCTCTTGGGGCCGACGGATGAGCCACGCCCCGTTATCGTTGATGACAATTAACGAAACTGTCTGGATGCCATCACCGCTGGCAATGGTCCGCCCCACTAACCCGGCCATGATGGATCCACCGCCTCCGGGCGCATGACAAAGATCGGCCAAGGCCGGCCCGGTGATGCCACAGGCGGCGAAGGCCATGGCGGCCTCTTCGTCCTCGGTCAAGGGGCAGGGCGGCAGTTGGCTTTGAAAGGCCAGCGGCCCCGCAGGGATGCCCATGCCCGCACCGAGGCGTCTTGAACGGCGATCCAACAATGCATCGAAGAGTGGAGAGCTCCTTAGGTCCATATTGGCTTTTTGAGTATCAATCGTGTCGCTAGTTCGATGGCACAACCCATACTTTCTCCGCTGGCGATTCCTTTGCCGGCAATATTGTAAGCGGTGCCGTGGTCGGGCGAAGTTCGGACGAACGGCAGGCCCAGCGTCCAGTTGATGCCGCGATCGAACCCAACCATCTTCAATGGCCCAAGCCCTTGATCGTGATACATGGCCACCACCGCATCGTAATCGCCACGGTAGGCGTAGTGGAACAGGGTGTCAGCGGGTATTGGGCCCACCACGTCGACGCCCGCTGCACGCATGGAATTAAGGATGGGGATAACGATCTCAATTTCTTCGCAGCCGATCTTTCCGCCTTCACCTGCATGCGGGTTTAGGCCGCACACAGCCACGCGCTGGCGTGGCAAACCGAGGGCGCGGCATGCATCCCCCGCCCGGCGCACAGCAAGTTCGATCTTGGGAGCGGTGATGGCTGCCGCCACATCCTTAAGAGGGAGATGGGTGGTAACCAGGGCGACCCTCAGCCAGCGTCCGCGATCATCCTCGCCCATGAGCATCATGGTGGTGTCGGAGGCGCCGGCCATCTCGGAAAGGTACTCCGTTTGGCCCACAAATTTCTGACCCAGATTGAGGATGGCCTCTTTGCTCAAAGGCGCAGTGACCATACCGTCCAGAAACCCTTCCAGACAGAGTTGTCCGGCTGCCTTCAGTGACGCCAGCGCCATCTCCGCTGCCGCCCTGCAACCAGGCGTCATGTCAGCGGGAAGCGCTCCGACCAAGGGATTCCAAAGGGTGATCCGGTTTTCGAATGCAGGTCTGGTGGAGGTTGTCCATTCCAGCGGCAAACCTAGCTGCCGCCTTATTACATCCAAGTTATCGCCATCACCTATGAGTAGGTAGCGAGTGGTGTCCCGGGAAATTGAATCAAGAGCTTTGAGCGTCACCTCCGGCCCGATACCGCTGGGGTCACCCAGCGCGATCCCTATGCGCGGAGGCTGGCCGCGCTCAGAAGTAGCGGACGAATGATTTGGCTTTGAGGCGTCCAATGAACTGTTTGCGCAGGCGTCGGGTTTCCTGCGTTTTGAGGGTTTGCTCCACCTCGTCGCGCACTTCAGAAAGACTCCGGGTGTGCGCGGGGATAATTTCGTCGACTCTCATCAGGTAGGCTCCCTGAGGAGTCTCAATAACATCACTGAGCTGGCCAGGTTTAAGGGTGAAGGCCACTTTGGCGAGATCGTCCCTAAGCACCTTCTTTTCCACCAGTCCCCAATCTCCACCTTCGACAGCTTGGGATCCGTTCGAGTAAACCTTGGCCATTTCAGCAAAATCAGCACCAGCCTTGATTTGTTGGGAAATCTCTTTCGCCAATGCCACCCGATCAAGTTCAACACTACTACGGTTGGTCAGGACAATCATGCGGAGCCGCACTTGATCAGCGACCTTAAATTGCTCACGGTTTTCCACATAAAAATTTTCGATCTTTGATGGGGAAACCAAGGGATCATTGGGAACTTTCTGACGAAACATGACTTCCAGAATGGTTTTCTCACGAATTTTTTCGCGATAAGCTTCATAAGTCATTCCTTGGGCTTGAAGCGTTTTGATCAGCGTAAGACGGTTCTCATACTTCTTCATGTCCTCCGTGATGCGGCTCTCAAAGTATGATTCCGGCAGGTTGTAACCAGCGGTCTTGTATTCGTGCAAAACAAGTTGGTACTCAACTAGTTCCTCAATGCGTGAATCCTGCAGATCCTTCAATCTTTGCTCCAACACCGCAGGTTGGCTGGCGTAGCGGCGTTCCAGAAAATCAATATCTTCCCGGATGGAATTCTGTACATCCTTGAAAGTGATAATGTTATCGTTAACGATGACGGCAATGCCATTCACCAGCGAGGGTGTCGCAGCCCTGGCAAGTTGCACAAGGGCCGTCAGAACCATCAAAATTGGGAACAAACGTTTCATTTGACGCGGCCACTCTACTAGCCAGCCGGTTGGGGGTCAACCATCAGCAGATTGGGAGCGGGCTTGCCCCGGTGTGTCAGTACTGTTAATGAAGCGCTTCAAGGAGCCGATCAAACAAGCATGCGCCACAACAGACGCCATTTTATTTCCTCGATTGCCCTGGCCTCATTGGGAGGGATGAGCGCGTATGGCGTGGAAAATATCACCACGGGTGAGGTTTTTGACGCAGGGTCGAATCTGGAAAAAATCAGGGAGAAGCATGAAATTCCCGCGCTGGCAGGCGCAGTGGCGGATAGCTCACGAATGCTGGCGGCAGGAGCGGCAGGAATTCGATGCGTCGGAAAAACGGCCAAAGTCGGTGTCGATGATCAGTTCCACTTTGGTTCGCTGACAAAATCCATGACCGCGACGCTTGCAGCGCGATTGGTGGAGCAGAAAAAGGCGCGCTGGAATTTGACGGTTTGGGAGGCTTTGAAGCGATTGAGTGGGAATATCCATCCGTTTTACCGCGATGTGACGCTGGAACAGTTGCTCTGGCATCGAGGAGGAGCGCCCGCGCAACCCCCTGCTGATTTATGGGAGGAAGCTTGGCGAAAAAAAGCCGCGCGCCGACAACAGCGCACTATTTTCGTACGCGGTCTGCTGAAGATCGCCCCGACGTCGATCCCGGGCACTCAATTTACCTACTCCAACCAAGGCTACGCCATTGCCGGGGCGATGCTCGAAGAGACAACCGGTTTGCCTTGGGAAACCATGCTGGAAAGGGAGCTTTTCGAGAAAATCAAAATGAAGACCGCCGGTTTTGGCTATCCCGGGGTCTCAGAAGAGAACAAGGAGCCGTGGGGGCATGTCTTGGATGGGAAAAATTTCCGTCCAATTCAGGAAGATAATCCGCCCGCGATCGGTCCGGCCGGGACGGTCCACGGCTCCGTGCAGGATTTGGTGCGCTACGGAGCACTGCACCTGAGGGGCGAGCGGGGGCTTAAGACAGATTACCTTGAGACTGCTTCCTGGAAAAAGCTGCACACGCCAGCGTCCGGTCAAATTTATGCGATGGGCTGGGAGCGGAGGGAGGCGGCGTGGACACGCGGGCCCGCCATTTGGCACAATGGCTCAAACAATCTTTTTTACGCAGTGCTCTGGGTCAGCGCGACCAGGAACCTGGCTGTTGGGGCCGTGGCGAACGCGGCGACAGAGGACGCGAAGCAAGCATGCGAAGAGGCGGCGTCAACCCTGGCAGGCATGGTCTCCTAGGCTTCCAAAGCGCACATAATCATAACCGGCGTCCGAATCATCAAGGTTCCGGAGGCTTATCACGATTGCAGAGCTTAAGTTCAACAGAGTGCTCACTAAGGTCATCCACCAATGGAACCGTGTTATACTCAAGGGGTGTTCCGTCGAGGACCAGCTCATCCTCGTCGGTGCAATCAGACCCGTGACGGGTGATGGTAATGTGGTAAATCGTCCGTCTATAACGATAATGGATCTTGTATTGGTTCCACGACTTCGGAAGCTGGGGTGTCAGGCGCAAATGATCGCCTTCAAGGTGAACACCGAGGAGAGTCTCCACAAGCAGGCGGTACATCCACCCAGCCGAGCCTGTGTACCATGTCCAACCTCCTCTTCCGGTGTGCGGCGCAACTCCGTAGACGTCAGCCGCGATGACGTAGGGCTCGACCTTGTAAGTGGCAACCCGCTGAGGGGTGGAACTGTGATGAATGGGGTTGAGCAGCGAGAAAAGTTCCCATGCGCGTTCGCTTTGCCCCATTTTGGCGCAGGCCATGGCCATCCAAATGGCACCGTGGGTGTATTGACCTCCGTTCTCACGCACTCCGGGGATATACCCTTTGACATACCCAGGGCTGAGTGATGATTTGTCAAAGGGTGGATCAAACAATTGGATTATACGGGCGTCACGGCGGACGAGCCGCTCATCAACGGCCTTCATGGCCTGACGCGAGCGGTAAGGATCGCCAGCGCCGCTGAGGACAGACCAGCTTTGGGGCAGGGAATCGATCTGGCATTCTTGGTTAGAATGGGAGCCGAGAGGCAGGCCGCTGTCAAAATAAGCGCGAAGATACCATTGTCCGTCCCATGCATGCCGCTCAATGTTCTGCTGCAAGAGCCGCGCCTGCATGACACAACGGTCGGCGAAAAGGTTATCCGAACGTGAGCGTGCCAGTTCGCCAAACTGCATGAGCACGTCGTATAGGAAGAACGCCAGCCAGACACTTTCGCCGCGGCCCTCCCTGCCCACCATGTTCATGCCATCATTCCAATCGCCACAGCCCATGAGCGGCAGACCATGCTCGCCAAATTTGAGGCCGCGCTCAATGGACCTAACGCAATGTTGGTAAAGCGTGGCTGATTCTTCCGAGAGACTGGGCAGATCGTAGTATGCCTCCTCATCAGGCTTTACGGGACGGGCTTCCAAAAATGGGACTTTCTCATCAAGAACACCCGTGTCCGCCACGCAGGAAACGTAGCGGCAGGTGACATAGGGGAGCCATAGAAAATCGTCGCTAAAGTGGGTCCGCACGCCCCGTCCAGCCGGGGGATGCCACCAATGTTGCACGTCCCCCTCGCGGAACTGATGCGCGGCGGCGCGGAGCAAATGCTCGCGGGTGAGCGCAGGCTCGGCATGAACCAACGCCATGGAATCCTGCAGCTGGTCGCGAAATCCGTAGGCTCCACCGGATTGATAAAAACCGGTTCGACCCCACAACCGGCAGCTCAAGTTCTGATACAAGAGCCATCCGTTGGCCAAGACATTAACGGCGGAATCGGGCGTATCAACATTTACGGTGCCAAGCGTCCGGTTCCAGTAAGACCAGACACCTTCAAGCGCCGCTTTGCTGGCGTCGGCACGACGAAAGCGGCGTATCAGGTTCTGCACGTCGGCAGCACCGCGTCCAACACCCAGGCGGAAGCTGGTTTCTCGATCTTGTCCATCAGCCAGATTGAAGGCGACTTGCAAGGCGCCGCACGGGTCCAACCCGGCACCCACTTTGCCTGAAAGCCGTGAACGCTTTAGGGCCGCAGGCTGGGACAAGGTTCCATTTCGACCAATGAACTCCTTGCGATCCCCGGTCAGTGTGCGTGTCTCATCGTTCACATCCAGGAATACAATGCGGTCAGGAAATTCGGTGTTGTAATGATTGAGGGCAAGCAATGAGCCGGTTTTGAGGTCCACTTCCGTCTGAACATGGAGGAGGCTTTTGTGCCTTAGGTCGCCCAACACCCATTCCCAATATCCCGTGACTGAAAGGCGACGGGGGCGGCCGGAAACATTGCGCACTTTTAGAACCATGAATTTTACAGGGGCATCCATCGCCACATAGACCCAAAGCTCCGAGGCAATGCCACTTTCAGTATGCTCAAAAACGGTGTAGCCAAAACCGTGGCGCACCACGTAGGGAGTGGCGCCGCGCGCGGGCAAAGGTGTGGGCGACCAAAATTGGCCAGTCTGCTCATCACGGATGTAGAAAGCCTCGCCGGAGGTATCCTGAACGGGGTCATTGTTCCACGGGGTCAGGCGAAACTCATGGGCGTTTTCCACCCAGGTGTAAGCGGACCCGCTTTCGGATACAACCGTTCCAAAATAGGGATTGGCCAAAACGTTGACCCAGGGAGCCGGCGTCATCTGGCCGGCTTTGAGCATGATGACATACTCGTGGCCGTCCCGGGTAAAACCACCGAGACCGTTGGCAAAGATCAGTTCGCGCGGCGGAAGGGGAGGAAAGGACCAGTCAACCGATTTGGAGCGGGTGGGAATCAACTCCGAGGCGACAGTATCCATAACGCTGCGATGCGCCAACTGCTCGAGCAGGCTGCCTTTCTCATCATCTAGAACAATTCGCGCGGCGGCCTGGAGAAGGACTCGATCGTCGTTGGGGATCTGCTCAAGCCGACGAACAAAAATGCCGCCCGGCTTATCCAGCATTTGGGCTTCGATTCCGGAGGAAATGAGGCTGGTAATTTGATCGTGCAGGGACTGGCGGTATACGGAAACATCCTCGTTTAGGATCACCAGATCAACAGTCAGCCCTTTCATTCGCCAGTAGGAGTGAGCCTGGATTAGCTGCCGCACGATCTCAATTTTTTCCGAATCGCTAATTCGGAGCAGGATGATGGGCGAGTCACCGGAGATGCCGTAGCTCCAGAGCCCATTTTGACCGCGCCGATTGTTTAGCAGCACCATGGAATTGGCCCTGCGCGCGGAATCGGCATAGATCAGGGCGCCGGCAAGCCTTCCATACAACTGCGCCTCGGCCTCGGTGGCGTCCAGATGATGCAAGGTCACTTGGCTGTGGGTCCAGGCCAGATCGAAGGCACGGTCTGCCATGCGCGAGCTTTGATACTTTTCAATGTGCGCCAAAGCTGCTTCCCGACTTTCAGTGACTCCCACCACGAGATCAACAATGGCACTCTCATGCGCCGCCACAGAAACGGTGCGCCTCAATGAAATGATGGGATCCAGCACGGAGCCGACCGTGTTCGACAAGGCACCGGTTTGCATCGCGGCGGGATTGGCCAGGGTCCCGCCGCGCCCGATGAATCTGGAGCGGTCAGTCTCACATGAAAGCACGCCCTGCTTGCCCCCCTGCCCCACCATCAGGTGAAGCAACCAAGGCGGTCTTTCATCCTCTGATCGAGCGCGCCGGGTGCAGAGAAGAGCGGACGATTTTTGAGTAAACTCCGTTTGAACAAAAAGATTGCTGAAAGCCGGATGCGCCGTGTCGGCGGCAGAGGGCGCAAGGACGACCTCGGCATAACTGGTCAGTTCTATGACCCTTGTGACGGAGGTGCGGTTGGTGATGGTGATGCGGCGAAGCTCGACATCGTCCTCAGGGGACACGCTGATCTCGGAATGGATGTCGAAGCCGGCATGGTGCTGGCGAAATTCAGCGCGCGACTGGGTGAAGATGGCCTCATACCCTTTCGTGGCGCACAAGGTGGGTTGGTATGCGGCGGAACAAACATCTCCGGTCGTCATGTCGCGCAGATAAACGAAAGTGCCCCAGCAGTCGCGGGTGCCATCCTCCCGCCAGCGGGTAATGGCCAGATCACGCCAGCGGCTGTAGCCACCCCCGGCGCTGCTGATCACCACGTGGTATCGCCCGTTGGACAGGAGGTGGACCTCCGGCGCTGGGGACGCAGGGTTCGTGAAAACACGCATGACCGCCTCGGCCGGACCTGCAATGGTCCTGGCCTCCTCCAATTTCAGATCCTCGGAGAGCAGGCTGGCTGCTGTCTTGGGCACCCGCTCCTGTAACAACAAATCCGAAGCCTTAAGCAATGGGCAGGCCATAAACCGCCGTTGCATAGGAGAATTATGCAACAGACTGACCAGCGCGAGCAAACTCATGCCCTGATGGTGCGCCATGAAGGATCGTATGGTGACGCTGGACTCGGCAGGAGGAAGACGGGATGGGGTGTAATCCACCGCCTCATAGAAGCCATAATCACCCCCGCGCCCCTCTGCTTCCAGTCGTTGCAGGTTTTCGCAGGCCTCGCGCGGCGCAATCATCAGGGCCATGGCAGTGGCATAGGGCGCAATCACCAAGTCGTCGGCCAGACCACGCTTAAAACCGAGTCCCGGCACGCCAAATGCGCGATACTGGTAGTTCAGGTGAACATCCGTCCGGTTGTAGCCCGACTCGGAAATGCCCCATGGCACTCCGCGCAATTTCCCGTACTCCATTTGCTGATCCACTGCCGCTTTGCATGTATGGTCCAAAAGAGTGTTCTCGTAGTTGGGCATGACCAACATCGGCATCAGATACTCGAACATGGAACCACTCCATGAAACCAAAAGGAGGGTGCTATGGGCGGCAACCAGCAAACGGCCCATGGAAAACCAATGGTCCTGGGGAACCTGACCCAAAGCAATGGCCACGTAACTGCAAAGTCGCGCCTCTGAAGCAAGCAAATCGTAGAAACTGGCATCACAGCGGCGTTCGGTGATGTTGAACCCGATGGAGAACAAATCCCTTTTGACGTCAAAGAGAAAAGTGAAATCCATAGCGGCCAATTCGTCCGATTGTGCGGCCAGGGTTTCAAGAGCGCGAATACGCTCCCGGGCATTTTCCCCGGCTTCATGAAGGCATATCTGCCAGTCCTCCACGCACTTCACTTCCTGATCCGGGGATGAGCCGGTGCCTGCGCAAAAATTCGTAAGCGCTTCCTCATTAAGAGAACCCAGCAATTGATCCAGCTGGGATACGGCGCGAAGAGTGGGAAACCTGTCCAGTTGGTCGAGCTTCTCGGCAAGCTCACCTGACGCGCGGACCAAGCTGTCGGGAATTCGCAACCAAGGCGCGAGAGCAAGCAGGTCATCCAAATGGTCCTGACAATTCTGCTTTAAAGTCTGGCCCCACTCATTGGGACCGATGTCACCGCCTTGCAGTGTGAGGGCGATTTGGGCCGTCTGATCAGTCACTCGTTGCAAGACGGTGAATGCAGCGCGAAGGGTGGGCGTGGCTTTTGCCAATTCAGCCTCCAATTGTGAAAGAGCCCCGTTCCTTCCCACCAGAGCCCTCAGCACACCTGCTGTGTCGCGCAACCCCTCGAAAATTTGTGGGGTAAATATGGGTTCATTGACCAATTCCCTCAGCCCAGCGCCTAGGGTTAGTAAGTGCCCGGCGAGATTGCCGCTGTCGACGCTTGAGATATAGAATGGTAGGAGAGGTTGAAGGGTACGGGTGTCGTACCAATTATGAAAGTGCCCTCGATATCGCTCAAGGCGCAGCATGGTGGCAAGTGTGGATCGGGTTCGCCGGATCAAACCACCCGCCGATAGGTATCCAAAATCCCTCGCGGCGAGATTGGCCAGCAAAGAAAGCCCCATGTTGGTGGGCGAAGTCCTTGAAGCAATGGTTGGCGAAGGAATTTCCTGAATATTATCCGGCGGAAGCCAGTTTTCCTGCGCTGTTACGAATGTCTCAAAAAAGTGCCACGTCCTGCGGGAGGTATGCCTGAGAAACGTCAATTGACCCGCCGATAAATCCGGCGCAGGGGATTCAAGCGGCTGGCTGATCCACCAGGCGATCCAAGGGGCGCCGAGCCAGACGATGAGGATAGGCATAGCAAGGGAAAGCTGGCCTGGCTGCGTCATCGCCAGAAAGATTCCGACTGCCAAGGCCACCGCCGGAGCGATCCACATGGTCGCATAAAAGGCAGGTAAGTTTGCTCGCAAGGTCCGCTCGGAATCACTCGAAGTCTGCCATTCGAGAAGATGCTTGTGCGTCACCATCAGTCGCAAGAGAGTTTTGCTGATGGCATCAAGACTTACGAAGGCATCGTAAGGCAAAAAAGCCAGAGTTAAAAAAACCTGGGCGAGCTGACGACTGCTTGTTGCGGCAACATCCCTCAAATGCATCTGAAGCGGCAAATCGGAAGGTTTTCGCAAAATGCTGACGAGAGCAGCCAGAAGGGGGGGAAGCATGATCAGGCCGAGGACCAGAACCAATCCGCAGCCCCCCGATCCGGGAAGGAAGGCCCATCCACAAAGCATGAGCGCCATGAGCGCCAGGGGAACGAGGCTTCGCCGCAGGTTGTCGAAAATTTTCCACTGCGAAAGAGCTGAAAGCGGATTCTCGATCCGACGGGCGTCCGAGCCGGGAACACGCGGCAGCAACCATTGCGTAATCTGCCAATCGCCACGAATCCAGCGATGGCGTCTATTCATGTCAACGTTGTAGCGCGAGGGAAATTCCTCGTAGAATTCCACATCGCTGACCAGCGCCGAGCGGGCATGGCAGGCCTCCAGCAGGTCATGGCTTAAAATGGTGTTTTCCGGGAAGCGCCCGCTCATGGCCCTCTGAAAGGCATCAATGTCATAGATACCCTTTCCGATAAAAGAGCCTTCACAGAAGACGTCCTGATACACGTCTGAAACCTCCCGTGTGTAGGGATCGATGCCTGCATCACCCGCAAACAAGCGGACGAACCAGGACCTCCGGGCGCTGGGCAAGCTAACACCCACCCGCGGCTGTAGAATACCGTAGCCCTCGGAGACGATGCCGCGCACGGCGTCGAACTCTGGACGGTTCAGCGGATGGGCCATCGTACCGACAAGCCGACGTGCGGCATCGCGAGGCAATTGCGTGTCAGTGTCGAGCGTGATGACATATTTGATCAACTGGAGGATCGATGTATCCCCCACAATCTCGGCGAAACACGTTCTGGAACCGCCGCGCAACAGCGCGTTAAACTCGGTAAGTTTACCCCGCTTGCGTTCGTATCCCATCCAGGTTCCCTCACTCTGGTTCCAACGGCGCGGGCGGTGAAACAGGAAAAACAGATCATTTCCATGAGCCAAGTATTTTTGATTGAGCATCCCTATCCCGGCCTTCGCCCGTTCAAGCAGCATTTGATCTCCCGGCTGGGTCTCTTCAGGCGCGTCGCGAAAATCGGTCAGCAGCGCGAAGTATAAATTGGGATCCCGATTGGCGAGATGGTGAATCTCGAGGGCTTCAATCAGGCGATCAACCCCCTGTTCGCTTGTGAGCATGGTGGGGACCACCACTATGGTGCGGCAATCTGAAGCGATGCCGGACGAAAAATCCAAGCGCGGCAGCAGTTTCGGCCTGACGAGGAGAGTGGAGAGCCAATTCATCAGTGCCACAGCCAACTGGCTGGAGCAGAGGAGGAAAACAAGAGTTAAGGCTACGAGCTTCCATCCCTGCAACTCCAAGGCTGATGCCTCCTGCACAAATGCAAAAGTGCTTAGGGCGGTTATCGCAGCGATGCCGCCAGCGTAGAAGCCCAGCGGAAAATGGTTGATGACTCTCTCGAGCATGGTGCGCCAGGGCCATCGCACCTTCACAAGGCGTGCCAGCGTGGACCGGCCCTTATCAATCAAGTAGTAGCCGACGTGGGATGTGCGGACCTGCGCCCCATTGGACAAGGGGCTTTCACTGGCCAACCGGATGGCCAGCAGTGTCACCTCCTCCTCAGTGAGCGGGCTGTTCCTTGCAAAAAACTCGATTGAGTGGCGGTAACGATCCCGCGTTGAAAAATCCATCAGGCCGTATATTCCGGCAGGATCGGTGTGAAGTATTTTCTCAACCAGACTCAATTCTTCCACGAATTCTTTCCAATCCGTGGCGCTCAAAAAACGAAGACTGGCAATGCTATGACTGACTGAAACCTGATCCGCCGCCTGACTTTGACTTTCCAGATGAATCATCTGCTCAATGGACAAGCCCTGACCCGCAAGGCGTTGCTCAATCCAGCCTCGGGCGAGGTGCAGGACCGGACTTTGTCGGGATAAGCGCTGACAAAACTCCGCCACGAAGGAACTGGAGACAGGCATATCAGACTTGGCCATATCCGCCACCACCACCACAAGATGGGATGGATTTGTCTCAGCCATGCCCTGCAACCGATCGACCCACACATCCGCAAGGTCACGGTGCTCACGCGCGATGCTGAGCCGAGTGGTGACTCGCTGGAGATTTTCGATCAACCCCAAACGCAACATAATGGGGATGGCCCAAAGCTCCCCAAGCCTCAAGGATGCCACTGTTTGATAAGCAGAAATGAAGGCACGGAGTGCATCGGCATCAATTTGTGCGTCCACATGCGATATCAATTCAAGTACGACATCATAAACGCGCGGAAGTCCGGCGGAGGCGGTGTTGAGGAGCCTGGGCAATTCACGGCTGTAGCCATGGGGCAAATGGCGCTTGGCCATGTGAATTTGCTCCTCAATGAGATGAAAATTATCGAGTAACCATTCGGCAGCGGGTGTTACTTTTCTATTCTCCCCTATGTCCAGTGTGGCACGGTTAAAAGTCCTAAGTATTTGCTCATTCTGCCCCAAACGGGCAAGCAGGTAGTTTGAGCCCTCACTTGTGACTACTTTATGGAGCGAAGCCAGAGCTTTGGCGTGGCTTGCCAATTGTTCCACACTAAAAAGCTCCGCGCGCAAAGGTGCTTCGCTCTCGATTGGTCGTGGGTGCAAATGGTCTGCCACCCAATTTTGAAGGCCCACTGGAAGCGTCCGCATCATTTTCTTAATCCCTGTCCCATTTTTGCCCCACTGTCGTCACCGCCGCATGGGACGCTTCGTAGGCGAGGAACGCACTCCGAAGCGACTCTCCACACGACAGCGCCAGTTCGGTCCAAGATGTTGGACTTGCCGGCAGAACCATGACATGGGGTGTTGTACCCATTGGAGTCGCACGTGGGCGCACAACTCGCAGGATTGAGTTTTTCAAATAGCAGAATGAGGTAAATCGAGTAGGATGAGTGCTGATTATGAAGTCACGAATGATCAAAGTGTGCATTGTGGAGGACGACAATGGAGTGCGCGAAAGTCTGGCGGGGCTGGTCAGCCGTGAACAAGGGTTTGACTGTCTCAGCAGTTATAGGACGGCCGAGGAAGCACTGGACGATGTGCCAAAAAGGCACCCCGACGTGGTTTTGATGGATATCAATCTCCCGGGGATGAGCGGCATCGAGTGCGTGGGACGAATTAAAAACAAACTTCCCGCCATACAGGTAGTGATGCTGACGGTGTATGAGGATACGGACCAAATTTTTAAGGCACTCGCCTCGGGCGCATCAGGTTACATGCTAAAATCGACCCCGCCTGAAGAGATTTTGGAGGCGGTACGAAGTGTGTATGGAGGCGGTTCACCCATGACGCCCCATATTGCACGGAAAGTGGTGCAATCCTTCAGTGCTCCAGCTCCGTCCCCCAAAGCCCCGGATGGGCTTTCGCCGCGTGAACAGGAAGTGCTGGAGCTGCTCTCGCATGGTTTTCTTTACAAGGAAATCGCTGACAAGCTGCAAATTTCCTTCGAGACGGTTCACACTTATATCCGCCGTATCTACGAAAAATTGCACGTCCGATCACGCACTGAGGCAGTGGCGAAGTATCTCCGCACGTGAGCCTATCCATTTCAGACTGTTAAGGTTCGGAGCCATTTCTTACGATAGCAAAGAATTAAATGAACATTGTCCATCAGCCCTTAGAACTTATGAAAGCTTGGTCGGTATGGATTGCCATGCTCTGCTGTCTATTCGTCACTAACGCTTCGGCTGAAGCGACTTATGCGGAGAGACTTGGTTGGAAATCCGACGACACAGTCTTGGTGATCGAATTGGCCGAAGGCGGCATGAGCCATGCGGTGAATCGCGGGATCACTGAGGTTTTGGACAAAGGCGAGTCCGCATCAATCGCAACCATGATGACCGGTCCGTGGCTGCCGAGCCTGATGCGTTATACTCGAACCAAAACCTCGCTGGATATCGGGGTGGAGCTGACGCTGAACTCAGAATACGAGGCCTACCGTTGGGGGCCCGTCAGCGGCAGGTTTAAAGTTCCGAGTCTGGTGGATGAACAGGGCTATTTGTGGAAATCAACGGCATTGTTGGCGGCCAAAGCGACCCCGGATGATGTTGAAGCAGAGATAAGGGCTCAAATCGAAAGAGCTGAGGCGATGGGAATCAACATAACCCACCTCGTCTCCCATTTGTCTGCCTTGTTCGCCAAGGAGGAATTTTTTGAGCGTTACCTAAAGGTAGCCGTGGAAAAACAGATCCCTGTGCTGCTGCCGGCCGGCCTTGCGACTCACGCGAACATTGAAAACACCAATTTGGTAAAAATGGTTAAGGAACACGCCACTAGAATCTGGAACTCAGGCCTTCCACTGGTGGATGATATGCACACCGCCTCCGCCCAGTGGGAAGCGGGACAGAAAAAGCTCAAATTCATTAGCATGCTGCACATCCTCCGGCCGGGGCTGACCGTCATGGTGCTCAACCCAGCCATCCCTACGGATGAATTTAATTTTATCGCGCCCAACGGGCGCTCACGGCTGGCTGATGCCATGGCCATGCAGGATATTGAGTTGAAAAGAGTGATCGAAAGCCGCGGCATCATCATGACCAACTGGAAGGAGATCAAGGAACGCCGCGCCAAAGCAGGTAAATTGTAGGTTACTTGGGCAGGGCAAGCCGAATTTCCATTCCCTCGCGCGCGGCCTCAATGATGATGGAGGATTGCATAGTGGTGGCAAGGGCTCGAGCCCCTGCCAGCATTTGGGCAATCTTGGCGTCCGTGTGGTCAGGATCGTGATGGAAAAGGAAAAGTCTTCGGACATTCGCGCGAACAGCCAGATCCACGACATCATCCACACAGCTGTGACCCCAGCCCGCGTGTGTCGCGTATTCTGTGGCATCGTACTGGGCATCCATCATGGCGACCTCGGCATCACGCAGAAAATCAAGCAGTCGCTGATCCCGCTCCTCCATGAAATTGCTGGCCTCAGTAGTCGCGCCGCCGGCCTCGCTCTTCCGGGGCAGCAGCTCGTTGTCAGGCATATACACCACACACCCGCTGCGCGTGTTGAGGCGGTAGCCTGCGCAAACCCCGGGATGATTCATAAAACTCGCGAGGACGGGTAGTGTTCCCACCTTAAAATCGAGGTCGCGCAATTCATGGATGGCCAAATGCCCGGGCATCTGCTGCATGGAGATTGGGAAATAAGGGCTCTCCATCTGGCTGGCCAGAGTGGCTTCCAACCCGCGGCGCGCACCTTCGAAGGCCATTAAATGAACCTCGTTGCTGGGGTAATAGGCGGGAACGAAAAACGGAAAACCCTGAATGTGGTCCCAGTGGGTATGACTGATCAGGATGGTGACACGAAAGGGTCTGCTCCCAAATTCCTGCTGCAACGACAGCCCAAGGGAACGGATGCCCGTGCCGGCATCAAGAATTACCAACTCCCCATCGGCCCGAACCTCGACGCAGGATGTGTTCCCCCCATAAAATAAAGTGCCGGGACCAGGGGTGGAAATCGATCCGCGAACGCCCCAGAATCTAACCACTGTGCCCGAATGAGGGTCCAGCAAGGGGGTTTCCAATCCAGATTCGACCGGTGGATTGACCAGGCTTGTGATGCGCTCAAGCATCGCCACCAAATCATCGGCGCGGATAGGTTTGGTGATGTACTCATCGGCACCGGCCTCGAAGGCATTGAGACGGTCCGTGGCGTAGGCACTGCCGGTCGTGACCACAATTTTTGTATTGCTGCGCGGCCCCATTTGCGCTCGCAACGTCCGACAAACCTGAAAGCCGTTGCAACGCGGCATCAGGAGGTCGCACATGACGACATCCGGCTTTTTTTGCAGTGCCAGCGCAATGCCCTCTTCACCATCCTGAGCCTCAAAAACCTCCCAGCCATGCGTGGCAAGCAAGCTGGTAAGGAGACGACGGAAGCCGTGCTCGTCATCGATCAGAACGACAGTTTTCATTTCGTGATGCCTCCAGAATCTCAACTTTGGGGAAAGGACACAATGGCGAAATGGCCAAGCAAAGGATTGATTTGGGCAGTTGCATCCTGCACCGTCGTAAGACGCAACGAATGAGTGAAGCCCCCAAACTGAAACTGATCCGCACCGAGGGCCTGGTTAAGGAGTATAAACGCCGCCGTGTGGTTAACGGCGTGGACATCCATGTGGGCGCGGGGGAAATCGTGGGTCTGCTGGGTCCAAACGGAGCAGGCAAAACCACCACCTTCAACATGGTGGTCGGGGTAGTCCGCCCGGATGAGGGGGAGGTTTATTTCATGGACCGCCCCATGACCAGGCTGCCCATGCACCAGCGGGCTAGATTGGGCATCGGGTACCTCACCCAGGAGCCCTCCGTCTTCCGCAAACTTACGGTTGAACAGAATGTTCTGGCGATCCTGGAGACCTGCGGTCTAAGCAGCAAGGAACGCAAAATGCGGCTACAATATCACTTGGAGGAACTGGACCTGACGCGCGTGGCCAAGTCGCCGGCGTACCAATTGTCCGGCGGAGAGAAGCGGCGGCTGGAAATCACTCGCGCTTTGGTCACGTCACCCAAGTTGCTGCTTTTGGATGAGCCCTTCAGCGGCATTGACCCGATCACGGTATTCGAGGTGCAGAAAATCATCAGACGCCTTCGCGAACGTGGTTTGGGGATATTGATTACCGACCACAACGCCCGCGAGACCCTCAAGCTGGTGGACCGAGCCTATCTGATCAAGAGCGGCGAAGTGGTGTGCGAGGGTTCGGCTGATTTCATAGTGAACGACCCCGGAGCAAGGGGAACTTATCTCGGGCCGGAATTTAACATGTGACGGAGATTTTATGGCGCCACCACGCATTATTGTTCGGGACACAGTCACCGTTGAACGATTTTTTAAAGATCAGGCGGGGCCGCTGCAAATGCGGCTGATCGCCGGAGCGGCAGGATTGAGCCGCATTATCCGCGAACCTACGGTAAACCGCCCCGGACTGGCGCTGGCGGGCTTCACCAAATATTTTGCGGGCAAAAGGGTGCAGGTGATGGGCAATGCGGAGCAGCATTTTCTTAAGACCCTCTCCCCAGAGGCGCGTTTGGAACGTTACCGCATGCTGCTCAACCATCGCATCCCCTGTTTGGTGTTTGGGCGCGGGTTGAAGCCGGAAAAGGATCTTTTGCGCATAGCGGAGGAGACCAATGTGCCCGTGTTCATCACGCCATTGATCACCATGAAATTCATCAACCTGGCCACTCTTGCCATGGAGCAAATGTTTGCCCCGCGCGGCACAGAAATGGGTTCCATGGTCGATATTCTGGGCATCGGGGTGATCATAAAGGGAGAAAGCGGCATCGGCAAAAGCGAGTGCGTGTTGGCATTGATTGAGAGGGGGTATTCCCTGGTCGCGGACGACATCACCAAAGTCACCTTGATGGATGGCCAGAATGTGATGGGATATTCCGCCGAAATCACGCGCAACCACATGGAAGTGCGTGGCATCGGCATTGTCAATGTCGCCGCCATGTTTGGCGTTCGCGCCATCCGCCACGAAAAGGAAGTAGACCTGATTGTAGTCCTAAGAAACTGGGAGGATGTGCCGGATGTGGACCGTCTGGGCATGGACGAAAAATGCGTGGAAATATTGGGCATCCCCATCCCCGAGATTACCATCCCGGTAAGACCAGGCCGGGATCTGGCCAGGTTAATCGAAGTGGCGGCCTTCCAGACCAAGCTGAAAGCAGGAGGCCACAATCCCGCCAGGGAATTGAACGAGCGGCTGTTGGCCAAAATGGCCCATGAGAGCAACCGCAAAGGGTGATATTCGAGAGGTCGAGTCACGACGCCTGACTGAAAACTGTCCCCACATCCGTCCCTATCGAACGACGTTAAATTGACCGACAAGGATTTTGAACCCCTGATTCGAGTCGAGAATCCATATTTCTGAGAAAAGAATTGGTGAAACCTCTTATTTCAAGGTAAAAACCATGTGCCGATGTGTGCAGCCCGCAAAAATCCAGAATCAGACGCCGAAGTGAAGAAAGAGTTGACCGTGGTCAACAAGCTCGGCGTACATGCGCGTCCGGCAGCGATGTTCGTCAAGATAGCGAACCGTTTTGAGTGCGATATTTTTGTGGAAAAAGACGGCGAGACGGTCAACGGCAAGTCCATCATGGGACTCATGATGCTCGCCGCAGGCCCCGGTTCGAAACTTCATGTGCGGGCCAATGGCCATGACGCATCGGCAGCCGTGGACGAGCTGGAATCCCTGCTCAAACGCAAGTTCGACGAGGATTGACCCAATATTTCGGAGTGCGGCGGCGGAGCGTCTGGCGTCGACGCCGCTTTGGTTTGCCCAATAGCCTTGGCATGGATAAATCCGGGAGCAGTCTCGCCGCTTTGCTCCCCCACCACCCCCCAACTTACTCCGCTGAAAGATTTCCCTTTTTCAAAAGCGGCATCCGCCCCAAACTCAATCATATTTATGGCAGCGGTTGAAATTGATGTGAATTACGTGGCGCACCTTGCGCGCCTGTCCCTGACGCCGGAAGAGACTCAGCGGGTTTCCACCCAACTGGGAAACATTCTCGCATTCATCGACAAGCTCAGCGAGGTGGATGTCAGCAAAGTGGAGCCAACGGCACATGCGGTGCCGCTGGTCAATGTCACACGCCCGGATGTTGTCACAGGCTCACTTCCCACAGCGGAAGCGCTGCGCAATGCACCCACCAAAGCAAACGGCCTTTTTGTCGTGCCCAAGATTGTTGAATAAGGAAGTCACCGCATGTCAACACTGAACCAACTCACAGCGGGGGAACTAGCGCGCGCCATTCGTCGAAAAGAAGCCAGCGCACGCCAGGCGACCGAGGCTTGTTTGAACCGCATCCGCCAGATCGACGGCCAGGTGAAAGCTTTTCTGAGTTACGACGAGGCAGATGCTTTGGCCCAGGCAGATGCAGCCGACCGCGCTGTGGCGGCGGGAGAAGCGGCTCATCGCCCCCTCCTCGGAGTTCCCATCGCGATCAAGGACGTCTTGGCGGTGAGAAATCAGCCGCTCGGCTGCGCCTCCAAAATTCTAGAGGGTTACATTTCACCGTTCGACGCCACGGTGATCACCCGCTTGCGCGAGGCCGGCGCCATAGTTTTTGGTAGGCTCAACATGGATGAGTTTGCCATGGGCAGTTCGACTGAGAATTCAGCCTACTTCACCACGCGCAATCCATGGGACTTGGAACGCATCCCTGGTGGTTCCTCGGGAGGCTCGGCGGCGGCGGTTGCGGCGGATGAATGCTCCGCATCGATAGGCTCTGATACTGGCGGTTCCATTCGCCAACCCGCCGCACTTTGCGGTTGCGTGGGACTGAAACCGACTTATGGCCGGGTTTCGCGCTACGGATTAGTGGCCTTTGCCTCCTCACTCGACCAGATTGGCTCGTTTACTAAAGATGTTTCCGATTCGGCATTGTTATTAAAAGCAATCAGTGGCGTTGATCCCAAGGATTCCACTTCCGTCCCCGAATCAGTGCCTGATTACGCGAAGGCGCTGGAGGGCAGCATCAAGGGAATGCGGATTGGACTCCCCAAGGAATACATGATCGACGGGATGCACCCCGAGGTCTCGGCCGCAGTCAAAGCGGCGGTGGACCAATTGCAAAAACTGGGTGCGGACATCGTGGAAATATCGTTGCCTCATACGGATTACGCGGCCGCGTGCTATTATATTATTGCTCCTGCCGAGGCCAGTGCCAACCTGGCGCGCTTCGATGGCGTGCGTTACGGCAAACGTGTCGATGGCGCGGATCCGATTGAAATGTACAGCAGGACGCGTGGCGCGGGCTTCGGACCGGAAGTCAAACGCCGCATCATTCTGGGAACCTATGTCCTAAGCAGCGGATACTACGACGCCTTTTATCTTCGCGCCCAGAAAGTGCGGACACTCATCCGCCAGGATTTCCTGAATGCTTTCGAGAAAGTGGACGCGATTGTCACGCCCACCACACCGACTGCGGCCTTCAAGGCGGGGGAAAAATCAAACGATCCCTTGCAAATGTATCTGTCCGACATTTTCACAATCTCGTGCAATCTGGCCGGCATCTGCGGCATCAGTGTGCCGTGCGGATTTCTCAAGGAGCCAAAACTCCCGCTCGGCCTGCAGATCCTCGGCAAACCTTTCGGGGAGGCCGCATTGCTTAAACTCGCCCACGCCTACGAACAAAGCAGCCCTTGGCGCGGTCAGAAACCCCCGTTGTAAAACCCTTTCCAGAATTTATTGTCATGGAATACGAAGCTGTCATCGGGCTCGAAACCCACGTCCAACTCAAGACTCTGTCCAAAATGTGGTGCGGCTGCGCCAACGAGTTTGGTGCGGAGCCCAACACCAACGTCTGCCCCATTTGTCTGGGCATGCCGGGTGTCCTGCCGGTCGCCAACGAGGAGGCCCTCCGCCTGACAGCTCTCACCGGATTGCTCTTAAATGGCAGGATCACGCCTTTCGCGAAGTTTGACCGGAAGAATTATTTCTACCCCGACGCTTCGAAGAACTATCAAGTCACCCAGTACGATCAGCCCTCAACCCTCGGAGGTTTTGTGGAATTCGAACTCAACGGCGGGATGGGTCGCGTGGAGATCACCCGGGCACACCTTGAGGAAGACGTCGGTAAAAGCACACACTTTGATCGTTTCAGCGGAGTGGATTTTAACCGCGCAGGAGTGCCTCTGCTGGAAATAGTTTCGGAGCCGGTGATTACAAGCCCGGACATGGCCTATGAATACCTCAACGCGCTGAAGGAAATCCTGGTTTACGGCGGCATCAGTGATTGCGACATGGAAAAAGGGATGGTGCGCTGCGATGTCAACATCAGCGTCCGGCCGGTCGGGCAAAAAGAGCTGGGCGCTAAGATCGAGATCAAGAACATGAACAGCTTCAGCGGCGTGCGACATGCGCTGGAGTATGAGATCCCGAGACAAATCGGAGTGGTGAGCAAAGGCGGCAAACTCAGCCAGGAAACCCGGCGTTGGGACGACGTTACGGGCATGACCGAAACCATGCGATCGAAGGAGCAGGCGCACGATTATCGTTATTTTCCTGAACCGGACCTGATGCCCTTCGTGCCTGATGAACCTTACATCGCCTCCATCAAAGCGTGCGTGGTCGAACTGCCCCTCGCGCGCAAACAGCGTTTCATGCGCGATTACCAACTGCCTGCCTCGGATGCGCAAACCTTCGTTTGGGATGTGCCGCTGGGTGGTTATTTTGAGTCTGCTGCGAAGGCCTCGAAATCGCCCAAAGCGGTGGCCAACTGGGTCATCAATAATTTGCGCGCCCGTCTTACGGAAACCAAAACGACCCTGGCTGAGATCAAATTCCCACCTGCGGCTTTGGCGGAATTGATCGATTTGGTGGATTCCGGGAAGATCAGCTCGCGCATTGCCCAGGATGTGTTTGCCGAGATGTTCAACACAGGAGAGGCTCCGGCAGTCATCGTGCAGAAAAAAGGCCTGCTCCAAGTCTCCGATACGGGTGCCATCGAAAAATTCTGCGATGAAGCCATCGCCGCCAACCCCAAAAGCGCGGAGGATTTTCGGGCAGGCAAAGTGGCAGCGCTGAATTTCCTCAAGGGTCAGGTCATGAAACTGAGCAAAGGCAAGGCGAATACGAACCTCATTGGCGAGATTCTGGAGAAAAAACTCAAAGCCTAGCCGCGGGCTTTCGACTCACTCAGGTCCCGACACGCATGTACATCCTGCGGGCGAAACGGTAGACACCGGGGAAATTCGACTTCAGAAAGACCGCGACGTTGTCGATCCTCAACCAGCCAGCCAATTTGCCCTTGAAGCGGGCCTTACTCAAAGCAGGCCCCAACTTCTTTGCCCAATCGCGGTGGATGAACACAAAGTCTGCGAAGTTCACGTCATCAGTAAGGTTGGTGGCCAACAGGTCAAACCCATGGCTGGCCATAAGCTTTTCAATTTCCGTGTAGGGCTGCTGCCCCTGCCATTTCGCCTCACGCGCACACTCCACATGGACGGCGACTAACTTGGAACTAATTCCCTTCAGCCCGGACAGCACCATGTGTTCTGCGCCTTCCACATCGACCCACAACCCCACACGCTCAGCTTTGGGAAAGTGCTGGGCAATAAAATCGTCAATCCTCACCGAGGGAATTTCGACCTTCATCTTGATCTTCAGATCGTCCCGAACCAGCAATGAACTGATCCCCTTATTGGAGTTGGGATCGTCATAGTCCACATCCACCACATTAAACCGGGCGGTGCCATTCTCGTTGGAAACCGCTTTTCCGTGCAGTTCGATGCCAGCCTCATTCAACGCGGGTTTGGCCTGCATCTTCTTAAAATTGATGGGGTTGGCCTCAAAAGCGAAGACCCGCGCCGATGGCAGCAAGTGCTTGAAAAACAGGGATTGATCACCATCCCGCGAGCCAATGTCGCACACGCAATCGGCCGAGGCCATGCGAAGGATCGAGCCGAACAGGAGTTTGGTGTTTTCAGGCATACTAGATATGGTTGTTTTCTACCATGGATTGTGGAGGAATTGGGATGGGGGTCAAGAAACTCAGCTAGTCATCCCGGCGCCGCTGGGTAACATCAAAAAAACACAGTTGCTGCGCCAACGCACAGCGTTAGGCTCCTGCTGCAACATGATGCACCACCGATCAACGCATTCCTTACCGCTCGCAGCTTGGCGACACGGAGTTTAAGAACGCATGCCACAACTGCTCCAAACACTCGCCAAATGGGGGGATTTTGTCAAAATAGCCCACACCGTCTTTGCCCTCCCATTCGCATTGGCTGCGATGGTGGTGGCGGCGCGCGAAAATCGCGGCTGGCCGGGCTTGCGGATTTTCCTGCTCATCATCGCCGCCATGTTTACGGCGCGCACCTGCGCCATGGCCTTCAACCGTATCGTGGACCGACATTTCGATGCGAAAAACCCACGCACAGCCGGACGTCATCTCCCTGCGGGGCAAATCTCCATTGAAAGCGCCTGGACCCTGTGCCTTCTCAGCGGCGTGGCTTTTCTGGTCACCACCTATTTCATCAACGGCCTCTGCTTTGCTCTCGCCCCACTGGCCCTGATCATCATTTGTTTCTATTCGCTGACCAAACGACTTACCGATTTCACCCATGTCTACCTGGGCATCGCACTGGGGCTCGCTCCCATGGGCGCGTGGCTCGCCGTGCGGGGGGAATTTGCGCTGAGCCCCATCATCCTAACGCTGGCGGTGGCCCTCTGGTTGACCGGCTTTGACATTATCTACGCCACCCAGGATGTCGATTTCGACCGTGGCGCGGGGCTGGGCTCGCTGGTGGTGCGCTGGGGTGTTTCCAACAGCCTCCAATTTGCCTTCCTCGCCCACCTCATTATGTGGGGATTGCTGGCCATCTTCGGCCTGATCAACAAATTCCGAGCCCCCTACTACATTGGTCTGATCGTCATCTTGTGCTCGATCATCTTCGAACACTGGTTGGCCCGCCGCCGCAGCCTGAAATGGATCAACGTCGCCTTCTTCCGCCTCAACGCCCTAATCAGCATTATCTTCCTGATCATCGTGATCGTCTCGGTCGCGTTCCCCGGTTTCCGTCGCGTCTGGCAGTCTCAAACAGTCGTTTCACTTCCCGCAACCATCCCATAAACGAATTTTTAACCTGAGATGACATTGACGAGTCCAGACTCGGCGGCATGCGGCAAGAGCCTGTTATCAAAAGTGACGACATGGCCTGCGTTTTGGAGGGCGACACCGACGAGCCAAGCATCGTTGATCTGTTGGTGGCCTATGGCTCGCCAATAAAGGTCTGGCTCATCCGCTGCGGGTGATGGCCAAAACCGATGAGTTTTCAGAATGGTCCACTGCCGAAGCAATGTGGCTGCATCCTGTGGAGAGACTGCATTCGAGGTATACGCAGGATTCGAGGAAAGGCGGATGAAACCAAGCTGAGTGATAGCGCAAGTGGCCCAGCCTTTGTTGGCGTGGGCCGAGAACCAGGCGTGGGCCGCCGCATGGTGCTGATGATTTGGCCAGGCGAGGGCGAGCAAAACATTGACGTCTAGTAATGCCGCTTTCACACAGCCTCCTCCGCCAACATTTCTCTGGCCCGACTTGCAGGAATAATTTCGGAAGTAGGTGGAATGTCGAACACGGGAAGCCCGCTTTTGCTGGCACTCTGTGGGGAAGCACGCAAACCGCGCCTCGCCAGTTGCGAAAGGACTTGGCCCAGCTTCTTCCCTGATGCCTGAGCCTGAGCTTTCGCAGCCTCCAAAACATCATCATCCAAAGTAACAGTAGTCCTCATACGATGATACAGTGATACAGTGATGCATTAAAATCAAGACTATCGAAGACCTGTTTGTGGTTTCAAAACCTAAACCCGCGTAGTGCTGAACTCTCGCGCAATCCTAATACGCCCATCAGGACAGAAAACGAAAGCCCAGTCATGGCGCGCTTCACTTCAAAGGATGCTACCCGCTCTCGACGACTCGATCGCTTCAAATCCATGGTGGTCGAGATCAACCAACTTCACCGCCCAGGCGTGAGGGGATTTTAAAAGGGATCGCTGTTAAAGGCATCCATGGTTCTTCAGCATAAAAAGCCACACTGACGAATCTTCGGTGTGCTCAAAGTTTGTGCTCACACGTAAAAAAAACAACCCACATGCCGGGTGCTTGCGGTTGTAAATGGTTTTGGTTTGGTTGAGAATGTTTGCATGGAATTTGTGGGTTGTTGGCGAATCGAAAACTTCGCCGCCAAAATCCTGAAAACCATTGTCGCCGGATGAGCATAAAAAACTTCAAACCGGATAAGCTACGCCTGCTGGCCCTATGCCAATGGGCGATGGCTCTGGTTTTGTTTGCCCTACCCTCAATGCACCCCGGCACGGCGTTGGCGTCCACGTTGGCGGCTGAGGATATCGAAAAGCTGCCGCCGGCCGAAAAGCGCACGGTTGATTTCGTCAGGGATATCCAACCCATTTTCTCAAGCCATTGCGTCGAGTGCCACGGAGCCGCCAAACAAAAGGGGAATCTTCGGTTGGACGACCGGGAGTCAGCACTGAAGGGTGGAGAAAACTATGCGCCAGCCATCAAGCCGGGACATAGCGCGGACAGTCCCTTGATTCACTTTGTGGCGGGTCTGGTCCCCGATATGAAGATGCCGCAGAAGGGCGAACCGCTGACGACCGGACAAATCGCAGCGCTACGAGCTTGGATCGATCAAGGCGCGATTTGGCCAATCCAGACCACATCACCCAAGCAGGTTTACTGGTCTCTTAAACCAGTCGAACGTCCGGCGATTCCCACAAATTCGAACCACATCGCGAGCCACGCCAATCCCATTGACGCCTTCGTGGCGGACAAGCTTCAGGAAAAGAAGTTGAAGCTGGGCAAATCCGCCGATCGCCGCACTTTGATCCGCCGCATCTTCCTGGTGATGCAGGGGTTACCGCCGACACCCGAGGATGTCGCGAGTTTTGTCAATGACAGCCGTCCGGATGCGTTGGAGCGATTGGTTGATCGCGTTCTGGCCAGCCCGCGTTACGGTGAGCGCTGGGCCCGGCACTGGCTGGATGTTGCGCGATTTGCGGAGTCCAATGGATTCGAAACAAACCGCGATCGCAAGAATGCCTATCATTATCGTGATTACGTCATCCAGTCGCTGAATGAGGATAAACCCTACGATCAGTTTGTGAGGGAACAGATCGCCGGAGATGCCTTCGGAGCCAAAGACGGCACCGGATTTCTGGTGGCCGGGGCGTACGACATTGTTAAGAGCCCGGACCCCAACCTGACCCTGATGCAGCGTCAGGACGAACTGGCTGATATTGTGAACACCACGGGCACGGCCTTCCTAGGTTTAACACTGGGTTGTGCCCGCTGCCACGATCACAAGTTTGATCCCATTTCGCAGAAGGACTATTACGCAATCCAAGCAGTGTTCGCCGGTGTGAATTTCGAGGAGCAACGGCTGGAGCGCAAACCCAGTGCAACGGAATCAAAGGAAATGGAGGTGCTGACGCGCGAGCTGAAAAAAAAGCGGTCCACACTGGATCAGTTTAAAAAATCGGCTGAGGCCACCAAGCGTGCAGGCACGTCCGGCAGCCCCCTCCGTTTGCCTGTCAATGCGCGCTTGAACGAGGAAAGCTTCGCGCCAGTGGAGGCATTGGCGGTGAGATTCACCATCCTCGCCACAACCGGAGGGGAACCTTGCCTGGATGAAGTTGAGGTATTTGACAGCAATGACGTGAATGTAGGGCTTGCCTCCGCCGGCACGAAGCCAACGGCATCAGGCACATTGCCGGGTTATGCGATCCACAAGCTGGAACACTTGAATGACGGCAGTTTCGGGAACACCAAAAGCTGGATTTCCGACACGGACGGAAAGGGCTGGGTACAACTCGATTTTCCCGCCAAGAAACGGATTCAGCGCATTACCTGGGGTCGTGACCGGGAGGACCATCTCAAAGATCGGCTCGTCACCGATTATCGCATTGAAGCCATGGGGGAAGCGGGGCAATGGACCGAAATCGCCTCCGCTAAAGACCGCGACTCCATAGGGAGTGATGATCCAAAAGCTTACCTAAAATACTTGCCCGAAGCAGACGCCACTCTCGCTGGCGACCTTCAGAATCAAATAAGCACAGACGAGGCGCGTGTCACCGAGTTGTCGAAAGGTCCTATGGCTTGGATTGGCACTTTTGCTCAACCTAAAACAACTCACCGACTGTATCGCGGCGATCCATTGCAGGAACGTGAGGAAGTGGCACCGGGTGCGGTGGCGGTCATCGGCTCGCTGGGATTGTCCCTGAACGAACCCGAGCAACAGCGGCGCAAGAAACTCGCCGAGTGGATTGCCAGCCCCACCAATCCGCTGACCGCCCGTGTGATGGTGAACCGCATCTGGCAGTATGGGTTTGGCACAGGCATCGTGGATACTCCAAGTGATTTTGGTGCCAATGGAGGGATCCCCACCAATCCGGCCTTGTTGGATTGGTTGGCCGACGAATTTGTGCGCAGTGGATGGTCCATAAAGCATATCCAGCGACTGGTTTTGCTTTCCCGCACTTTCGGTCAATCCAGCTCGCCGCGTCCTGATGGAATGGCCATAGATGCCGATGCACGATTGCTGTGGCGATACCCACCGCGACGACTGGAGGCCGAGGCCATTCGCGATTGCATGCTCGCGGTGTCCGGTTCCCTTGATCTGCGCATGGGTGGTCCTGGATTTTTTCTTCAGAAAATGGAGGTTGATAATGTCTACCGGTATTTCCCCAAGGAGAACTTCAGCACCAACGAATTCAGGCGCATGGTTTACCTCACACGCATCCGTCAGGAACAGGACTCCGTTTTCGGGGCCTTCGACTGCCCCAGCGGCAATCAGGTCATCCCCAAACGCAGCCGGTCCAACACCCCATTGCAGGCGCTGAATTTGTTCAACAGCAATTTTGTGCTGCAACAGGCCGATCTGCTCGCAGCACGTTTGCGGGGGGAGGCCGGCGAACAAACAGAAACCCAAATTAACCGAGCCTTTCGTTTAATGTACGGGCGCACAGCCGACATATTTGAGCGCAAAGCCTCAGCGGCCATGATTCGTGACCAAGGTCTGGATGCCTTTTGTCGAGCGCTCTACAATACGAGCGAATTTCTCTTTGTCTTTTAACCATTGTTAATGCCATGCCCGAGCGCTTTCACCCTTTCCTAAACAGGCGGGCCTTTCTGAGTCACAGCGCAACCGCGCTGAGCGGGATGGCGCTGACACAATTGCTTGGGCGCGACGGACTCATGGCTGCTGAGGCGGGCGGCAAATCACCCATCCGCCCGAAGATTAATTCAGCCAATCCCAACGCCGTGAGGGATCCCCATTTCGCCCCGCGCGCCAAACAGGTGCTGATGATTTTTTCGGCTGGAGGTTGCAGCCATTTGGATACGTTCGATTACAAGCCTGAACTCATCAAACGCCACGGCCAGCCCATGCCCGGAGGCGACAAGATTGTCACTTTCCAAGGCGGACAAGGGTCTCTAACTAAAAGCCCATGGGAATTCCGTCCTCGTGGTCAATCCGGCAAAATGGTCTCTGATCTAGTGCCTCGATTGGGCGAACTCGCCGATGAGATGTGCTTCATTCACTCCTTGAAAGGCAAGACCAACACTCACGGTCCTGGCGAGAATTTCATGAACACAGGGTTCACGCTCGACGGCTTTCCCAGCATAGGCGCTTGGACCACTTATGCGCTCGGCAGCGCCAATGACAACCTGCCCGCCTACGTGGCCATTCCCGATCCTCGGGGTGTGCCACAATCCGCCGGCAACTGTTGGAACCCGGGATTTCTTCCAGCGGCTTTTCAGGGAACGGATTTCAACGCCACCAAGCCTTTGCGCAATCTGGCACGGCCTCAGGGGATCAGCGCGCAAAAAGACTTATCCACCCGGGAGTTCATCGCCCAGATCAATCGGCATCATTTAAACCAATACCCGGGCGACACCGAATTGGCCGCCCGCATCTCCAGCTACGAACTGGCGGCGCGCATGCAATTGTCGGTCCCAGAGGTCAGCGACATTTCCACCGAACCGGCGCATGTTCTCAAGATGTACGGAGCGGACGCCACCGGCAACACCACCCAAAACGTTAAGGCGGGTTACGCGCGAAACTGCATTTTGGCGCGGCGCCTCATCGAAAAAGGAGTGCGCTTTGTCCAACTATTCAATGGTGCCTACCAAGTCGGCGGAGAAGGCACCAGCAACTGGGATGGCCATAAAGTACTTAAGGACCAATACACTGTGCACGGCGAGATATTGGATCAGCCGACCGCTGCCCTGCTCACTGATCTCAAACAACGCGGTCTGCTAAAAGATACCTTGGTGGTCTGGTGTACAGAATTCGGCCGCATGCCGACCTTTCAGGCGGGAGCCAGCGGAAGGGATCACAATCCAGCGGGCTTCACCGCCTGGCTGGCGGGCGCTGGGGTCAAGGCACCCTTCAGCTTTGGAGCCACGGACGACTTCGGCTATCAAGCTGTCGAGAAGGTCGCCACCGTTTATGATTTCCACGCCACCATCCTGCAAATTCTTGGCCTTGACCACGAACGCTTGAGTTTTTACCACAACGGCATCGAGCGCCGCCTTACGGACGTACACGGGGAGGTGCTGAAAGAGATTCTGACCTAAGGCACTGAGCACGACCTTGTAAAAACGTGACTTCGACTAGTGGGTTGTTAGAGTCCGCATCCATGCAGCCACAAGAAATTCCAGCGAACACCGCCAAGCGTTCGCGCATTGAGTTTATTGATTGCCTACGAGGGTTCGCGCTTGCCTCCATTTGCATCGTTCACTTCATGGAGCAATATTTGGGTGCTGGGGCACCGGCCGGAATGGAAAACTACGGCCAACACGGCCCGGCGGACCCAATTCTTGAAGCCATTGCATTCATCCTGATTCGCGGAAAAGGCTTTGCCCTTTTCTCGTTCATGTTCGGCCTGAGTTTCGCGTTGCAACTGATCCGGCGGGAGGAAGGGGTGGGCAAGGGGCGTTTCGTTTGGCGGATGGTTATTCTTTTAATGATAGGCCTGGGACACAGCTTTCTCTACCGGGGGGATATCCTGAGTATTTATGCCCTGCTGGCGGTGCCACTCCTCTGGTTTGAAAGACTCCGGGACAAGACTCTAATCATTATTGCCCTCGTGCTGATGTTGGGCGCGCCACGTGTGGTCCTAACAGCCGTACAACCCAAAGCCACCCCTGAAGCAACAGAAGCGGCGAAGAAAAGGGATGAGGCCTCAGCGCTGGCCCATTTCAAGACCTCAAAGGAAGGCCCCTTCATCAAGGCGATGCACCAGAACATCACGATCGGGGTGATGGATCGGCTGGCATTTCAGTTCGGCGAATTCTCGCGCGGGTACCAGACGTTTGCCTATTTTCTGCTGGGCCTGATTGCTGGTCGCAATCGCTGGTTTGAGGATCTGGCAGGAAATACGGGCCTGTTCCGCAGGTTATTCCGATGGGCCGGGGGACTTTCGATCGCAATACCCGTGGTGGCCATTACATTGTTCTTTGCTCTCAAAGCAGTCGCAGGAAAGTCCGAGACCGAATCCTCCCCTTGGATGGCACTTGTCGGATTATCAGCCTACGATGCTTGGAATTTCGCGAATACCTTGTTCTACATTGCTGGCTTCGCACTCTTATTCCAGCGTCCGAAGTGGAACCACATACTGTCCAAACTTGCTCCTTTTGGCCGCATGGGACTGACCAATTACGTCACACAAAGTGTGCTGGGCGGCCTCGTTTTCTTCTCCATAGGATTGGGGAAGCTCGGCGAAATTGGTAACCTGGTGACTCTCAGCATCGCCTTGGGAGTGATCTGTCTGCAAATGGTGATCAGCCGAATCTGGCTGGCAAAATTTCGTTTCGGACCCATGGAATGGTTTTGGAGGTGCCTTACCAAGTTACGCCTGGAACCCCTGCGTCGAGCCTGAGCAATTGCTTCAGCGCGTTGGTCACTGAACATCTTGCCGCTTTTCAAGGCGCCGCTTTTCCGTTCATCTTGGCCTGATGCGCCCTGACCGAAATCTTCTCACCGTCATGACTCTCGCCGCGCTCCTGGCGATGGTTGTGCCGGCTTCGGCCCGGGTGATCAGCTTCACCGCGGATATCGCGCCGATCCTGCAGAGACGGTGCGTGGCCTGCCATGGAGCAGAGAAGACCAAAGGACATTACCGGCTCGATACTTTCGAGGCCCTGCTCAAGCCGGGATCAAGCGACAAAGCGCCCCTGGTCGCTGGCAAGGCTGAAGCCAGCCAACTCTTCCATTTATTGATTGCGAAAAGCGCGGATGATCGCATGCCTCAGGATGCAGATCCCCTGCCTGCTTCAGAAACAGCATCGATCCGTGAGTGGATTGCTAGCGGCGCCAGGTTTGATGGCAAAAGCCGCACCGCTCCATTGGCCAGCTTTTTGCCTGCCCCATCACATCCACCTGCTCCCAAAGTTTACGCCCATGCATGGCCGGTCACCGCGCTTGCTTTCAATGTTGATGGATCTCAACTAGTCAGCAGTGGTTACCACGAAATCATTTTCTGGAATGCCACCAACGGAGTTTTGCTCAGACGCATGGGGGGAATGCCGGAACGCATTCGCAGCCTGGCGTGGCAGCCGCGCGGAGATCGGCTCGCTGTGGCGGGCGGAGCACCTGGACGCTCCGGCGAGCTTTTCCTGATTGATCCCTCCAACAAGACGACACCGCCCGCGCTGGTTGTTTCCAGCGATGAAATACTCTGCGCCACTTTTTCGTCCGACGGCCTCCGAATTGCCGCAGGAGGGGCTGACAAATCCGTGCGAGTATTCGCGATCAATACCGCCCGCGAGATTTTGAAACTGGAGCAACATTCCGATTGGATTCATGGGGTGGTTTTTTCAGCGGATGGTCAATGGCTTGCCTCGGCGAGTCGCGACCGAACGGCTCGTGTTTACAATTCCACAAATGGCGTCTCAGTTTCGACTTTCCGAGAACACGGAGGCGCGGTGGAATCCATTCTTTTCGTGGACGACGGAAAAGTAGTTCTAACAGCTGGCTCTGACCGCACCGTGCGTGCCTGGGACAGCAATGACGCGGGTCACATGCGCGTGTTCGCTAAATTTGAAACACCCATCACCGGCCTAATTTCAGCAGGCACCAGCGTACTGATTGCCCTGGCGGACGGACATGTCACCAAGCTCGGCTTCCCCGAGGGCAAGGAGCTTACGAACTACCACCACCCCGGCGAACTCATCACGTCGGTTGCGTTCCATAAAGACTCAGGACACCTGGCCATCGGAACAGACGACGGTCGAGTGCGCGTTTGGGATGCGGAGACAGCCCTTCGGATCACACAATTCATTGCCTCTCCCGGCTTGGATAAAACTGCAGCTCGCAAATAGTTTGATCCTTTAAGCAATCACGTCCAACACTGGCTGGCCATCCGCGATCAGCACAGGTCGTTGCTGTGTGTTGCGAACCTCCGTGTGCGGATCGATGCCAAGGAGGTGATAAATGGTGGCGGCCAGATCATCCGGGCGAACTGGCTTTTCGGCAGGGTAGGAGCCGGTCTGGTCGGATGCGCCATAAACGAACCCGCGTTTCACTCCACCGCCCGCCAGCAAAGTGGTGTAACACTGGGGCCAGTGATCACGGCTGGCGCTTTTATTAATCTTTGGTGTGCGCCCGAACTCGCCCATCCAAACGACCAGCGTGGTATCCAGCAGTCCACGCATTTCGAGGTCATTTAGAAAAGTCGGCAAAGTATGCTCAGTGATTGGGAGATGATACTTCTCGATGATGGGAAACATCTTGGTGTTGTTGAAACCGTGCGTGTCCCATCCTCCCGAATCGGTGCTTTGGCCGCCGATGGATTCCGAAAAATAGACCGTCACAAATTTCGTCCCAGCCTCAACCAAGCGCCGAGCAAGCAAACAGCTTTGACCATAAGTGGTACGTCCATAAGCCTCACGCACAACCTCCGGCTCTTCAGAAATATTGAAAGCTTTGCGCAGCTTCGGCGATTGCAGCATGGCCATCGCCTTGTCATAGTAAGTGTCAAAACCGCGCGCCGCCGGGTTGTCCATCATCCGGGCCTGCTGATCCACCATCTTTTGCAATTCGCGCCGCGCCTGCATCCGCTCGAAGGAAATGTTCGCGGGAAGGCTTAATTCCGGCAGGCTGAAATTGGGCGAATTTGGATCCTGCGAGAAGAAAAACGGATCGTGGTTTTTGCCTAGAAAACTGGCGTGCTGACCGGGCACCACTGATCCGTCCGAGATCACATAGGGATAGGAAACCGCGGTGGGCATGTCGCCACCCGACGGAGCCAGTCGATCCACCACTGAACCGTAGCCAGGAAACAAATCATTGGAATCACGCAGCCTTTGGTCATCGGTCAGGGGAGCATGCCCGCTCAAGGCGTAATACGCGGCCGAGACGTGGTTGTTCATGGTGTGATGCATCGACCGTATGAGCGTCACCTTGTCCATGATCTTGGCCGTCTTGGGCAGCTGATCGGAAACCTGGATCCCATCCGCATTGCTCGACATCGGCTTGTACGGACCTCGAATGGTCTCAGGCGCATCTGGCTTCATATCAAACATGTCGAGATGGCTGGGACCGCCGTATTGAAAAAGGAACACCACCGATTTAACCTTGGATTGCGCGACCTTTGCTGCCGCCGAGGGCAGGCTTTCCGCACGCAACAACCCCGGCAGCGTCAGGCCCAGCATGCCAAGCCCTCCCACCTTGATAGCGTGGCGGCGAGACATCCCGGAGGCGAAGCTCGAACATGAGAAAGGATGTTTCATTTTACCTTCGGAAAACAAATTCTTTGGAGTTGAGCAGAGCCCATTCTATATCCTCCAACGCGGCCCTCTTATCCGCTGCGGCATCCATTTGCACTGCCAGCCGGTTCAATTCCTCAAACGCAGGAGGCCGAGAGAGCGTGGCCCAATATAAATTTGCAATTGAGTCCTTTGAATCCTTCTCTTTTGCCACAAGTTTACCCAGACGGTTTTCAGGATTTGTTAACAATTCATTCAGGAGAGGCCCGCTTAAAAATTGAAACGCCTGGCTCATGGTCGTCTCATTCGAACGTTCGCTTTCCGAGCACACCAAACGGGGCGGCTTGCCAAAAGCGGCCAGGAATTTATCTTCCTTCGACTTTAACGGCCTGTAAAATTTGCGACCTTCAATCATTTGGGCAATGCGCGTTCCATTAGTCTGGCCCTCTAGTTTCAGAGGCGCGCCGACGGCCAAACTCTGCGAATCAAGCAACTGCTCGGCGGTGAGACGACGCAAATGATTGTAGGCGTAATTGCTTTCATCATCCGAGTTCGTGTCGTTGGTTTCCGATGTCAATTGATAGGTTCGCGAATTCATTATGACGCGGATCAAATGGCGCGGATCGAATCCGTTTGCTGACAGTTCACGTCCCAAGGCTTCGAGCAATTCAGGGTGCGAAGGCGGATTACTCGAGCGAAAATCATCGACCGGATCCACCAATCCGCGACCCATCAGATGAAACCAAATCCGATTGGCCTGCATCTTAGCAAACCAAGAATTTTCGCGGCTCGTCATCCATTCGCCCAACGCATCAAGCTCGTCACGACCTTCAGGCAACTTAAGATCCGAGATCAAGGCCCCACCCAGCAGACGCGCCGTGGCAGGTTTGCCAATCCGCGGATTATTCCACGAGGCGTTGTTGGTTAGAAATACAATTTGGTCGCCTTTGAACTCGTGCTTGTCGTTTTCGTCCGACCGCTTGTTTTCGAGAATCTGATATTCCACTCGGGCGAACACCGCCGTCCAATTGTGGTAATCATCCTGTGTCCAGCGCTCAAAAGGATGGTTGTGGCATTGCGCGCAATTGAGCCGGGCCCCCAGAAAGAGTTGCGCTGTGTTCTCGGCCCGCTGGGTGGGCGTGCGATTCGCGCGATACCAATTGGCGGGAGCGTTCGTGTAAGTGCTTCCGCGGGCCGAGACCAACTCGCGGGCAAATTGATCGAGCGGTTTATTGGCAGCCACGCTCTCGTGTATCCAATCATAAAAGATTCGCATCCCTTTCTGGTCCAACTGGCGCTCCTCAAGCTTGAGCAGGTCTGCCCATTTAAGTGCCCAAAAATCGGCGAACTCCGGCCGTTTGAGCAGGGCATCCACCCACTTGGCTCGTTTGTCGGGGGTAGGGTCCGACATAAAGGAACGCGTCTCAGCGTCCGTCGGAATCATGCCCAATAAATCGAGACAAGCCCTGCGCAAAAACACTTCATCCGTGCAGAGCGGAGATGCATTCATACGCAGAGTGCGCAGCTTGCTAAAGACCTGCTGATCCACAAAATTACTTTCCGGCGGCTGACCCCATTTGAAGTTGGGCCGCTTGGGCACGAAGGCCAGGCGCACAGGAACCTGCTTTTGCAAAAACCGCACGTTCACGGTTGTCTCGCCAGGACGAACACTGGCCACCAACCCTTCCGGCGATACAGTTACGAGGAAATTGGCGGGGTCATAAACCGCCACGGATGAAACATCGCGCTGCGAACCATCCGAGAAAACGGCCTCAGTCTTCAGCTTCACCTCGCGCTTGGGCTCGATCAAGACCTGCTCTTTGGGCGTGACTTCCAGCCTCACCAGTTTGGGCGCGGCATCGCCATCATCCTTCGCGCCGGCCGCGATCCATTGCGCCAGTAGCCTCCATGATTCGGAGCCTGCACGAAAACGCTGACCTCCTTCATGCGCCAAAGTGGTGTCGCCCTTCAGCAGGATCAAACTGTTCGTCGCCTCCAGAGAATTGACCCGGCGCCCACCCTGATCGCGAGTCAGTGCAAGCCAATCAAGATCGGGATCCTGTCCGCGCAGAGACAGTTTGAATCCGCCTTTGCCATTGGCATTTCCGTGGCATGTGCCCGCGTTGCATCCTGCTTTCGACATGAGCGGCATCACGTCGTTGCGAAAGGATACAGCAGGGCTGGACTCCGCCGCAGAGAGGGCGGAGCCGAGGAAAAACAATCCCAAACCAGCGGCGACAGAGCGCGCCATGATTTGCCAGCGAGTTCTCACATTGATAGGCGTCCCCAGCATCATACCAAACAATGCCCCTCTCGCAACATCGGCAAAAGCGGTGGAACCGGACTCACCATGGGTTATTGAATTCGCGAAGCGTCTTGGACTGCGGTAGCCCTCTACCGCTTTCAAGGGATATCACCACCACAGAGCTTTGGCTTCAAGACTCAAGTGCCTCTTCCTAGAAGGTTGTCGCCACAACTCGAACGGACGTGTTAGATGCAAAGGTGAAGTCATGAACCCAAAGCCGAAAGCAAAGCAGAACAATAGGGCGAAACTCCTTTTACTGGTGGGTTGCGCGGCATCACTGGCAATTCTATCCATGCTGATACCTGCTGAGCCCATACACAAGGCATCCAAGATTTCCTGCCCAGGCAACATGAAATCGATTGGTTTGGCGCTGCGCCTTTGGTCCGAAGATCACCTGGGTCAGTTTCCATTCAATGTCAGCACAAACCTCGGAGGGAGCATGGAGCTTTGCCAGCGAAACGCTGAAGACATCGATCAAAACGCCCTTTCACACTTCATGCTGATGATACCTGAGAACATCACCTACCAACTCCGTACCGGCGCCGATATAAAAACAGGAAATTCCAGCGAGGTGATGGTTGTATGTCCAATCCATGGCCACATCCTGTTCGCCGACGGCAGCTTTCGCATGGGGAAAGGGCGATAGGCTTCATTCTTGCTAGAATTTAATACGTGAGTTCAAAACCAAAACGAATGCGCAGGATGCTTTATGGTTGGAGTGGCTTTGGCCGTTCGCAGGTCGATACGCCAGTCACCCTCTTGTTCCTCTTTTGCTACCGATAATTTAACAACAATGCTATGCAACCCAAAGCTCTGAGTCTGGAACCACTGATCATCCTCTCATTGGGGGTGCTGCTGTTTGTGGTGGCGCCGTTTCTGGTGTGGGTGGTCTGGAAAAGAAGAGCAATCTTCCGCGTGAGTGTTGTTGTTCTCGCTGTCGTCACGTGCTCATTTTACTTTCTGAGTTTGGGCGAAGCAATGGGCAGGTCCAAAGCATGGTATCATTGGAGGTGGGAGTATAAGAACCCGCTGGAGGAAGTGCAAAACTACCTGGCCGAGGCTCAGGCAAATGGTAATACGCGGGCCATTGATGCCTTCTGCACGGAATTCGCAAGACAGAAAGTGTCATCCTACGGGCGCGAGCAATTGTTTCAACCGAGTGCTTTTCGTCAATTTGTGGAATCATTAAAACCACTCCGGTCGTATCAAACCAACGCTCCGGTGATTGACGTGCGTTGAGCATGGAGTGCGGCCCCAAACGAATATTTTTTTGAGATGGCGAACTAAGGCTTTGATTTGAGCCAACCTAGGGAGATTGTGGATGTGTGCCCGATTGATAAAAATTTTCTCCACGCTGACGAAAGGGTGAGATATCTCAAACAATCTGATTCAATGACGTCGGTGAAGCAACTTGGAGTGCGTTAGCTTTCTACCGCCTTCAGCGGAAACGTCAATCCCTTGCCAAAGTAAACATCCGCGCGGGAGCGGACGCCAGCAATTGCGCATGGCCATCCACGAAAACGGCATTCGCACGGCGTTTGGCCCCCTTTTTACCGGCCACTCCCCTGTCCGTCTCAGCGCTCTTTTCATTTCCTCCACTGTGGCGGTAACAGACATTGCCAGGTGCACCATCAGGGTAGACACAAGCATCCCAACCATCGGTGTCAGCATATAAAAGTGTCCCCACGGGATCCAGGACTTGGGCTGACGACACGTTGGCAACGCCATTATTAATCATCCCATTCTGCGCATAAGCCAAGTACCCCCAAAAGCCTCCCTCCCGCAAGATCTTGCCGAGCCCTTCATCAGGCTGGGCCTTTTGCAAACTCGACGGACAGATAAAAACACCCTTTCCAGCCACGGTCTCTTTCTTGCCCAAATAAGGCTGAAGCTGGCGGTACCAAATGGGCGTTGGATTCACACTGGCGAGATTGGCTGGCGGCCAACCGATCGGATAAACTTGAGTATCCTGCTCAAACATGACGGCCGCGAGGGAAAGCTGCCGCAGGTTGCTTTGGCATTTAGCCGTTTTACCCTTGTTCTTGGCCGCCGCCAAGGCAGGCAGCAGCATTGAAGCCAGAACGGCAATAATAGCGATCACCACCAGCAATTCAATCAAGGTGAATCCGGTCGTGGTTTTGGATCGACATTCGGAAGCGGGGAAGCTGCTTTTCATATCCTTAGGCTGAGTCATACCTCAATTTCCGGGGGTTGGAAAGGCTTGAAGTCGGCCAAGGAGAGAAAAACAGACTGAAACGACAACAGTATCGCCCATACCCACGTGCCTGCCGTCCAGGTCCTCAATTCGTTATATTTTGAATGATGTGAATGCGCCGGACGCAGGGAAGACTTGTTCGTACGCCTTGGATTTCCCTGAAAATCCACGTATTGTGAAATGGATGAAACTTATCCACGTTGTTTTGGCGGTTTGGATGGTGAGCTTCTGCGCCTTGGGCCAGACGAACATTCTCAAGCTGGACGCTGCTGGAGCGTACGGGCCTGTGACGAAACAGAACATCGCCGTAACAGGTCAAAATTTCAACTCCGCAACTCGCCTTACAACTACCGCAGGCACCACCCACGTTTATGATGCCGGGTATGTGGTTCCTGTGATTCCTGCCGTGAAAAAGAACGACGTGCTGGCCGGTGAAATCTGGCTGCGCCGGGTCCAGCCGGTCAACGGAAACGCTTTTGTCACCTTCAACTTCGAGAATCATCTCGCACCCAATGAAAAATCCATTTCGCGCACCATTGCGCTCGGTTCTGCCGAATGGAGCAGGTACCGGTTGTCCTTCCGCGTGATCTCCAATTATGTGGCCGCCGGCTCACAGGTGACGCTCTTCCTCGGCTTCCCACCTCAGGGCCTCGAGGTAGGGCCGCTTGCTCTGACCAATTTCGGCCCAAACGTCACTGTCTCACAATTCCCAAACGATCTCACCTATGCTGGACGAAATCTGGATGCACCGTGGAGGGTTGCCGCCGCAGCGCGTATTGAGCAATTCCGAAAAGCCAACCTGGCTTTAAATCTCGTGGATGAGGCGGGATTCCCCGTCACGAACGGCACCGTGCAAGTACGCCTGACTCGGCACCAATTTGGATTTGGCTCGGCGGTGGATGGACCGATGCTGCTTGGGCGCCGGCAGGGAACCACATCCAGCGATTTGAACCGCTATCGCTCCACCATTACCAACTGGTTCAACAAAGCCGTGCTGGAGAATGATCTGAAATGGTATGTTTGGGAGCAAACTCTCAACCTACCCTCGCAGCCCTTCGGTCCGGGCACCGCGACCAATGCGCTCAAATGGCTGGGGGATCGCGGCATTCCGGTGCGTGGCCACAACCTCATCTGGCCTTCGACGAATGAGGTGTATTTCCTCCCCAATGACGTGCCCGGGCTTTTTGGAGACACCAACAGACTGCGCACCCGCATTAACTCTCATTTCACCAACATCCTCACGCAAACCAAAGACAAGTGCGTCGAATGGGATGTTATTAACGAGCCCTACTACAACCACACCATCATGGACAAACTGGGGTACGGCGAAATGATCGAATGGTTCAAACTAGCGCATGTCTTGGATCCCAAAGCCAAGCTTTACCTCAACGAATATGGGAACCTTGAGGTGGCCGGTTTGAAGAGCACTCAGACCGATGATTTTTTCAACAAGTCGAAATACCTGCTCGACGGCGGCGCACCCCTTGAGGGCCTGGGCATGCAAAGCCATTTCGGGGATTATCTCCCCGATCCGGTGGATCTCTTGGCCATGCTGGACCGCTTCGCCACACTCGGTTTGCCCATCCAATCAACAGAGTTTGACATCAACGTGCTTGACGAGCAAACGCAGGCCGATTACCTGCGGGATTTCATGACGGTAATGTTCAGTCATCCCTCGGTGAATGCGGTGGTGATGTGGGGGTTCTGGGCGGGCCAGCACTGGCTGCCGGACGCTGCGCTCTTTAAGAAGGATTGGACCCTGAAACCCAATGGGATCATGTGGAGCAACCTTGTCTTCAAAGAATGGAGCACCACCGCTGATCTCACTCCTGATGGCGAAGGCCACCTTGAATTGCGCGGGTTTAAGGGGGAATACGAGATCACTTCCCGTTCAGGAGGAGCCACCAACATCTCAAAGCTATCGCTCGATTCCTCCACCAATGTCTTGGTCGCCCTAAAGATTCCAGCGCCGTCCTTAAGTGCTGCCGCCCGTGCGGACGGCAAAATTGACTTCCGTTGGAATATCAGCGTGTCCGGTTATCGTATTGAATCATCCCCCACCTTGAAACCTGCCCAATGGAGTGAAGTTCCCGGAGCGGCTGATGAACCGCAAGGGGGATGGTTTTTGACGGTCAATCCGCCGCTTTCTGGAGCGATGTTTTACCGGCTGTCTCGGACGACCCTTCCATAGTTTTGGCCTTCGGCAGTCCACAGGTTGCAGGAATGCCCAGCCAACTGCTGATCCGATGCCTGTTGCCTGCCACCCATTGGTAACCCATCTCGTCCACCCGCAGACAGCACATCACCCATAAAATCATAGCCAGCGGCCAGCCTAGTGGAAGTTGCCAACTCGCCCAACGCACACATGCCGCCCCGCGCACCAATCGACCGTCGCTGGTCACACCATGAATCGCCTCCAGCAATTCATTGGGCGGAAATCGTTTGGAAAGCTCAGGGTGGAGCAATGCAAGTTGCAGCGCCGGAATGGCTTCCAGCCGACCCAGCCAATCCAATTTTTCCATTTGCCGCACCGCCGCCGTGCAAAACCCACAGTCCCCATCATAAATAATGGGGCACCGTTTCGGTTTTACACTGACAGGCACGCACCAGCATAATCGGAGAAACCCACTATGCCAAACCAACAGCGAACCACCTAAAGATCATCATCTACTTTCTCAATCCTACTTTGGCCTGTATGATGCTTTTACTTTTACGATGCAATCATGCCTGAAACTACTGCGCGGAGCCATTGCGCTCGCCGGTTTGGTGATTTGTTTTGGTCTGACTCACGACGCAGCAGCCGAAGTTCGCTTGAATGCCTCAAGCTTCGGCAAAGGCCTGCCGCTTTCCTGGTCGGGAAACCTGACCAACGGGATCGCCACCATTGAGTGGCTGCCGGATTTGAATAAGCCTTGGCAACCTTGGCTGAATGTATTTTCCAGCAATACCCTGCAATCGGTCTCGCGCCTGCCCTCCCTGTCCCCCGGGTTTCTCAGACTTCAACTCAACGACATCAGCCACGGATCCTCGGCCTACATCGCGCTGCTGACCAACTATGCCAACATCGAAACCATCGCTGGCCACGGCGACGTGGGCGATGATGTTACCAATGCTTGGGATCCTTCGTATGAGGGAGGCTCTGCCACGGGCGCCAACCTTTCCCGTCCGCACTTTGCCATGGCGGATCTGGCCGGCAACATCTACATCGTAGACAAAAATGCCCACGCCGTTAGGAAGATGGTGGGCAACAAGATTTACACCGTTGCAGGCACCGGTTCCCCCGGAGATGACGGCAACGCTTTGGCCCTCGCCACACAGCGGCGGCTCTCCTTTCCCAATGGGCTCTGGGTCATGCCAAACGGTTCATTCTATATTTTGGACCAGGGCAACGGCAAAATTCGCCGAGTTTCAACCAGCGGTGTGATGAGCACAGTCGTAGCCCCCAAGAACGGCATCTCGGGCGGACGGTCTCTTTGTGTGTCCGCCGATGAGTCACACATTTATTTTGCCGACGGGAAGAAAATAAAAGTATCGCCGAGCATTAATGGCACTGATGTCGTTTTCGACAATCTAATCGACCCGGGCAACATCGTTTTTGATCCTTTAGGAAGACTGGTCATCACCGATCGTGGAGCGAATCTGGTCTGGCGGCTTGAAAGTAATAATTCCCGCACCATCATCGCCGGCACCGGGAGCACTTTTGGCGGGGGAGACGGCGCTCTTGCCACCGATACCGCTCTCTTTGGAGTGCGCGGCGTGTGGTTCCTTCCCGGCGGACAATACCTGCTGGCCACACATGAGGGCAGCCGCATTTGGTATGTGGATCTGGATGGGATCATCCATTTATTCGTTGACGGCTCCCCCGGCGGCTGGCACACCGGAGACGGCGGCTGGTTCCATACGCCCGGGGCCAAGATTAGCGAGGTGCGAAGTATCAGCATGGACTTTGATGGCAACATCCTCATTGTGGAAAACGATTTTGGCTACGTGAGGCGAATCAGTTTTGAACGAAAAACTCCGTCCCCCTGAACGGAGCGCAACCCACCGACACAGAATAGCAAGCTGACGAAAGCGGACTTAGCTGGAAGCTGCCTTAATGGCTCCCGTATGAAAGTATGTTTGAAAGCAAATCAACGACTATTGCTGGCCGTGATAATGCTCGGCACATTAAGCTCGGCCCGCGCCGATGAGCGCTTCTTCTCCTACGTAGAGGAGGCCGAGGTCACTCCCAAGGGCGAGTGGGAGTTTGAGCAATGGCTCACCTACCGAAAGGGTTATCCCGGAGGGGATCGCAATTTCGACCAGCATATCTGGGACTTCCGCGAAGAAATCGAGTATGGCATTACTGACCGTCTTTCCGGCTCCCTATACTTAAACTTCCGCAATGACCATTACGTGGCCCGCACCGAAGGATTCCAGAATTCGAGCGAGTTCAATTTCAACGGTGTCTCAGGCGAGTTGAAGTACCAGGTGCTCAACCCCAACACCCAGCCGGTGGGCCTGGCGCTTTACTTTGAGCCCACTTACGGAAGCGATGAGCAGGAGCTGGAGTACAAAATCATCTTCTCTAAAAACCTCGGTGACAAATGGGTGCTGGCCGCCAACATCACTTACGAACAGGAATGGGAGAAGGAAGAGGGTCTCACCGTCAGGGAATCGGTGCTCGAGTTCACTGCGGGTGCGTCATACCGCATCACACCCCACTGGTCGGCTGGATTGGAGGCCCGTCATCATGCCGTGTACGAAGGAATCGCATTAAATGATCATCTCGGCACCGGCGTCTTCGTTGGACCCAATGTCCACTACGGCACAGCCAAATGGGGAGTCACCCTCACCGTCATGCCCCAGGTCACTGGCAATCCCAGCGACAGCGGCATCAACCGCTCGGAACACCAGACTTTTGAAACCCGTCTGATCGTGGCCATTGACTTATGAGTCACCCAATTATTGCACAAACTTGGCCGGGTAAATTGTGACGCCCAGGTGTTTTGCTAAAAGTTCGGCAAAGCGAGCCACTCCGCGTTTCTCGTCGGTGCCGAGATGATAGTGAATGTGCCAGCCAAGGTAATCCTTGCGGAAATCCAAATCATATTCCGTCCGGGATCGGATGATGTGATCCAGCGTATCGAGCCCGAAATCGCGGGCGGAACGGAGTTGGCGGCGTAGTTCGGGCGTGTGAACGCCACGACGCATGGCCCAAACGGCGTAGACAAAGGGCAGCTCGGTCATCTCCAGCCACGCCGCTCCCAAATCCCAGATTATGTGCGAGTGACCGGCTCTCAGGAACTCAATGGCGGGATTGCCAATCAGCAAAACCGCATCCTTCTGAGGAGCAAGGCCATGATCTTCCAGCACTTCAAAAACTGGCTTCAATCCCTTCTCTGCAAGTAAAACCTTCAACAGATTGACGCTCGTCAGGGAATCGGGATCAAGCCAGATGCGCTCGATTTGTTCCAATGGCGCCTTGTGGGCAAGGAAAACGCTTTTGATCTCGCCGAGACCGGCCACAGCAATGCCATCGAGGACATCATACCCGTCGTTCATCAGCACTTCCGTGATGCTGACAAGCGCCGCATCCAATTCCTTGGATTGCAACCTCCGAGCCAACTCCGCAGGCGGCAGGAATTGGATTTCATCCTCCAGTCCGCGCGTCAGCGGCACTGCGTTCAGGTAAGGCACCGACCCCACGCGGAATGGCTGTAGCGAGCCCTCAAGCTGGTATTCACGCTGGGTCAGCGTGGCGCGGCGTTCGCGTTCAAACCTCGCCGCAAGTTCGTCGGGGGAGTCGACCTCGGCCATGCGGAGTTTGGGCAGGGGTTGATCACAATCATCGTCGCTCATGCGGTGGCGAGGTTTCCTTGAAGGAGGGCGTTGGGGCCGGGAGTGGGTTCGGGCGCTTCGGGCTCAGGGGAGTCCCAAGTGCGGATCGCCTCGTAGAAAGTGTTTCGTTGCACCGGAGTGCGCCGGGTTTCACGGATCGCTTTCACCATTTCCATTTCCGTCTGACCCTGGGGCGACTTCGCGCCGGCCATGTGGAAAATGTGTTCCTCCACAATCGTGCCGTGCAGGTCGTCGGCACCATAGCTCAGCGCTACTTGCGCCAGCTTTAACCCCATCCCAACCCAGTAGGCCGTGATGTGATCGAAATTATCAAGATACAATCGGCTCACCGCGACGGTGCGCAGGATATCAAAGCCCGTGGGACCCTCCTTGACGGGGATATTGTTGTTGTCCGCATGGTACGGTAGGGGAATAAACCCAGTGAATCCCCGCGTTTCATCCTGCAACCCGCGCAGCTGCCGCAAGTGATCCACCCGATCCGCCAAACTTTCGACATGCCCAAACAACATCGTGCATGTGCTGCGCTCCCCCATCTTGTGCCAGGTGCGATGGACATCCAGATACTCGGCGGCGGATTCCTTACCCTTGGCAATCTGCGAGCGAACGGAAGCCTGAAAAATTTCCGCGCCGCCACCAGTCAGGGAATTCAGCCCCGCCGCGCGAAGTTCAGTCAGGGTCTCCACCACTGTTTTCTTGGCCATCCACGCCAGATGAAGAATCTCGATCGCCGTGAAACATTTCAACTGCAACCGCGCATCCAACTGCTTCAACGCCCTAAGAAAATCGAGGTAATAGCTGAATGGCAGGTTGGGATGCAACCCACCCACAATGTGCAACTCAGTAATGCCCAAGTTCAAAGCCTCGCGCGCTTTGCTGACGATCTGTTCCACCGATAGCTGAAATCCGTCCGAATCCCGCTTCTTCTTGGAGAACGCACAGAACTGGCAGCTCAGAATGCAGTAATTGGAGTAATTAATGTACCGGTTGATGATGTAGGTGGCCTTCTGCCCCACCTTCCGCTGCCGCACAAAATCAGCCATCGACCCCAGCGCGTTGATATCCTTCGACTCAAACAACCTGAGCGCATCGCTTTCATCCAAGCGCCCACCCTCCACAACCTTGTCGTAGAGATCACGCAACGAACTTTTTTGAACCGCCATCCACATGTCGATAAACTACCACATCGACAGTATTCTGGACCAGTGTATTGAGGCAGCCAAATTCCGTGGCCGAAAATTGTCGGGCGGATTTGGCGTGCCGAACCCCTATTGAGGAAATACCCTCCTAATAATTTGCTAACGATCACCACAACGTACATTCAAGTCCTCGTAGTGAGGGGCAACTGAAAACATGGCACGCAGCATTCACACGACCAGACGCACGATTGACGAACTGCGCCGTAAAAAGTTTTCATCCCCGGAGGACAAGCAGACCGCCCTAACCGAGGCACAGAAAGCCTTGAGTCAAAAGCGACGAATCAAACAACACGTCTCAAAAGAAAGGCATCGACCAGAACCCCCGCTCGCGGGCACGGCCACTGAGACCATTCCTCTCGAGGTAATCGATCAATCTCAATTTGTTCACCACGGAGCCTCGCCCGCCGATATTCGTGCCATTCTTGCCGCACTACCGGCCGCCGCCACGGAGGGAATCGCCAGGATCCAGTTGTGCCTCGGCAAACAGTATGTGGATGATTGGCCAGGGGACTTCGGCGAGGACCGTGACCCTTTCACAGGTCGTCTCTCGTACGAAGTTTTTTCAAGGGTCTTCGGCGGTCAGATCCTTGGGACGTATTCCGCAGACGCGGGGCTCATCTCAGTCTATGCCTTTGCCTATGATCCAATGTGCCTGCCTTTGCCTCGGGCTCTGTGCGAATTTTACCTGCGCCTCCATGCGTTGAAGACATTCGTTCATGAGGTAGCTCACCACCACGACCATACCGTCCGGATCGGTCGGGGCCGTTGGCGTGCGGACAGAAGCTTCAACCTCGAATGGTACGCTGAAAAAATGAGTCTCGAATGGACTCAAAATGTCGTGCTGCCATACCTCAAGACCGCTTATCCCAGAGAATCATTGGCTCTCCGGAAGTGGGTCGCACACCGGGGTGGTTTGATGGTCGGTTTGGATTTTTTTACAGGTAACCACCGTCGAACCGAACGCAACGGCAAGGAATACATTGTTTTCACAAAATCCGCCGCTTTTGAGAGTTGGGTGGACAAAATTGCCAATTTTAAATCACTCTTCGAATCCCGCCTCGCCTTCGCGTGGGAACTCCACTATGCGGACGCTTATCCGGATTGTCTGACCGTCCTGGATGGCATTCTCGCCAAAGAGTCGGATCTTATTCCTGTCCTAATCCTCAAAGCCGACACTCTGGTTCACCTGAAACGATTTGACGAAGCTCTCTCTATCGCGGAAAGCGTTCTCCGGTCCGAACCTGCTAATGCAGAAGCATGGGAAATAATTGGTGACGTATATGAATCAAAAAAGGAGTGGGCCAAGTTACTTCAGCATTGTGACGAGTGGCAGAAATTGACACCGCTCAAACGATTTTCCGCCCGCAGTCTTCATCAACTTCGCGCGACAGCTCATTGCGCTCTAGGGAACGATTCCGCGGTGGAGGAAAGCATCGCCGCGCACCTCGCCTTGTTCAACTTTCGCAGCGAGAAATCGGCCCAATGGCGTCGAGCGCACGTGCTGCGTTGCGTCTTCCGTATGGCAGGAAAGCCACTTCCCGGGAAATGATAGGTGAAACCAATATTCCGCCGACGAAATTGAGGCGGCTACAAGAATGATCCTTTCACAAATAAATTTCGGGCACAGCGGCTTACTCCAAAAGGGCGAATTGGAGGATACGGCTGAGAATTACATGGGCTCTCGCTTTCACTCCGGCCAATTGTGTGGTGAGTATTTTTTGGAGGCCATCGCTCGAGACGTTTATCAATTATCTATTAGATGAAGATTCGCGGTGGTGTGCCGTCCCAAAACACAGGCATTTTGAAGGACAGCAGCGAATACGAAGACGGTTAGAAACCATAAATGATCGGTTGTTCTCTAATGGTATTCACCAATAATTCCTCCTATTCCTTATCTTTCCAGCGCCTAAGGCTGTGCATGGAACATGCGCACTTCTTCTTAGAAGCACCTGAATTTCGAGAGTTTCAGGAGCCCCGAAGGCGGTTAATCTGGCTGGAAGACGCTGGTGAAGACGGCTTCCTTGATTTTCCAGGTGAGCGTCATGGTCATTGCCAATGGAATCAGGAAGAAAAGCAGAAGAATGGCAAACCGGGCGTTCTCCAGAAAAACCAGAGTGGTGATAAGGAAGGATGGGAGGCTGGGCATCCGCTGGAGGATGCCGTAGGCGAGAGGCACGATAAGCATGCCCATCAACAGTACATGGTTGACGGCGCCGAAGAGATTGGTTTCGTGGCGGAGGGTTTCGTCTGGCAGCATGGCGGCCAATCGGCGCAGCACCAGATTGAGGTTAAAGATCAGTAGCAGTCCGGAGAGCAGAAACACGCCGATAGCATACTGAAAGAAGGTCTCACCCGGCATCTGCCCCCACCAGAACACGAATGGCGAAAGGCCGACGGTGGCCAGGGCCGCAAATTTGGCTCGGTCCAGCGCGTGAATCCAAATGCGCTCCTGCTTCTGAAAACCGCCCAGAAGATGCAGCCCGTAAAGGATGGAGGCAGTGGAAATGATCGGACCCAATAGATAGAATGGGCGGGCCCACTCAGTCATGGCCATTTTGACGCAGACAAAAAGCGACACAGGCAGACCCCAGAAAATCGCGGACAATCCCCGCACCAATCGCCCCAGGGAACGGAGCAACTCAGCAGAGGGCGCGGCGTGACTCGGAATCATGCGGGATCACTGAAACGAAAGGTAGGTGTATTCCTTGAGGCCGCGCTCGTATTCATCAAGAAGACGCATGCCCTCTGAAGGTTTCAGGCGGTCGCTCTTGATGGCCTCATCGACTTGAGTCTTCATCTGGCGTTTCAACTCGTGCTCATCGTACTGCACAGCGGCGAGAGTTTGCACGATGGTGTTGCCCTCGATGACTTCCTCGACGTAATAGCCGGAAGGCTCATCGGGATCGAGAAATACGTGGACCTCGTTGACACGGCCAAACAGGTTGTGCAGATCGCCCATAATGTCCTGATAGGCGCCCATGAGGAATATCCCCAAGAAATAAGGATCCTGCACGCCATTGCCGGTCAGGGCATGGAGCGGGAGGGTGTCGCGGACATCACGCAGATCGATGAACTTGTTGATCTGCCCGTCGGAATCGCAGGTGATATCGACCAAAGTGCCCTCACGGGTTGGCTTCTCGTCGAGACGATGAACCGGCATGATGGGGAACAATTGGCCCAGGGCCCAGTGGTCCAACAACGATTGGAACACGGAAAAATTGCAGAGGTACTGGTCTCCCAGCGAATCCTCGAGCTTGCGGATTTCAGCAGGGATATAGGCCTGGCCTTTGAAGCTCTCGACCACGGCAGTGCTGATTTCCCAGTAGAGATGTTCAATCTTGGCCTTCTCGGGCAATTCCATTAGCCCGAGAGTGAACATGTTGTGAGCGTCGTCCTTGCGTTCAAGGGCGTCGTGGTAAGCCTCCAGCTTGTTGAGGCGGACCAGGTTTTTCTTAATATCGAACACCTCACGCACGAGCGGGTGTTCGTTTTCACCAAAGGTAAAAGGCACTTCCGTGCGGATCTTGCCGATGGCTCCGAAGACCTCAACAATCAGCACGCTGTGATGCGCCACGATGGCGCGTCCGCTTTCGCTGACAATGATGGGGTGCGGGACTTTCTCGGCGTTGCACACATCGGCGATGTAGTAGACCACGTCGTTTGTGTATTCCTGCAAAGAATAATTGGTGGAGCTGTCGAAAGCGCTGCGGCTGCCATCATAATCGACACCCAGACCGCCTCCCACATCCAAGTACTCGATCTGAAAACCCATTTTGACCAGCTTGGCGTAAAAGCGCGAGGCTTCCTGAACCGCTTTTTTGACGGTGAGGATGTCAGGCACCTGTGAGCCAATGTGGAAATGCAGCAGCTTGAAACTGGAAGCCATGCCCTCGCGGTTGAGCAGTTCACAGGCGGAAAGCAATTCAACAGTGCTCAGGCCGAACTTGGCGTTTTCGCCACCGCTCTCGGCCCATTTCCCAGCGCCCTTGCTGAGAAGTCGGGCACGAATGCCGATCAAGGGTTCAACTCCGAGCTGTTTGGAAATATAGATGATGTGCTTCAGCTCCTCGAGCTTCTCCACCACCATGATGACTTTTTTGCCCAGCTTGATGCCCATCAGGGCCATCTTGACGAAGACGGTGTCCTTGTAGCCGTTGCAGATGATCAGTCCGCCCATCTGGTTTTGCAGGGCGAGTCCTGCAAACAGCTCCGGCTTGCTGCCGACTTCGAGGCCAAAATTGAAGGGTTTGCCCGCATCAAGAATTTCCTCAACCACTTCGCGGAGCTGGTTGACTTTGATGGGGAACACACCGCGGTACTGGCCCTGATAGGCAAACTCAGCGATGGAATTGCGGAAGGCCTGATTGATGGCCTCAACGCGATGGCGAAGGATATCCTGAAAGCGAATCAGCAGCGGGAACTTAAGATTGCGCGAGCGTGCCTCCTCGATGATGTCGTTCACATCGACGCTGGAACCCTGCTCTTCCAACGGGCTGACAACCACATGGCCGCCTTCGTTGATATCGAAGTAGCGCGCGCCCCAACGATCAATGTTGTACAGGGTACGGGCGTCTGCCACGCCCCAAGATTTCACCGGGTTAACTGGTTCGTTCATCAGAATACAATCGACGCGACTATAGGACGCGACGCGAGGATTTCAATAGGGAGAATCGACTATTTTTCTGAAGCCGATCCGCGACCGCAACCGCACCTTATTCCGGCAGGGTGGTGAAAGTAAGGGTGTCCTTGTACCGTTTATTGTCCGCGCGAATACGGCCGGTGAGCGTCCGGCCCATGGCCAACAGGAATGGCGCGGCCAGTTCGGGGGCTTTTTCCGACAATTTCTGGAAGGATGAGGCACTCAATCTCAATACAGTCGTATCGGTGTTTGAGATGACATCCGCCGAGCGCGGGCCGTGATCGAACAGGGATATTTCGCCAAAGAAATCACCCACGGAAAGTAGTGCGAGAATTTTTTCTTGCTCTCCGACGGCCATGCGCACACGAACTTCGCCTTCCAAGACAAAAAACATGGCGTCACCCGGGTCGCCCTGCTTCACCACTGCGGTGAACTGGCGAATCTTCTGAACCTCGACGAATTCCAAAAACCTGGCCAGTAAAGCATCCGACAATGCCGAAAGAACCTTAACGCGGCGCAAGGTGTTGGGGGCCACTTTGCCTGGCACGGCAGCGGCAGCAGTGGCGGCTGTCCCGGTCGTCATTTTACGGAAAATCACCCTCGCCTCTTCAAGGTCGGAAGCCTTGCACCACTGATCCGCGCGTTCACTGAATATCCAGCTCGCCGGCAGAATGCGCTCCTCTTTAATCCACGCAATTAGTGTGGGCAGCTCAACAGGTCCGTACACCACGTTGTCTACGGCCCATATTTTGTAGCCTGTTTTATCTTCGCTTGGCATGACATCCTTCATTTAAGGCAAGAGCCCCCCAAGGTGAAAGGGAAAATTCGCGCAAATCAATTCGCCAAAGCTGAATCTCTCTGCTTTTTTAGAGGAGTATCTTTCATGAAAACAAATGCAATCCTGATTTCAACTGTTTTTGCCGCGTTTAGCCTCCTGTTCGTCTCATGCGCGTCCTCGAATCACTGCGACCTTGTCGCCCTTCCGGGAAGGCAGATCGAAGTCAGGGTCAACACCAACATCGAGCTCTTCGGATTGTTCATGCAACTGGATCTTGCCCCTGATGTCCTGGGCAACAAGGACATCGTGGAATTGGACGGTCGGAAGGCCATGTGGAGCGACTGGTATTCAGGCGCGCTCCGAAATTATGCGCGTTTCAAACAATTCGAGGACGGAGCAATGATGAAAACCTATCGCGAAGTTTTGAAACAAGGCTTCTACAATGATTTGTTGATTGGTTTTCTTCTTGAGGTGCCTGAAGTCCCCAACGCCCGACTCACACCCCAAACGGACCCCGAAGCGATCCTTCCTTTTTCAAAAACTGGGGACCGCGCAGAGGCGGAACGAAAAGCAGGCGAATTTCTCAAGGGCATGAACCGGTTTTATCATGAGATCAATTTTGCGGACTATCTCAAGGACAACCAAAAATTTCATGACCGCATGAAAGCGGATGTATCCAGCAATTTGCCGCCTGCCGGATTTATTTGGACGATGGAGTCGTTCTACGGGCAGAGGTTCAATGACTATTGTCTGGTGCCCAGCTTAAACATCCCCACGAGCATGGGTTTTGGCAAAACCCACCAAGCCACCCGCACCGTCTATAACGTTTTCGGCCCCTTCAGCTTTCAATCCTTCGATGAGGCAAATCTGGACCTCGGTTTCAACAGCGTGGATAAAATCCGTAACCTATCCGTGCATGAGTTCGGCCACTCCTTCGTCAATGCATGCATCGACCGCGTGCCTGTTGAATTGATCAAACAAACCGAGCCTCTTTATTCACCTCTGGCGGAGGTGATGAAGAAACAAAGCTATACCTCGTGGAACGCCTGCCTGTACGAACACTTTGTTCGGGCTGGAGAAGTCATCATCGCGCGCAAGCTCGGAAACAACGCCGGAGCGGAAAGGAAGTTGGCGGAGGATCTACAAAAAGGCTTTGCCTACCTGCCGCAGATCGTCCGCGAATTGGAATCGTTCGACCAACGAGCCAACAGGCAGGAGACCTATCAGGAAAGAGTGGTTCAAATTATTCAGCTTCTTGATGACACGCAGAAGAAGTGAATTTATTTGGATTCGCTCAAAATACCCCTGTATTGTTGGTGGACAAAGATGGGCGGATATTCCTCTCTTGATTAGGATTTCAGCAGGAATTGGTGCTATAACGAATCCAGACGATCCGTTGATGGGTGCATTCAAGCAGGGCGGCAATAGGCGGGATTGGGTCCAGCATCGCAATTTTGGCCAGTGCAGGATTAGCTGGGGGAGCTTCTCTGGCTTCGCTTGAAATCGGTGGGCTTATATGGTTGTAGGGGGGGGCGCTGCGATTTTCGGTGGTGCATCCCAGTATCTCGTCTATGCAGTTGATAATTATCTGGCAGACGAAGACAATCCGTTTCCTTTTACAACAGGACGGGGGGGGTATCAGCTGCCTCAGGCTTTTTCTCGGGAGCATTTGTTGTGGGAAATATGGTGAAAAGGGTTATGATGTCGGTGAAATTGACGAAGAAATATTGGATGCCACGCTTTCCGTCGCGGGAGCCTTTGGAGTTGGTATAGCTGACTTGTTTGCCTGTGGAGCTGAGCGAGCCTCATATAAACTGCAAAGAATCGGTGGCAATTATATCGGCCGCCTCAACGCGCAATGATGGTGAAACCAGCCCCTTATTGGAAGCTCTTATATATCGTCCTGAAAAGCTGCCTGCAATTACGCCTTTGCGCATTTATCGCGACAGCTGCAGGGTACTTGGGGGTCGTAGCAGCCAAGGATGTCGGTGTTTTAACCGAGGAATCCACTAGCGCAGGAATAATTGCGGTTTATTCCTGTATTGCAATTATAACGTTCCTTTCAACGACGCATTACTTGTATCGAATCCTCGAGCCCCGCAAACCGACTACATAACCTCGAAGCTAAAACCATAGTTGCTGGAATAGGTTCTCGGTCGACCTAGCGTTGTTCACCAGCTAGGAGAGAATTCCGCGCACCAATTCGCCGTGGACATCGGTGAGACGGAAGTCGCGGCCCTGAAAGCGATAGGTTAGGCGGGTATGATCCACACCCATTAGATGCAGGAGCGTGGCTTGGAAGTCGTGAACATGCACGGGGTCGGTCACAACATTCATGCCCAGGTCATCGGACGCACCAAAAGTTAACCCCGGTTTCACACCAGCCCCGGCCATCCAAACCGTAAAAGCGTAGGGGTGATGGTCCCGGCCCCAGCGCGGGCGGTCATTGAGATTGCCCTGAATGAAAGGAGTGCGGCCGAATTCGCCACCCCACACGACCAACGTGTCTTCCAGCAAACCGCGTTGCTTCAGATCGGAAACCAGCGCAGCACTTGCGCGGTCCGTATCGCGGCACTGATTGTAGAGTTCGGTGGTAAGCGAGTTGTGCTGATCCCAACCGGCATGCATTAACTGGACGCAGCGCGCGCCGCGTTCCACCAGGCGGCGGGCCATCAGGCAATTGTGCGCAAAACTGCCGGGGTCTTTGACATCGGGTCCATAACTTTCCAGCACGGAGGCGGGTTCTTTGCTGATATCGGCCAGTTCCGGCACGCTGGTCTGCATGCGAAACGACATCTCGTATTGGGCGATGCGGGTGGCAATCTCCGGATCGCCGAAATCGTGCATCTTCTGTTCATTGAGTTTGGCCAGATCGTCCAGCATGTCGCGTTTCATGCCGCGATCCACGCCCTTGGGATCGGAGAGGTAAAGCACAGGTTCGCCGCCGCTGCGGAATTTCACCCCCTGATAACGCGAGGGCAGAAACCCGGAGCCCCAGTAGAAATCATAGAATATCTGGCCGCATGAGGTGCCTTTGCTGACTGAAGTCAACACCACAAAAGCAGGCAGATTTTCTGTCTCCGAACCAAGACCATAACTCAACCAGGCACCAAGAGTCGGACGCCCGGGAAGCTGGCCTCCGCTGAGCATGAATGAGATTGCCGGTGCGTGGTTGATCGCATCGGTGTGCATGGATTTGATGAAGCACAACTCATCGGCAATGGCGGCGGTGTAAGGCATGAGCGAGCTGACCCACGCGCCTGAGTTGCCGTGCTGCATAAAGGGCTCCAACGGCGCGAGCATCAGTTTGCCGCCAGCCGATCCGGTCATGGTGCTAAACCTCTTTCCTCCGATGTAGGACTCAGGCACGGGCTGGCCGTGCATTTCCTTTAACTTCGGTTTCCAATCGAAAGTATCCACATGAGTGGGGCCGCCATTCATGAAGAGGTAGATGACCCGTTTAGCTTTGGGCGGAAAGCTGGGAAAGCCGGCCAACCCCGGCGGCGTGGCGGCCTCAAGTCCATCCCCGGCCAGAAGGCGCGCCAGCGCGGCGGTTCCAATCCCCGTGGCGGTGCGTCCGAGGAATTGTCGCCGGGTGAGGTGGCGCTGCGCTTGTTCGATGGGATGCATCATGGGTTATTCCAAAGTGAGGGTCTCGTCCATGTTGAGAATGGTCAGGGCGGTCATAGTCCAGGCGGCGAGATCGGGGGTCTGAGCCTCCAAAGGCGGGGTGGATTCGCCATCGCTTAGAAAGGCCCGCGCCTTTTCGGGTGCGCTGGCAAAGTTCTGTCGGTGGCGCTCCCTTCCCGCCAGCAGCACGGAAGCTTCCTCTTTCGATGGCGAGCGTCCCAACACTCTCTTAATCATTGCATCCACGCGCGCCTCGCCCTCAGTCTCACTCTCGGTGGATTGAGCCAAAGCCCGCGCAGCCTCGATAAAGGTGATGTCGTTGCTGGTGGCGAGGGCGTGTAAAGGGATATTGGTGCGCAAGGGTTTCACGGAACAGACGAGGCGTGACCCCGTGTCGAAGAACTGGGTGGGCCCGACAATGCGCCGCCAAAAAGTATAGAGACTGCGGCGATGCAGATCGTCGCCGGTGCTGCGCTGATATTTCACATTGCCGAAGGTTGCTTCCTCCCAGACCCCATCAGGCTGCCAGGGGTTCACCGGCGCTCCGCCGTCCATCGGACGAAGCAGGCCGCCCGCCGCCAAAGCCTGGTCGCGGATCATCCACGACGGCATGCGGAAACGCGCGCCCCGCGCAAGCAGTCGATTGAGGGGATCGCGCTCCAGCAAGGCAGGGGTCATTTGCGAACTCTGCCGCCACGTATGGCTGGTCAGGATGGTGCGCAGCAGATGTTTCACATCCCAACCGGAATCACGGAAATCAGCCGCCAGCCAGTCGAGCAGAGCAGCTTGCGGAGGGAACTCGCCCTGCACCCCAAGATCCTCCGACGTCTTGACCAAACCGGTGCCGAAGAGCATCTGCCAAAAGCGATTCACAGTGACCCGGGCGGTGAGCGGATTTTCCCGCGACACAATCCAGCGGGCCAGGCCGAGCCGATTGCGCGGGAATTCGGACGCCATGGGAGGCAGCGAGGCGGGTGTGGCGGCGGAGACTTGGGCCAACGGCTTGGTGTAGATCCCCCGATCCAGCACATGAGTCTCACGCAGCGAGGGTTGGTCGGCCATGACCATGACCTTGGGCAGGGACGCGTTGATCTCCCGCCTTTGCGTCTCAAGCGCGGCAATCTCGCGACGCAGGGACATCAGCGTTTCGTCGGCCTCCTCCCAAGCGAGGGTGACGTTGGTACGCTGGAGTTCCGTACGCTGAGCCTCCGGGGTCCGCAACGCGGCCAACAGTTCACTGTCAGTTTTGGTTAAGCTTGGTTTCTCCGCATCGGTCAAGCTAAGGCGAAAGCGACCCATGACGTGCCGCGCGCTGCCCGACTCGTGGCGAAGGCTGATGGTGAGGACTGTGTCTGTCGTGGTTTCAAGCGGTGTGTTGAAGCGCAACACGGCGGCGTGGCTGCGATCCACCACGTGTCCGTCCCACACACCCCAGCCGGTGTTCTTGTCTTCGTCCAAAACACCAGCCAACTTCAAATCGCCCTGTTCAAAGGTGGCCTCGACCGCACTCATCGGCACGTTTTGGACGGGTGCACTGCCGTCCTGGCGTTCGACGCGAAAGGTGGTCAGAACATAGTTGCCGCTATCCGCGCGCGACAGGCTCTCGTTCTTCATGGAAGGATGCCTCAGCGTGTCCAACCGAACCCCAGTCCATCGACCCACTCCGGGCTTGGCTTTCACTTCGTAATCATCGGTGGAGGGAATCGGCCCGCCATCGAGCAATGAATAGTCTGGCTGGATGGTGAGCTCGCTGTTTTTGGCCTTGGCGTTGTCCGGCTTCAAAGTGGTCCATGCCCGCTCCTGAGCGGCGGCGGCCAGCAATTTCGATTCCCATTCCACGCGACGTGATATCGAAGCCTCACGTTGTGTTTTCAGAGCTGCCTGTTTTTCAGTCTGAGAAGCCTCGGCCGCCAGCAGCTTGGCCCGAGTGGCCGGTGATGGGACCGTCAAGACAGGTGGAGTCTGTGGATCGCCCCCGCCGCCATCCACCGGGGTCTGGTTGAAGAACGCGTAGAGGCTGTAGTAATCGCGCTGAGTGAGGGGATCGAACTTATGATCATGACAACGGCAACAATTCATGGTCAGACCCAGCCAGACTGTGCCGGTGGTCTCGGACATATCCATGACGTAATCGACACGGTTCTCGGCGGCGATGCGACCGCCCTCGCCGTTGATGGGATGATTCCGGAGAAAGCCGGTGGCGAGGCGTTGCTCATCGGTCGCATCGGGCAGCAAGTCACCCGCCAGTTGCCATACTGTAAATTGATCCCACGGCATATTGGCGTTGAAGGCGCGCACCACCCAATCGCGCCACGGCCACATGGTGCGAGTGTTGTCACCTTGGTAACCATTGGTGTCGGCGTACCGCGCGGCTTCCATCCAATCCCAAGCCATGCGCTCGCCGTAAGCCGAAGAAGCCAGCAGTCGGTCGATTTGTTTGACCCAGGCTTGCGGAGAAGTATCGGCCAGCCACGCGGCCATTTCATCAGGTGTTGGGGGCAGACCGCTGAGAGCGAGAGTCAGCCGGCGAAGGAGTGTGCGGGGATTGGCCTCGGGCGAAAACATTAAGCCCTCACTTTTGAGGCGTGCGGCCACCAAGGCATCGACTGGATTTTCCTCACCGGCCGGAATCGCCGGTTTTTCCAAGGGGGTAAAGGCCCAGTGCTGTCCCCATGGCGCGCCTTCCTCAATCCAACGCCGCAGCGTTTCCTTCTGCCCGACCGTTAATTCCTTGTGCGCCTTGGGCGGCGGCATCACTTCATCTGCATCGGTCGAGAAAATGCGTTGGATCAGCAAACTATCGGCCGATTTGCGGGGTACGATGGCCGTTCCTTCCTTGCCCTTGGCCTTGGCCGCCGTCTCCACATCCAGCCGCAAATCCGCCTTACGATGCTTTTCATCCGGCCCGTGACAGTAAAAACACTTGTCCGACAGCAGCGGCAGCACCTCGCGGCTAAAATTAACCGGCTCCGCGTTCAACCGTACCGCCGTGGCGGCACAGAGAACCGGAAGCAAAAGGAGACAGGTTGAAATCGTTCGGCTTTTCCCCATGGCTCAACATTTCCCCGCATGGGAAAATTCGTGGTCAGTTCTTTGACTCCTAATCTTGTGGGGAAATTCGGCCTTTGAAAGGCTTTGTTTTGAGGGCCGGTGTCGGCCGTAGTTCGCGTGCTCAAATGGATGATTGATTTTGTGGCAAAAACGACGGATTCGAACTCGTGGGCTTCTGTGGTGAGGAAACGGACCGACGGAACAGGGCCGGAAGGGGAATTTTTAACCGCGGATGGGGCATGGATGGGATTTGGATTGAGACGGGAATTGAGGAAAGGAATTTCTTTGCCGCGCTTGGGGAAGGGTAGCATCCAGCCAAAGTGAATCTTCATTATGACTTGCTGTCCACCTCCGCTATCCCGTTGACTTCAAACTTCAAAACAACTAAACGAATCCGTCCTAATTTATTTCCAGCCATTTTGAAGCAACCCTCGTGATGAATTTATCGACTGTCCAAAAAAGCATGCCACTCTCACTTGTACGCGCCTTGTGCCTTCTCGTCTCAATAGTGCAGCTTTCCATCTTGCCCGCAGCTGCAAGTACTGAGATATATGACCGCGATCACTTGGTATCTATTCAGCGGTCGGATGTGCCCGGCGGAGAGATCGTCACGAACAAGACCACATGGATCGTAGTTCATGGCTGGAATGCCAGCCGGACATCTTCGAACATAACAAATCTGGCATCTGCAATCCGCATGTCCCGCCCAAATGATCAGGTTCTTACGTTAGACTGGAGCAAACTTGCCGACACAGGTTACCTAGCCCCTTGCCTCGCCGCCGCCAACATCGTTCCTGTTGCGACATGGGCTGCACCTGTGCTTCAAGCGTACGGCTTTCAACCCTCAAACCTCAACTTAGTTGGACATTCGTTCGGCGCCTATGTTGTCGACGAAATCGCAAAGCGCATGCCTTCCAAGGTTCGCAGCTTGGTTGCGTTAGATCCGGCTGCAAATGTCTGCCCGACAGCTTTTGATCCGGTTTCAAGCAACGAGGTGAACTTCGCTCGGGACGCGATCTGGTCGTGGGCGTTCCACTCATCAAGTGCTGGGAACGAGTACGTGCCGGTGCGAGCCCACGAAGCGTTCATTGTCGACAGTGGATTAATTTCCAATTTAGCGCATTCAGCGGTGGTCGACCTTTTTGCCTATATGATCATGCACCAAAGCGATCAATTCTCACTTTATTTTGGCCTCGATGATCTGCTCGATGATGCCTATGGGCCATGGGTTCTTGATCTATACAGCTCCTATTTTTTATCGGATGATTCCGTCAGGGGATATGAGGCAATCATCTATGATCATCCAAATGGCATCAATCCCACACAGGTTCAATACGTGCCGACCGTGCCGGGATTGTCGACGTCGATTTTGCCGAGAACACAGGATTCCGAGTTTGCCGGAATCTTATGCGAGGCATCTGACGCAGCGCATGGAAATAGCGGGATTTCTAGCATCAGTATCAACGGGCTTAGGTTACCCAACGACGCATCAACAGGAACCAACACGGCGACATGCCGTGTCGTCACCTGGCTTCAACCCGGAGTGAATACCTTTGAAATCGTCGCGGCTGATGGTTTCTTTCAAAGATCACTGACGACGAACATTCTTTCCATTACACGTTCATCGGTGGCAAGTACCAACTCACCTTTGATCAAGATCGGCAAGTCCAATGCCGCCGAAGACACGCTCACCATTGAAATTGGAGGACCATTGGCCGGGAGTGCGGCTTTGGAATTTTCAACTGACTTGATAAACTGGAATAAGATTGAGACCTCGGCTTCGGTGCCTGTGTTAAGTACTGGCACCGACACTGCCGGACCCTACGGAATCTACTACGGCAGCTCGAAGCTCACGATTCCGAAAACTTCACTGGATGTAATTCCAAAAACTTTCTACCGAGCGAAACTGAACTGACGTTTCAAACAAAGCTCAAGTGGTCCTGAACGGCCAGACCGTTATCAAAAAAGCTAATCTCCCCGGACTTCCTGCCCGTGCCCCGTCGGTTTTCAACACGAGCACGGCTCCCTGCAAATCCGCTCCGTGGCGGTTAGGGAACTCAGGTAGGCATTGTACTGAGCATCAAGGTCCGGCAGTCGTTTGAACTGAATTTGATATTTCTTGTTATTTCTTGATCGCAGACGTGATAGAGGGGAATGGGATGTTGGGTGAGGACAGGACGACCTTTTGCGTCGTGGACGGGAAACTTGATATTTCTTGTTTTTCTTTGTTATTGGAGAGAACTCGGCTGGTTGCCAGCAGTTTTTAAAGCTCGGCTTCCAGTTCTTTGATGTTGGGCCCGGCGGGTTTAGGGGTGGGCGGAGTGGGGACGCAGGGAGTCAGCACAGAACTTGGGCTGTTCGCAGGAGCGGACTGAGGGACGCCGGGTCGGGGGACCCGGCCTACAGGGGAGGCGGCGCGGAGGGCGAGCTGTTGTTGTTTGAGTTGGAGGTTTTCGATGCGGAGGACCAGGCGGAGGAGGCGTTCGATTTCTTTGATGGGTGTTTCAGGGTTGAGGCTTAGGTCGAAGAGGCGTTTTTGCAGCCGGTTGGAAACGGCGCTCAGGTAGGGGATTTTGGCGGAGACGGCGGCGAGGTCCTGGATTTGGT